>JBNMQI010000031.1:0-18079 GCA_051277905.1 Gammaproteobacteria bacterium | reverse complement strand
ATCATGACGTGGGTCTTGTCGTATTGGGCAGCCGCGGGTTAAGTGATTCGGAACGATACCTGCTCGGAAGTGTTTCACATAAAGTGACCAGTACATCTGATCGCCCAGTACTAGTCGTATAAGTATTGCTCTATATTAAAACGTCCACATTCATAAACGATTACGTGATTACTATGTTAGCTACCCACCCAAAAACACCACAAAAAGAAGGCCAAACTGCCAGCCTTGTAGATCTCGTGGTTGACAATGCATTACGCGCAGAATCTGAAATGGCCAATACACCCAAATACCTTAGGGCAAAGTGGCTTGAGGATACAGCCAATAGTATCCTCGAACATAAAGACGAGTTAGCCATAACTATTGTTGAAGAAGGCATTAAAACAATTCGTGAAGCTCGTTCCGAAATACTGCGAGCACATACCACATTAAAGTTGTGTGCCGAGGAAGCAAGGCGAAACACGGGTGAAGTCATTCCGTTTGATCAGGTGCCAAGCGGTGTCGGTCGTGTGGGTTGGACTGACATGCGACCTGTCGGTCTAGTCGTTGCAATTACACCATTTAACGATCCCTTGAATCTGGTTGTTCACAAAGTGGGTCCCGCTATTGCGGCTGGCTGTCCGGTGATCGTAAAACCGCATGAGGCGACGCCTGGATCTGCCAATCAACTGCTCGATTTATTCAGGAAAAACGGCTTGCCAGACGATGCTTTTCAAGTAATTGAAGGTACTGGCGCAGATGTTGGCAGGCGTTTAGTTGAACATAGTTCGGTAAAGATGGTGACATTCACGGGTGGCAAATCTACCGGACAACTAGTCGCAAGCTCTGCCGCTGGTCGCCCCACGGCACTTGAAATGGGCGGTGTCTGTTCAACCATCGTGATGGCTGATGCTGATCTGGACAATGCAGTGAGTCGAATCGTGTCAGGCATGTTTGCTGCGGCAGGTCAAAACTGCCTGCATGTGCAGCGCTTACTAATTGATGATGCCGTATATGATGCCGTGGTTCAAAAACTGGTCGAAAAGACAAAGTTGATAAAATTAGGCAATCCCATGTCCGAAGAGACCGATATGGGCAGCTTGATCAGTGAACAATCAGCACAGCGCTGTGCTGAAATGTTAGGCGAAGCACTAAAATTAGGCGGTGAATTATTAACCGGTGGCGAGTATTCCGGTACTTCTTTTCAGCCGACCCTATTGGCGAATGTCCCAAAAACGGCTCAAATTTATTCACAAGAAATATTTGGGCCAATCACCGTGATTGAGCGGGTTCACGGTATCGAAGAAGCAGTCGCGACATTAACCGCTGCAGAAGCTTCACTTGCGGTGGCAATATTCACCCAATCGCTGACAACGCCGTTCTTATTACGCCAAGTTCGAACCGGTTCGATAATGATTAATGACAGCACAGATTATCGCATTGACGCGATGCCATTTGGAGGCCCATTTCCGGCTGGTTTGGCGCGTGAAGGTGTGCAGTGTGCGATTAAATCAATGTCAGAAACACAATTGGTGTGCCTGAACCTTAACTAAATTTTCAATTGAGATATTAAAATATGACTACTTCAAAAAACACCGTTTCTTCGATAGATAGTGTTTCTAACCCCGCTATTGATATCGCCGGATTATCAGATATGGATCGGGCCTCAACCCTGCATCCTTTTACCCCCGTTCGTGCCTATGAGGAAAACGACATGGGCGATCCTAGAATTATTGAGTCCGGATCGGGCATTCGTATTACTGATGCAAAGGGTGTGACGTCTATTGACGGGTTTGCTGGCCTTTACTGCGTCAACATTGGTTATGGTCGACAGGAAGTCGCCGAGGCAATTGCTGATCAGGCGCGTAAACTGGCTTATTATCACAGCTATGCAGCACATACGACCGAGGCGCTCGCACGGTTGTCAGATCGTTTGATCAAGATGGCGCCTGGCAATATGAAAAAAGTTTTTTATGGCTTGTCCGGTTCAGATGCCAATGAAACTCAGGTCAAATTGGTGTGGCATTACCATAACCTGATTGGTCAACCAAAAAAGAAGAAGATCATTGCTCGTGAGCGCGGCTATCACGGTTGTTCTGTTGTCTCGGGTTCTATGACTGGCATGAGCTTTTATCACGATCATATGGATTTACCCGTCAGTAATATTTTGCACACTGGCGTGCCACATCACTATTGGGGCTGCGAGCTAGGCGAGTCTGAGCTTGAATTTTCTAAGCGTCGTGCTGACGAGTTAGAAGCGCTTATCCTCAAAGAAGGGCCAGAAACAGTGGGCGCATTCATTGCTGAGCCAGTTCTGGGTACTGGTGGAATCATCCCACCACCTGAAGGTTACTGGAATGCGATTCAGCAAGTGCTAAATAAATATGACGTGTTACTTATCGCTGATGAAGTGATTACTGCCTTTGGTCGCATCGGTGCGGATTTTGGTTCAGAAATCTACGGTATGAAACCCGATTTGATTACGGTAGCGAAAGGATTAACCTCCGCTTATGCGCCATTATCGGCCGTTATTATTGGTGACCGTGTTGCGGGTGCATTATCGAGTCACTCCGACACAATTGGTGTTTTCTCACACGGTTATACCTATTCAGGGCACCCTATTTCGGTTGCCGCAGCAAATGCAAACCTGGATATTCTTGAGCGCGAAAACATTGCAGCCCATGTTGCAGAAAATGGCATTTACCTGAGAGACTCCCTTGCAGATGCCGTTAAAAATGAAGCCATTATCGCTGAAGTGCGCGGTGTCGGAATGCTAGCAGCGATTGAGTTTGTTGCCGACCCCGCCACCAAGACTCGATTTGATGCCAGCTTGAAAGTAGGCGCTCGTATGTCGGCAACCTGTTTGAAGAATGGTCTCATTGCCAGAGCGATGCCGCATGGCGATATTCTTGGATTTGCACCGCCGCTGATTACGACAAAACAGGATATGGAAGAAATCGCAGCGATCGTGAGTAAGTCGGTATCTGAAGTGACACAGCAACTTAAAAAAGAAGGCGTGATTTAAAAACGGTCTTTGGGGCAGCTCTAAAAATAGTGCATTTTCAGAGATACATTTAGTCTATTATGAATAAGGATTCAGCATGAAAAATCAACAGTCGCTGCAAATTAGACTTTGTGATAGTCCGCTAAGTTATGACGACCCCCAACTGACGAAGCGGCTCGGCTTAATTGCGCTCGCGACTGATTTGACCAGTGAACGGGACTTTGTGAAATTGATGCCACATGATCAAATTGGTATTTTTACCAGCCGGGTAGCATACGAAAACCCGACAACCCCAGAAAGCCTGCGTGATATGGCGCCGCGTCTTTCAGCGGCAGCCGACTTGATTTTGCCTGGCGAATCATTGGAAGCTATCTGTTATAGCTGTACCGCCGCCTCGGTCGTAATCGGTGATGAAGTTGTCACTCAGGCCATTCATACTGTGCGTCCTGGGGTGCCAGTAGTAACGCCGTCTGCGGCAGCACGGCTGGCCTTTACGGCGTTAGGAGTGAAGAGAATTTCTATCCTAACGCCTTATTTGATTGAAACCAGTCAGCCAATGGCTGATTACTTCACCCAGCACGGTCTGGCGATACAGAGCTTCGATTGCCTTGGTTTGGATGATGATCGAGATATGGCGCGTATTGGCCGTAACGATATTATCGAGGCGGCTATTCGGGCTGATGTGCCAGAGGCGGAAGCGTTGTTTATTTCGTGTACAGCAGTGCCCGCTGTTGCCACAATTGCAGAAATTGAAAAGCGTATTGGCAAACCGGTAGTGACCTCTAATCAGGCTAGTGCCTGGGCAATGTTGCGCCATGCTGGTCTGCAGCATAACCCGGTCGAGTATGGACGTTTGTTTGATCTCGATCTTCCACAACAGAATTAAAGGGTTTTTTAGATGACAATTGCACTTCCCGTCAGCCTTAGCGATATTGAACGTGCGCGCGGCAGGATAAGTATTAATGTTCGAACGACGCCAGTAGTTGAATCGCCCTCATTAAGTGAATTGATCGGTGTTCCTGTTCACCTCAAACTCGAACATCAGCAAGTGACTGGCAGCTTCAAATTGCGCGGTGCGACCAATGCTGTTAGTCAACTCAGTGACGCTCAGCGCAGCCACGGTGTGGTTGGTGTCTCTACCGGCAATCACGGTCGTGGACTGGCCTATGCGGCACGAGCGGCTGGTGTACGCTGCATCATTTGCATGTCCAAACTGGTGCCGCAAAACAAGATTGACGGCATTAAGGCGCAAGGCGCTGAGGTACGTATCGTCGGGACCTCTCAAGATGATGCGCAGGTCGAAGTCGACCAGCTGGTGTCTGAGCAAGGTATGACCATGCTGCCACCTTTCGACCACCTTGATATCATCGCGGGGCAGGGAACGCTTGGGCTCGAATTGCTCGAGCAGGTCCCAGAACTGGATACAGTTTTAATACAGGTTTCTGGCGGTGGTTTAATATCTGGGATAGCGGCAGCAATCAAAGCCAAACGCCCGGAAGTGAAGGTGATTGGTGTTTCGATGCAACGAGGCGCGGCGATGCACCAATGCATCAAGGTGGGTAAGCCCGTGTTTGTCGAGGAGTTATCGACCCTGGCCGACTCTTTGGGCGGTGGCATTGGTTTAGATAATCGATACACTTTTCCAATGGTACGAGAATTAGTAGATGACATTATACTGGTTAGCGAAGCCGAAATTGCGGGCGGCATTCGTCATGCCTACTGGCAGGAGCGTCAAATTATCGAAGGCTCTGGATCAGTAGGACTAGCCGCATTGTTAAGCGGTAAGGTTCAACCAACAGGCACTACGGCTATATTGTTGAGTGGCGGTAATATTGATATGCATTTACATCACCGAATAATTTCGGGTGAAGATGTCGATGTATCGCAGGAGAATTAATCACTATGCCTGATATTAAAATCCTCACAGAAAGTGATCTAAGAGGTTCGATTCAACTTGACCTTGCTACGATCAACTGTATTGAATCAGCTTTCATAGCGCTTGCCGAAGGGTACGTCGTTATGCCACCGATACTCTCCATGGCAATCGAAGCTCACAATGGCGAAGTCGATGTTAAAACCGCCTATGTGCCGGGGATCGATAGTTTTGCTATCAAGATGTCTCCTGGCTTTTTCGACAATCCAAAAATTGGTTTGCCCAGCACTTCGGGTTTGATGGTGCTGTTTTCCGCCAAGACTGGCGTACTTGAGGCACTACTACTCGATAATGGTTACCTTACCGACATTCGTACTGCCGCTGCTGGTGCTGTTGCTGCACGTCATCTATCACGGGACGATTCAAGAAAAGCCTGTGTCATAGGTGCAGGTGCTCAGGGTGCACTGCAGTTGAAAGCTTTGTGTCTAGTGCGACCAATAGAGCAAGCGGCTATATGGGCACGCGATCTTAACAAAGCTGAGGCCCTAGCAAAGCGCTTGACTACAGAGCTAGGCATCAACGTCACAGCAGCGCAGGATATTCAAAGTGCAGTAACCGATGCAGACATAATAGTGACGACAACACCCGCTTCGAAGCCATTAGTGATGGCGGACTGGCTTCGCTCGGGTCAACACATTACTGCAATGGGTTCCGACCAGCATCATAAAAACGAATTGCAATCTGAGTGCCTTGTTCGTGCTAACTTATATGTATCAGATCGCCAATCTCAAACTGAAAAACTGGGTGAATTGCATCACGCTCTTAATGATGGATTGATCGATTCGAACGAAATTTTTCCTGAGCTTGGAGATATTGTCGCGGGACTTACTACAGGACGAAGCTCGGCAGACGATATTACCATTTGTGATTTAACCGGAACCGGTGTGCAGGACACTGCAATCGCGACACTTGCGCTACGATGCGCTGAGTCTAGCGGTGCTGGTACTCAATTTAATAACTAGTGAAATTCCCATATGAATAAAGCCATTTTAAATTTTGAACGCAGCGAATATGATCAACGTATCGCTAAAACACGACAGGCGATGCAGGAAAAAGGCGTCGAACTCATTATTGTCTCTGACCCTTCAAATATGGCTTGGTTGACGGGGTACGATGGTTGGTCTTTTTATGTTCATCAGTGTGTGTTGCTAGGACTAGAAGGCGAACCCGTCTGGTACGGTCGTGGACAGGATGCCAATGGCGCAAAGTTGACCTCGTTCATGTCACACGACAATATTATTGGCTATCCGGATCACTATGTTCAATCGACCGAACGTCATGCCATGGATTACCTGTCAGAACGGATCAGTGAGCGGGGATGGGGCAAAGCCAATATCGGTGTCGAAATGGATAACTACTGGTTTTCTGCCGCTGCGTTTGCCTCGCTATTAAAGCACCTGCCCAATGCCAAATTTTCAGATACCACGGGCCTGGTTAATTGGCAGAGAGCGGTTAAGTCAGCGCAAGAGTTAGACTATATGCGTAAAGCCGCGCGAATTGTCGAGCGCATGCATCAACGCATTTTTGACAAGGTAGAACCGGGTATACGAAAGTGTGATTTGGTTGCTGATATCTACGACGCGGCGTTGCGCTACGACGAAACAATCGGCATTGGTGGCGACTACCCGGCAATCGTGCCATTGCTGCCGTCGGGCGAAGATGCTTCAGCACCGCATTTGACCTGGAACGATCAGCCGATGAAAAGCGGCGAAGGTACTTTTTTTGAAATTGCAGGTGTGTATCGTCGATACCACTGTCCATTGTCGCGCAGTGTGTTTCTGGGCAAGCCAACGAAAACTTTTCTAGACGCTGAAAAAGCCGTACTGGAAGGTATGGACGCGGGTCTCGAAGTTGCAAAAGCAGGCAATCTTTGTGAAGATATTGCCCACGCGTTTTTTGGTGTATTAAAAAAGCATGGCATCGAGAAGGACAATCGAACTGGTTACCCAATTGGTATGTCCTACCCACCAGACTGGGGCGAACGCACTATGTCTTTACGTCCCGGTGATAAGACTGTCATGGAAGAAAATATGACCTTTCATTTTATGACGGGTTTATGGATGGACGACTGGGGTTTTGAAATTACCGAGAGTATTATTATTGGCGAACATGGTCCCGAATGCCTGGCCAACGTGCCACGTAAACTTCTAATTAAAGACTAACTAGAGCAATAAACGCAGATTGAATCTATGAAAGCTAGCCCAATTTCAGCCACCGTGCCTTTCGATCAAGATGGCATTCATCATGGTTTCCTACAATTGCCCCATAGCCGAGATGACTCGGCCTGGGGGTCGATCATGATTCCAATTTGTGTCGTCAAAAATGGTGAAGGCCCTACTGCATTATTAACGGGCGCTAACCATGGTGATGAGTACGAAGGCCCGGTTGCGCTGCAAGATCTGGCTTACAATCTTGATCCAGCCCAAATTAAAGGACGGGTTATCATCGTTCCTGCGTTTAACTTTCCAGCCTTTCGGGCCGGAAAGCGGACCTCACCCATTGATGCCGGTAATTTGAATCGCGCTTTTCCCGGTAAACCAGATGGTACGATGACCGAAAAAATTGCCGATTACTTTCAACGCACTTTAATTCCAATGGCCGACGTCGTACTCGATATTCATGCCGGTGGAAAAACACTCGACTTCGTGCCGTTCGCGGCTGCACATATCCTCGATGATAAAAAACAACAGACTGCCTGCGTTGCTGCGATGCAGGCTTTTAATGCACCTTACTCGATGATGATGCTAGAAATAGACAATGTTGGTATGTACGATACTGCAGTAGAAGAGCAGGGTAAGGTCTTCGTCTCTACCGAATTAGGTGGTGGCGGAAGTTCGACTGCAAAATCAAATGCAATTGCAATGAAAGGTGTACAAAATCTACTTATTCATGCCGGGATCTTGTTAGGTGAGTTGGCTATCGACAACACGGCTATGCTCGATATGCCCGATGGTGATTGTTTTCTCTTTGCCGAAAATGATGGCCTCGTACAATTGATGTTTGACCTTGGCGCAACTGTCAAAGCAGGTGATTTGATTGCTCGAATTTGGCCTGCCGATAGGACGGGGGTAGCCCCTATAGATGCGTTGGCTAAGCGGGGTGGAATGCTAGTCTCGCGCCATTTTCCTGGATTAATTCAAATGGGTGATTGTCTGGCGGTCATTGCTGATATCTTAGAAAACGAGACGCTCACCAGTAGGCGCATTTAAATAGTGATAAAATTGATAGTTTAATGTGACTGATATTGCAAAACCACTAAATGTTGGACATTATACAGCTCTGTTTTAGACCATAGGGCGTTTGAAAGCCTTAATGAGATAACTGGGTGATATTCGGATAAGTTACCACTAAGTTAAGTCAAAATTTGATAATCGTTTTATTGAACAGCAGCCCAAGTAAGAGTTGATTAAAAATTATGCCAAGTTTTTATAAAGCCCCATTTCAGGGGATTGTTCAAAATATTTTCAGCTGTGTAGACAGTACTACTTCGATTGTTAGCGAGGTTATTGATCGAGTTAATTTAAGTTATGAAGGGTTTCCAAATGACACCCATAGCGGGTTAACGCGTGCCGCTTGTAGCCGCTTTCCTTACCTGTATAAAAAAGGCGTAGAGATAAGAAATGCCCGACAGCTCTCTCTCATATCGTCGGAAGAACTAGCCGAAATTGCAGAGGGGCTAGAGATCGATGCTTTGCCAGCTGAATGGTTAGGTGCCAATATCGAGCTTTTAGGCATTCCCAGTTTGACCCTTTTGCCGCCGGCGTCGCGCCTAGTTTTCAGCAGCAATGCAACGATTGTTGTTGATATCGAAAACATGCCCTGTGTTTATCCTGCGAAGATAATCGATAGTTTTCACCCCGGAAAAGGCCGTAAATTTATTAAGACAGCAAAGCACAAACGTGGAATAACCGCTTGGGTTGAGCGCGAGGGATTGATCAAAGCAGGTGACAGCGTCGAGGTGCTCGTTCCCGATCAAGCACGCCATCCTTTACTCGGAGTCTGATTCATTTCTTACAGGGCAAGATTTAATAGGTAGGGTTGGTTAGTTGTTTTTAAGATCTGCGGTCCAATACATTTCACTATTGCGCCCTGAAACAGCCCACTAACATCAATAAAACCACTGTTTTAAAATGATTAGTTCAAAGTCTTGCGCTCTCGATAAAAAGTATAAATGCCGGTACCAACCACAATGAGACTTCCAATTATTGTTATTGCATCAGGTATTTCATCGAACACAAAGAATCCGAGTAGTAACGCCCAAATTAGTACGGTGTAACGAAAAGGAGAGACGAATGATATTTCAACATTTCGCATGGCTGCAATTCCTGCAACGTAGCCCACTAGAATAAATACCCCGGCCATAGAAAGATAAAGTACTACCTCGGGTGAAACATCTCGCCACTCCTGAGTTACACTCGCCATTCCAGCTAAAACCATGATGCTAATAGAGGTGATCAGTGCAACAAAAATAGACGGTGTTGAGCTGTTGAGTTTGTGTGATAAAAGGTCCCTCAGTGTTACAAAAGCAACGGCACCCAGAGCCCAAAGTGAATAAATATTGAATCCATCTGTGCCGGGTCTAACGATGAATATGACACCAGCAAAACCTATGAGGATCGCTAAGTAACGCCGCCAGCCAACCTTGTAACCAAGGAATATTGATGCAGCCAATGTCACGCTAAGAGGCAGGCATTGTAGGATAGCAGTGGCGTTTGCCAGTGGCACATTAAAGAGTGCGGTAAGGAAGCAAAAAGTCGCACTTACTTCGGCAAATGTGCGCCAAGCAATGATGTTGAATTCACTGGTCTGTGGCTTATGAAATATCACCTTTTTTTGCCAAGCTAATATCCCTAAAAATAGTGTGGCAAAAATACCGCGCACGAATACCGCTTGAAATAGCGTCATGTCTTCAGATACAAGTTTGATCATTGTATCGTTCAAAACAAAACCAGCCATTGAAGCCATCATAAAAAAGGCTCCGCGCATGTTATTACTGTTTGCCACTGCGGTTCTCTAGGGTTTGAAATCGAGGTTGATAATACCTCGATTGAAATAAATCGATAGTCTAGCTTTTAGCCTCTCCGAGCTTCTATGCTAGTGAGGCAGGAGCCTGGTCTTCGACTAATTCACAGAGTACGGTCGTGATTAAATCAGAGCTACCGACATGCGCTGTTATATGAAACGGTATATGAGGATACTTTTTTTGTAATGGTTTGACTTCAGAAGGGATGTCTCTCATAACATGGTTACCAGCACAGAGAAAATAAGGCATTAGACAGATTTCCTTCGCACCTTGTTGAATGCAACCTTCAATTGCTTCAGCAATTGATGGGCTAGTTAACTCAAGGAAGGCAATTTCAACGATTGGATATTTTCTATCTAATTTCTTAGCTAGGCTACCGACAAGTTGTTTCGCCTCATCATTTGATGATTGAAGGCGACTGCCATGGGCAATTAATATGATTGATTTCATGGGTTTAAGTTTGTGTCAATCCGGCATATAACAAGGGTAACTGTTGAGTTAAGTCAGTCAGATCATAAATGACGCTAATGCTAACAGCACGATCTAGTCTTCAGTGGAAAGGCTACATTGGCATTAGTCCAACAATACAAACAGAACATCTGGAGGCGTCAGTATTTGGCCAGGTGTTCTGGAAGTTCTATTTACAGTAATTTATTCTAGTGGTTAAATGACTTTTGCTATGGCTTCGCAAAGGGCATCCATATTACTTTCTGTCATAGCGGCGACATTAAATCGGCCTGAGTTGACTGCGTAGACCGCACTGTCTTCTCGCATTTTGATGACTTGTTCCTTACTCAAACCGGAGAATGAAAACATGCCGTTTTGACGTTCAATAAAGCTGAAGTCCATTTCAACACCTTTTTGCTTGAGAGTTTTCACAAAGAGTTTACGCATGGCATGAACTCGATCGCGCATCGCGTCGACTTCAGCTTCCCATTCAGCGCGCAGTTCTTTATCGGTAAGAATTATGGTGACGACTGCACCACCATGGGCTGGTGGGTTGGAGTAGATAACACGAATAATGCTTTTCATCTGGCTGAAAACCGTATCGGCTATCTCAGCCGTTTTAGCAACCACGGTGAATGCGCCGGTACGTTCGTTATAAATGCCAAAGTTTTTTGAGAATGAACTGGCAACTAGTATTTCTTCACAGTGATCAGTAAAAGTACGAAGTCCTTCTGCATCTTCTTCAATACCATGGGCAAAACCCTGGTAGGCAAAATCAAATAAAGGCAGCAGATTTTTGTCTGCACACAAATTTGCAAGTTGAGACCATTGTGCGTTATCAAAATCAATACCTGTCGGATTATGACAACATCCATGCACAAGTAGAACGTCACCAGGTTTAGCATTCTTAAGGTCGGAAATTACGGCATCAAAATCAATATCTTTGGCGCTTTCATCATAATAGCGATAACGCGCAATGTTTAGGCCCGCTGCTTCGAATATACCAATGTGATTTGCCCAGGTCGGTTCACTAACCCAAATGGTGACGTCGCCGAGTTGACGCTTAATGAATTCAGCTGCAATGCGTAAGCTACCAGTGCCACCTGGCGCCTGTGCGGTATGAGCACGTTTATCAGAAATGATCGTTGAATCATTTCCAAATAGTAATTTTTGAACCGCTAGCGCGTATTCTATTGTTCCAGAAATACTCAGATATGACTTGGTCTTTTCATTTTCTAGCAACCTGGCTTCGGCTTTTTTTACGCTGGGTAAAACAGGTGTATTTCCCTTAGCATCCTTATAAACACCGACACCTAAATTGATTTTGTTGGCACGGGGATCTGCATTAAATTCATCATTGAGGCCCAAAATTGGATCAGCCGCAGCAGCAGAAATTTTTTCAAACATCGTAATTACCTAAAGTAAATTGTTAAGGGTGTCAGTTGTGCAGAAAGTGTGGTTGGCGCAAAAAAATAAAACTTTGTTCTATAATTCGACCAATTACACCGATCAATCTCTGTAAATATGGAGCATAACATTAAATTATTGATCTTTTGTATTCAAATATGGGGTTTTTTAGGCCTACAAACCAACATCACCTATCAAAATTAATTTCAATAATATTGGGGGTTAAATGTAGTTTATGTTTATAAACAATTTTTTGAATCATTGTTTTGGTGGACAAGACTTAAGAGATGAAGTTTAAATGAAACAATTAGAGCGGTGGTAAATGATTCAGTTATTCTGAAAATGGTTGCATTTTTTTCACTTTGACAATAAATCCACAAAGCTCTAGGCTATAATATAGTTTTTGGCTAAGCTAATGTCAGCTTAGAAGCCCTAGGTTGGAAAAATAAAATGGGTAGCATAAAATTAGATTCGTTACTTTATTCAACATAATCCTTAGAGAGGAAAGATTTATGAGCGTAAGTAAAACTTTTAAAAAAGCAGCAATAGGACTGACTCTATTGTTTGGTAGCAATGTTGCTATCGCAGAATGTGGTGATGTTGTCCTCGCAGAGATGAACTGGGCATCAGCAGGATTTATGGCTAACGTCGACAAAATAATTCTCGAGTCGGGCTTTGGTTGCAAAGTTTCAATGGTTCCTGGTGCAACAATGACTACTTTTGCTTCAATGAATGAAAAGGGGCAGCCAGATGTTGCTGCAGAACTTTGGACCAACGCAATGCGTGAACCGCTGAAATTAGCGTTCGCTGAAGGTTCTTTGCACTCAGCCAATGGCCAGCCTATTACAGGTCTTGGTGAAGGTTGGTGGATTCCACCTGCCACTGCTAAAAAACACCCAGAACTAAAAACAGTGCTTGATATTCTAGAGCGTCCTGACTTGTTTCCTGATGCTGAAGATCCTTCAAAGGGCGCTTTTATTGGTTGTCCAGCAGGTTGGGGTTGTCAATTAGTTAATGCCAATTTGTTCCGTGCTTTCGATATGGAGAAAAAGGGCTGGAAACTGGTTGATCCAGGTTCAGCGGCAGGTCTTGACGGTTCGATGACTAAAGCAGTTCAGCGTGATAATAATTGGTTTGGCTATTATTGGTCTCCAACTTCAATGATTGGTAAACATAAAATGGTAAAAGTACCATTCGGTGTGCCTTTCGGCGGTGCTGATAACTGGGATGGATGTATAGTAAAATCAGAGCAAGATTGTGCCAATCCTAAGCCTAGTTCATGGACCAAGTCAGTTGTTCAGACTGTCGTAACTGACAAGTTCAAGATGCAAGCTGGATCAGATGTTATGTCTTACCTCGGCGATCGTGTTTATCCTGGTGAGGTGATGAACAATATGCTGGTTTACATGGCTGATAATCAAGCCGGTGGTGTTGACGCAGCGGTTGAGTTCTTGTTTACGCAAGAAGCCATTTGGACACAATGGGTTAGCGCAGACGTAGCTAATAAAATCAAAAAAGCTTTAAACTAAATAGTAATAAGGAATCCACGAAAATGGATTCCTTTTAATTTAATAGCCTGCCTGAGGTTTCAGGCGGGTTTTTTTTTAGGAGAAGCATTATGGACTTTGATCAATTTCCATCAATGGGTCGAGAGGACCTAAGAGACTTTAAAAAGGGAATCGATAGTGGATTCCGAGACTTTTCGCGTGAATTTGGTGAAGTGATTGAACAATTTTTCGATCCTCTTTTATGGTTTTTGGTACGATTAGAGCAATTATTACAAGCAACACCCTGGCCCATTATCATTATTATAGTGGGTGGTTTGGCTTGGCTTGGCTCGCGTAGTATTAAAATTGTGGTCGGTAGCGTATTGTCATTTTTTGCGATTGGTTACTTCGGCATGTGGGAAGACACGATGTCGACGCTGGCGATTATTTCAGTTTCAACGCTTGTTTGTATCTCGGTGGGAATTCCAACGGGTGTTATGATGGCTCGATCTGATCGGGCGCAGAAAGTAGTTACGCCAATTCTCGATATAATGCAGACAATTCCAGCATTCGTTTATTTAATTCCAGTCGTGATGTTGCTCGGAATTGGTAAGGTACCTGGCTTGATTGCTGTGTGCATTTATGCAATGCCACCCGTTGTGCGGTTGACTAACCTTGGCATTAGGCTGGTTGAGAAAGAAGCATTAGAAGCGGCAGATGCATTTGGTGCTAGTTCGATCCAACGATTGTTTGGTGTACAAATACCTCTCGCATTGCCAAATATTTTTGCAGGTGTTAACCAGACCATTATGATGGCGTTATCGATGGTTGTAATCGCATCAATGATAGGCGTTGCAGGTTTGGGTGTTCCGGTTCTGCGCTCTATTTCGAACCAGTACCTCGCTCTAGGCTTGATGAATGGACTCGCTATTGTAGCGCTGGCGATAATATTTGACCGTGTGTCACAGGAATATGGCTCTCGATTGCAAAAACACCGACAGGGTACTCAACATGACTGATTCAAAAATTAAGATTGAAAGTCTTTATAAGATATTTGGGCCAAAACCCAAATCAGTTTTGCCTTTAGTGCTTGAAGGTATTTCAAAGCAGGATTTACTCGAAAACCATGGTCATGTGCTGGGATTAAAAGATATCAATATCGATATCCCTAGCCGAGAAATATCAGTCATCATGGGCTTATCTGGCTCAGGAAAATCAACGCTAATTCGTCATATAAACCGTTTGATCGAACCAACAGATGGCAGAATTTTAGTTGATGGTGAGGATGTGCTGGGTATGGATAAAGCGGCATTACAGAACTTTCGCCGTCATAAAGCTTCAATGGTATTCCAAAAGTTTGGACTGTTGGTTCACCGTACAGTGGCTGAAAACGTTGCCTATGGTCTAACGGTACAGAGCGTTCCAGTCGAAGAGGCTAGGGAGCGCTGCCAAAAATGGATCAATAGAGTGGGCCTGTCTGGATTTGAAGGACACTATCCATCGCAACTTTCAGGCGGTATGCAACAAAGGGTTGGTTTAGCAAGGGCCCTGGCAACTGACGCTGAAATATTGTTGATGGACGAGGCATTCTCTGCCTTGGATCCGTTAATTCGTAATGACATGCAAGGGATTTTACTTGAGCTACAGGAAGAGCTTCACAAGACCATCGTCTTTATTACGCATGATCTGGATGAGGCACTTAGAATAGGCGACCGAATCGCGATTTTACGTGATGGTGCTGTTATCCAACAGGGCAAACCACAGGAAATCGTGATGCATCCGGCCGATGATTATATTTTTGACTTCATCAAGGACATTAATCGTGGACGAGTTATAGAGGTTAAAACCATTATGACGGCTGGAGAGACGGTAAAAGGACCTGATTTAAATCACAATGTGCTGCTTGAAGAAGCATTGCAAATGGTATCTGATAGCGAAACCAGAGAGGGTAATGTAGTTAGTGATGAAGGCAAAGCCATCGGTAGTATAAACCTTGCTCAAATCGTTCAGGCACTGTCGCGGCCTAGTGTTGAAGTAGGTGAAGAAACGAGATATCGCTAAATGTTAGAGATACTACGCCAAATTTTATCTGACGTAGTATCTTGATTTAGAGTCAATTTAACCTTCGGTTGATTCATCAATAGCTTCATCGTGATTGTACAACTGGATGCTTTCGATGGCAGAACCCGATGGATGAACAGCCGTTGTTCTATTGGGTCCTTGCTTATCGAGTGGCACCGCACGGCTGACAGCCATTCTGTAACACGCAAATAATCCCGTAGATGCATGCAAAATGGCAATTGCCCAGAACATACCCTGTTCCCCAAAGTGATCCATAACGCTGGCGATCAAAACTGGTCCGACTATAGCACCCAATCCACTAGTTAAAACTAAAGCACCACTAGCAGCAATCATTTGATTAGGATTCAAATGGTCATTGGTGTAAGCAATGCAAACTGAATACAACGGTAATGCCAAGCCACCAAATAAAGCGACAGCTAGCAACAACATATTAGTCGAAACTTGCGAGGCAAAAATACATAATACGGCAGCTACTGCGGTTAAGAGCGTTGTGATTGTAAGGATAATACGCCGGTCAAAGCGATCAGAAAGCGCACCAATGGGTGCCTGTAGAATGACAGTGCCAACCACCGCAGCTGTCATAAAATAGGAGATGTACTCCACATCAAGACCAATACGCTGACCATAAATAGGACCGAGTGCAAAAAAAGAAGCGGTCACTAAGCCGACAGAAAACATACTCACAATACCTAATGGTGAGAGCCGATAAACAGCCAGTAAACTAATATTGACTGACTCTTGGTGTTTGGGTGGTGCCCCTGCGGATAATAGCAATGGTACAACTGCCACTGATATCAGCACCGATGTTAAAATGAATAACGAGAATTCATTAGGGCTAGCAAGGTTTAAAAGCAATTGCCCACCACCGACCCCCACATAGGTCACTATCATATAGAGTGACAATAACTTGCCCCTATTTTCATTAGTTGCTCTATCGTTCAACCAGCTTTCGGCAACAATATAAAGCCCTGCAAAGCAAAAGCCACTAAGCAGCCTTAGGGCGATCCAAACTGAAACATCAATAAACAGCGCGTGCAGCAAAATAGCAGATGATGCTAATGCGGATAATGCTGCAAATACCCGTATATGACCGACGTATCGAGTCAACTTCGGGGTCATAATTGAGCCAAGTAAAAAGCCGATATAAAACGTCGACATGATTAAGCCAGTGACCGTTGTTGAAAAACCTTCGAGGTCAGCTCGGATAGCGAGAAGAGTGCCTTGTAATCCATCGCCCAGCATTAAAATACCAAAACCTAATAATAAGGCTGAGCATGAGAGTAAGGCCGATCTAAGAGTTGTTGTCTGTTTAGGCAAAGTTTTTATCCAGATAAATAGTCATCACTATTCAATTTAGTGACTCTTTCCACGCGTTAGTTGACGCCAAACTAGTCCAAGGAAGAGAGCCGTAAATACAATGGCTAAGCTCACTGGCAAACCATGTGGACCAAATTCAACCATCGCCCAACCGCCCATCACTGAACCAAATAAAGCACCAATACCCCAGATTACCGAAAATGCCGACATACCATCAATTAGTTCGGTACCGGTGAATCGGTCACCTAGTGATATAAGTGAAACCGTATATAGGCCCAAGCCTGACGCCCCTACAATGACTAATGTTGGCCACATCAGCACAGAGCCAACTAAAATCGGCAATACGAATAAAGAGGCTGCTGCCATCAGCGCACAAAAGAATAGCATCTTCTGATGCGAATAGTGATCTGCCAGCCAGCCAATGGGCAACTGGAAGAAAACATTGGCTAAAATTAAAACAGTGAGCAAATTAGCAGAATCAGACAGGCTTAAGCCGACCTTCATGCCATACACTGAGAAAAGAGAGAGTATTGCCGCATCGAAGAGGGAAAAAGTAAAGACGCAGGCTAATAACATGGGCGCTTTAAATGCAAAACTAAAAATGCCCGACTTTTTAGACTGTTCAGGCTCAAGTCTTTTGTCTAGCTGAATAAAAAAGAGTGGGATAACGCCAAGCACGACAACAATAGTACCGATAATAAATGGTAACCAGCCCTGTATGCCGATAATGCTGATGATAAATGGCCCGATACCGAAGCTGGCGGAGAGCACTGTGCCGTAAATGGCTACAATTTTGCCACGATGTTGATTACCAGAGAAGCCCACTATCCAGGCTTCACTGAGGACAAATAAAACCGAAATCGACATACCCTGAACAAAGCGAATCAAAAACCAGGCTGAAAGCGTATCAAATTGTTTGTAGGCCAGAATGGTGACTGCAGTGGATAATACTGCTGCAATGGCGACGTTGCGTTCTCCAAAGCGTTTTGTTACGAATGGAATTACCATTGAAAATAACAAAATTCCAAGTGGCATCATTGCGCCATTTAAGCCAATGAGTTTACTCGAAACACCTCTGTCTTCTAATATTAAAGAGAGCAGTGGGTAAGTTAAACCCAGTGGGAACCCAAACACTGCAATAGCCGCACAAGCCGCAATTACATTGCGCCAGTTGGGTTGGGTACTTTTGAATTCTGAAGTTATTGAAGCACTGTTTGAAACCATCGATGGATTCTATCTGGGATGGGTTCGTCAAGACAGTTCTATTTATAACTTCGAATTTATAACCCGCTATAATATTGATTATGCTAGTTCCAACTGCTACAAACTTTAAACCGACATCACAGCCTATTTTTTACTTTTACTTGTCTGTCTCGTAATGAAAAAAAATCTCGCAGTATACG
>JBNMQI010000030.1:0-18090 GCA_051277905.1 Gammaproteobacteria bacterium | reverse complement strand
GAACTAAGAACTAATAACTAAGAACTAAGAACTAAGAACTAAGAACTAAGAACTAAGAACTAAGAACTATAAAAGATCGACACTCTTTCAAATCACCTAACTTACAACCGTGAAAAACCTAGGTTTCAGAAAATAATTAAAAATAGAAGTTACCCTTTAAAACCGTTTTCTAACTATAGCAGCCTGCGAACGTGCAAAGTATTGTCATTATTGGTTGGTTATCACGAGTCAGGCATCATTGTTTAAAGATCGTCGCTTTTTATTGAATTGTAAATAACTTTTACACATTAAAAGGCAAGTGTAAATTATCCAGACACTTTGTTGCTAAACGCACTGAGTCTTTTTAAAGCGTATTGCGCCGTATGTTTCAAAAACTTTCTTCAACCCGAATTCCAACCCATCTTTTTCAATTTCAGTCGCTTTTTTTAGATCAAAACTCGGGGCGATACGCTCTTTAATGCTGGTAGGATCTGATGCTTCAGGTGTATTGCACAGGCTGGTACGTAAAGGATTCAGATCGACCTTAGCCATACACGGGAGTAGGACGCCTTCACTCAAAAGCGCTGCTCTGCCGTTTGGATGATATACACCGGTTTTCCAATAGTGGCCACTGCATCTATCTTCATTTACTCGCTTGACGAACCATGAGTTTATTTAATCATTTCATAAACTAGCCCAAATCTCTTAAACGGTTAGCGACTGTCATTATTTATCTATTTTTTATTTTAGCCAGCTTTAGTTTTCTAAAGTTGCCCATTGCGATAATCGTTAAATGCCTGTTGAATTTCATCTTCGGTATTCATTACAAACGGCCCGCCACGAGCTATCGGTTCTTCTAGTGGCCTACCCGCAATGAGCAGAAATTGCGCCGCTTGTTCGTTAGCCTTGAGGGTGATGGATGCCCCTTTAGTGAGCACGGCTAGTTGGTTTGGGTTTACTAATACCGTCTCATTGTGCTCATTTAATAAACTGACTTCTCCTTTGATAACGTAAATGAAGGCATTGTGTTCTGGTTCTAGGGTTTCAGAGAATTCGGTATTGGCTTCGAGTTTGATGTCGAGATACAAAGGGGTTGTTAAGGGTTGGACGACGGGGCCTTTGGTGCCGTGTGAAGTTTTGCCGGTAATGACTTTGATTCGGGTATTGTCTCGGTCTTCAGTCGGTATGCTGTCGTTGTCATATTCCTGATATTTGGGCGACGTCATTTTGTGTGATGCTGGTAGATTGATCCAGAGTTGGAACCCTTCAAGAAGGCCATTTTCTTGTTCGGGCATTTCGGAGTGAATGATGCCTTTGCCTGCCGTCATCCATTGCACGCCGCCCGCTGCGATGACACCTTCATTGCCAGCGTTGTCCTTGTGACGCATTCGTCCGTTTAATAAATAGGTGACGGTTTCGAATCCTCGGTGTGGGTGAGATGGAAAACCAGCAATATAGTCGTTTGGTTCATCTGAGCGAAAAGAATCTAATAATAAGAACGGATCAAGCTCCATCAGCGCGGGTTGACCGATCACTCGCACTAGTTCGACACCTGCGCCGTCAGTGGTGGGTATGCCGTTGATGATTTTGACAACCTTTCTGGGTGATGTCTCAGTATTGCTTATGTTCATATTAATTTTCTCATGCGACAGCTGTGGTGATGACTATTTTATCAATTTGCTGTTGTGCTGTTGTGACACTAGTGTCTGCGTCGATGGCCATTTGGTCGGCGCTGATTATGTTGATATGTTCGATGCCAATGAAACGAAATACTTGCTTGAGGTAGTCGCTGACAAAATCCACTGGGCTTTGCAACGGCACGCCGCCAGTAGTGATGATGATATCAATTTGCTTATTTTTTAGCAGTCCGATAGGTCCTTCGCTGGTGTATTGAAAGGTGACTCCTGCCCGACAGATTAAGTCTATCCAGGCTTTTAGGGTCGCGGGTACGCCAAAGTTGTACATCGGGGTAGTGACTATGGTTCGGTCAGCGTCTTGAATTTCTGCTATTAATGTGTCGGATAATGTGAGCTGTTGCTGCTGTTCGCGTGTGCGTTGGTCTGCTGGTGTAGCATTGGCATCGACCCATTGCGCGTCAACAAATGACAGACCCTGGTTTAGGTCGCGCTGCGTAATGGAGGTTCCGGGGTAGATTTTTTGAAGTTTTTCAGCCAGATTGCCACCGAGCATTTTGCTAGCCGAGGTCGATGCATTGGCACTGGCATCTATGCGAAGTATTTTTTTCATTTAGAGTGTCCTGTTTAATTTGTTGGTTAATGTGTTTTATTAAAGCTATTATCATTGTTCTATTAATATAGATAAACAGCAATAAATGAAAAGGTCTGTTCGGAATTTGAGAATAATATGAATAAGTTTGAGGAGTTAGATGCCTTTGTATCGGTGGTAGATAATCATAGTTTTAGTTTGGCGGCGGATAAGCTAGGTATTGCTAAGTCTTCACTGAGTAAACGCGTGAGTGAATTGGAGAAAAGGTTAGGTGTGCAGTTAATGCAGCGCACGACGCGCCGATTGTCATTGACTGATTCAGGTAGGCATTTTTATCAGCGCGCAGTCGCCGTGTTGGCAGATCTGGACGAGGCTGAACAAATAGTGTCGGATGCTCAACGTGGGTTAATCGGTAAAATTAGACTAACGGCACCATTTGGTTTAGGGGTTGGTCAACTTTCAATGCCGGTATCTGAATTTATGCAGCTGCACCCCAGAATAGAAATAGAGCTGGATATCAATGATCGTCAGATTGACTTGGTGGAGGAGGGGTTTGATTTGGCGATTCGGGTCGGTGACTTGCAGGATTCGAGTCTAATAGCTCGCAAGCTTGCAAGGATTGGTTTTGCAGTTTGTGCCAGCCCAGCGTACTTGGATGTACATGGGGTACCGAAACATCCTTCTGAGTTAGTGGGTCATGAGGTTTTGGTCTACAGTAATGTATCGACGAGTGAGCAATGGCGTTTTGACGATAGGGGTAAACGTGTGTCACCTAAAGTGAAGTCACGTATTAGCGCTAATAACGGGGAGGTGCTGGCCAATTTTGCTAAACAAGGACTCGGTATAGTGAACGGTCCTTTGTTTTATTTGCAGGGCCTTATCGATAGTGGTGAATTGGTCCCAATACTAATCGATTACCCCATGAAGCAGGCTGGCATTTATGCTGTCTACCCACCTGGAAGGTTGGTTTCTCGACGAGTAAAAATGTTGAGTGATTATTTGTTAGCCTATTTTAGGACCTGTTGAGATCGATTGTTGCTGGGCGATAGACGCGGACCCTAACAAATCGATATACTAGGGGTACATTTTTTAGGAATAAATTGTGAGTATAAAATCAGATCGTTGGATACGGCGCATGGCCGAAAGTGAAGGCATGATCGAGCCATTTGAAGCGGGTCAGGTGCGGGAATCAGAGGGTAATAAGATTATTTCCTATGGTACATCAAGCTATGGCTATGATGTGCGCTGTGCGAATGAGTTTAAGATATTTACCAATATTAATTCGGCAATAGTTGATCCTAAAAACTTTGATGACAATAGTTTTGTTGATGTTAATTCAGATGTTTGTATTATTCCACCTAACTCCTTTGCGCTGGCACGCACGGTTGAATATTTTCGTATTCCCAGGAGCGTGTTGACGATTTGTTTGGGTAAGTCTACCTATGCACGTTGCGGTATTATCGTTAACGTCACTCCGTTAGAGCCTGAATGGGAAGGCCATGTGACGTTGGAATTTTCTAATACTTCGCCACTGCCCGCTAAAATTTATGCCAACGAAGGTGTTGCTCAAATGTTGTTCTTTGAGTCAGACGAAACCTGCGAGACTTCGTATAAAGACCGCGGTGGAAAATATCAGGGTCAGAAGGGCGTTACTTTACCGAAAGCTTAAGGGCACCTTTTAAAATACACTTTTCCGCGATTGCGGCGGCAGCTCCGTGCTCAAGTCCTCATGTACTAGCGTACACTCCGGTTCTGCGCGCGGTGCTTTCTTGCACTCCCGAAAAAATCACTATTTTTAGAGGCACCCTCGATGCTTATGGTCAGCTGCGGTTGCGAAGGTCGAGTATTGGCCAATTTCTCTCACTGGCTATGGCTGATAGCTTTTCATCAGGATTGACGGCGACGGGTGTGGCAACTAGCTCAAGCAATGGCAGGTCGTTAATCGAATCACTATAGAAATAACTATTGTCGAGTGAGTGGTTGGAATTCTTTAGCCACTCGTTTAATACCGTTACTTTTCCTTCTTTGAACGTTGGTGTGCCTAGATAACGTCCAGTGTATTGGTTGTCGATAATTTCTGGTTCTGTTGATAATATTTGGTCTATACCGAGTAGTTCAGAGATTGGTGCAGTAATAAATAAGTTGGTTGCGCTGATAATAATAAGCTCGTCACCTTGTGCTCTGTGTTTGTTTAGCAGCGCTTGCGTGCCCTTGGCTATAATGGGTTTAATCCAGTTGCTGACGTAATCGCTTCGCCAGGCATATAAACGATCGATGGGGTATTGTGTTAGGGGTTTAAGTGCAAACTCCAAGTAAACCTCGTTGTCTAAATCTCCCCGCAGATAATCTTCCAAAAAGGCTTTGTTCTCGCGCTGATACACATCGGCATCGACAATTTTGTTTGCCACCATGTATTCACCCCATAGATAGTCGCTATCGCCATTTAGAAGCGTGTGGTCGAGGTCAAAAATTGCTAAAGCCATAGTGGATAGTCTCGTGACTGGTTGGTGTGAGTGAAATAATGTGTAAAAATAGAAGCTCTAACTTTAAATGATTTATTGAGAAGAAGCGACGTGATTGACGTAGACGGATATAGAGCAAATGTGGGCATTATCCTGTGCAATCAGGCGGCTCAAGTTATGTGGGCAAAGCGAATTGGTCAAGATGCGTGGCAGTTTCCGCAAGGCGGCATATCGATTGGCGAAACACCCGTTGATGCAATGTATCGTGAATTATGGGAAGAAACGGGTCTAAATGATGATGATGTAGATGTTTTGGGGTCTACTAACAGTTGGTTAAGATATAAGTTACCTAAACGATTGATTCGTAAAAACTCTCTACCACTTTGTATTGGGCAAAAGCAAATTTGGTTTTTATTACAATGTCATTCAGACGAGGGTAAGGTTGATTTGAGTGTTTCGGGTAAACCTGAATTTGACCATTGGAAATGGGTTGATTTTTGGCATCCTGTTGAAAATGTTGTGTTTTTTAAACGTCGCGTCTACCACTGTGCATTGGCTCAGTTACAGTCCTACTTGCCAATTACACTCGAATCAGCTAATAATGAGGCCGTGTTAAAAAGCTAACCTCGAATTGTTAGCAACAAAGAGAATGACGAATTAACCTTTAGACATACTCTTTTGGTTAGTGCTACTCCAGCATAATTTAGTTTGTAATAGATCCACCAGTCTTCCTTTGGCAGCGTTTTTTTGCCGTATTAGCCGATAGACTAAATTGATAGATATATACACCATATCTAATCACTATTCTATAGATGAGGATAATTATTTAGTGTCATCAATGCTCAACAGGCTCCAACGTATTGTTCAGGCGGTTAGACATGCGCCAGACATTCAGCATGCGCTCGATTTGATTGCTGATCGACTGATAATTGATTTAACTGCTGATGCTTGTACTATTTTTCTAGCGTCAACGGATGACTCTGAAGAGTTAGTTTTAAAGTCCAGTCGCGGACTGAATCCGGATATCAATGGCAAAGTAATACGGCGTTTTGGTCAGGGCATTGTTGGCCTCATTGCTGCTAGAGCAGAGTCCATCAACTTGACTGAGAGTAGCAAGCATAAGTGTTTTATCCTCGTGCCTAACTCAGGCGAAGACAGTTATCCTATTTATCTTGGTGTGCCCATTATTTCACACAGAAAAGTTTTGGGTGTTATTGCAGTACAACGAGCTGAACAAGTTTTTCAGGAAGACGATGAAGCCTTTCTTAATACTTTGGCAGCGCAATTAGCGACTTCAATTGAACATGCCGAAAGCCAGGGCCGGTTTAAGTTGGTCGGAAGTGGCGCCATTGAGCCGGTAACGCATGTCGTCAAAGGCGTCGCTGGTGCTCCCGGCATGGCAATTGGCGAAGCGATGGTACTTAACAGTGGGGCCAATTTGGCCTCTGTGCCAAACAAGTGGGTGAGTGATCCTGATAGTGAAATTAGAAACTTCAACCATGCTATTAGGAATGTTCAGGAAGACCTGACAACTCTGGCTCAGAGAATGCGTGATTCGCTGCCGGAAGAGGAATGTGCGCTATTTATTGCTTACGCACAAATGTTAAATAGTGGGTCGTTGATTGACGACACCTTGCGTGATATTGAGAAAGGTAATTGGGCGCCAGCTTGCTGGCGAGATACGATTGAAGCGCATGCGCGTATTTTCGAACAAATGGAGGATCCATATCTAGCCGAAAGAGCGAATGATATTCGTGATTTAGGCCATCGGGTATTGCGCAAACTCTTGCTTGAACAAAGTGAGATGATGCGTTTTCCTGAAAAAACAATTTTGGTGGGGGAAGAAATCTCTGCTATCGATCTAGCCGACGTACCGCCCGATCGTCTGTGTGCCATTGTATCGGCGCATGGCAGCGGGTCTTCTCATGTTGCAATATTGGCGCATGCGTTGGGTATTCCTGCAGTAATGGGTGTGCCTAACTTGCCCGTGAAGCAAATGAATGGTTTGAAAGTGGTCGTTGATGGTTATAGCGGCACTGCTTACATCGATCCAAATAAAGAAGTATTGGCAGAATATAGCGCCTATCTTGAGGAAGAGGCCGAGATAGAGCTAGACTTGTTGAGTTTGAAAAATGAGTCTGCTGTCACCAGTGATAACCATGCTGTTTCGCTACGAGTTAATTCTGGTTTGATGGCAGATTATTCACCCTCACTGCGCAGTGGCGCAGAGGGCGTCGGTTTATATCGTACAGAAATCCCGTTCCAGATCAGGGATCGATTTCCTAGTGAGGACGAACAATACTATATTTACAAAAATGTACTAGATGCTTTTGGTGAGCTGCCGGTTGTTTTGCGCACACTTGATGTTGGTGGTGATAAACCGTTGAGTTATTTTCCAATCAAAGAAGCGAATCCCTTTTTAGGTTGGAGAGGGATTCGGATTACGCTCGATCACCCAGAAATCTTTATTACTCAGGTACGAGCAATGTTACGTGCCAATATTGGGCGGGGCAATTTACAAATATTGTTACCGATGATTAGTGGTAGGAAGGAACTAGAAGAGTCGTTGACCATCATGCGTCGTGCGAAAGATGAAATTGAGGAAGATTTTGATCAAGTTATAGACATGCCACCGATTGGCGCCATGATTGAGGTGCCTTCGGCAGTTTTTCAAATAGAAGATATCTGTAGTGTTGTCGATTTTGTCTCTGTCGGCACTAACGATCTGACCCAATATTTGCTTGCCGTGGATCGTAATAATGAGAATGTTGCTGACTTATTTTCATCACTTCACCCTGCCGTATTAAAAGCATTAAAGCAAATTGCTGTGGGAGCGGGATACTCTAATACGCCAGTGAGCGTTTGTGGAGAACTAGCTGGAGACCCTTTGGGTGTAATGGCGCTGTTGGGCATTGGTATTAATAGTTTGTCTATGAGTACGGGCAGTTTACTCAGAGCTAAAAAGGTTATTAAATCTTTCAGCATGACTGAAATGAAAGCAATGTTTGATGTTGCTGTGACAATGTCAGATTCGTCTGATGTTCGTCGGATGTATGCCGAGAGGTTAGATGAAAGAGGGCTTGGAGGATTTATACGCGCAGGTAAGTAATGATCAGTAAAACTCGCTCAACTACTGGTTGAGCCAGTTTTTTAGAATATTAATTAAGTTAGGTTAATGACGGGGACCACGAGGAACTACTTCATAGCCTGCTGCTTCAGGTTCATCGTCCACTAATTCATTAGGAAAGCCATCTGCGAGGATAGACAGACCAGTCGCATCTTCAAGACGTCTGATGATATTGGGTGATAACTCCCGTTCACCGTAACGCTCAATACCATCGTTAAAGATATCGACCATTACTGGACTGATTTCCAATGGAATTTTATGGCTTTCGGCTATGTTATGGAATAAACCGATATCTTTCTTCACCAGGTCCATGGTGAATGAAATATCACGACTGCCATTCAGAATAATCTGACCTTCGGTTTCAGCCACGAAAGAGGTGCCTGATGAGATCTTGATGGCTTCATAAGTAGTGGCCATATCCATACCCGCCGCTTTCATTGTTACCATGGCTTCACACATAGTTAATAGGTTGGCTGTCGCCAGATAGTTAGTCATTACCTTCAGCACAGACGCTGATCCGATTGGGCCAGTGTGCAATACGCGTCGACCTAATGTGGTTAATATTGGCAGCATGCGATCAAAGGTGTCTCTATCGCAGCCAGCAAAGATCGATATGTTACCGGTTGCCGCACGGTGGCAGCCTCCAGAAACCGGGCACTCAATAGCTGAAGCGCCTTTAGCCTGAACTAATTCAGCTAATCGCTTCACTTCGCTTTCGTCTGTGGTTGACATTTCAGCCCATATCTTACCTTCACTTAAACCAGCAAGAATACCGTCATCAGCCTCCATTACCAGCGAACAAATGGAAGGAGAGGGTAGGCAAGTAATAACGATGTCACATGTTTCGGCTAACTCTTTGGGGCTATTGGCTCGGCTAGCACCCTGATCTACAAATAGTTGCATGAGGTCTTCATTCAAATCTCGAACCGATAGTTCATAGCCATTTCTAAGGAATGATCCTGCTAGTTTTCCACCAACATTGCCAAGCCCGATAAATCCGATCTTCATCTTAAGTCTCCAGTTATTGTTTGAATTTAATTTTTTAACGATCGCTAAAATCAGCCGAATTATTACGTGGTTGAGTCCTAAAGAAAAACAATTAAAATTGACCACAAGACTCAAAATTATTTATAGGTTAATCGATGCAATCTCGTCTTCCCAATCTGGTTTGGCTGCGTACATTTGAGGCGGCAGCCCGACTTTTAAACTTTACTCAGGCGGGTGCCGAATTAGGTTTGACACAGACTGCAGTTAGTCAGCATATTAAAGCACTGGAGGCTGTGCTTGGTTGTCAGCTTTTTGAACGTAAACCGCGTCATTTGGCTTTGACTGGCATGGGGCAGGCCTATGTTCACTCGGTTCGCAAATCGTTAGCAGATATTAATTTATCAACGACTAGTTTGTTCGGTTCATTATCCCAACAAACAATTACGGTTAGGGCGCCAATTTCAACTGTTGCTCTTTGGCTTGCACCACTATTACCCCAATTCACAGCCCTGTACCCTGAGATAAATATTCGGTTTATTTCGATTATATGGGCGGATTCAGTGCTGGAGGATAATGTCGATGTGGATTTGCGTATCGGCTATGGTGATTGGCCAGGTTTGCAAGTAGAAAAGATTTCACAAGAAACCATTGTACCCATTTGTGCTGAAGCAACTTTACCCCTGTTCAATCATCCGGCTGATTTATTGGACAGCCCGTTAATTCATATACTGGGGCATGAGGATAATTGGGCAAGGTTTTTTTCAGCCAATGATCTTAGTATGGATAATGTACAGATGAAATACTCAGTTGATACTTCGATAGCCGCATTAGCGCTAGTCTCTGCTGGGGTTGGGGCTGCAACAATATTGACTCGTTTTGCAAAAACGGCTATCGAGTCAGGTTCAAAAATTGACATAGTTGCAGAACCAATTTACTTTCCTCAGTCACATTATTTGACCCACTCGCTGATTAGTGGTCCACAAAGGCCTGAAGTTGAATTGTTCAAAACGTGGTTAAAATTGCAGTTTGAAGATAAGTGAGGTGTTTGATCTGAAATATAGAGAATTCACAGCACACTAGTGACAAAAATTTAAATGGGTTTAACTATCACCAATATAACCACTAATGACAAAATGATAACGGGTAATTCATTAAACCAGCGAAACCAAATATGACTGCGGGAATCATTGCCAGCTTCGAGTTGTTTAATGATGCGACCACAATAAAAATGATAGATAACTAATAACACGACAAGTGCAATCTTGATCTGAAGCCAGAGCATTCCGGCATAAGCGACCCAAGCATAATCAAAAGTTAGCCACAAGCCCGTTATGATCGTTAACAACATCCAGGGTGTCATAAAGCGGTATAGTTTTTTCTCCATTAATCCAAGATGTGTTTTGACTGAAGCGTCAGTTGTCATGGTATGATTGACAAATAAACGAGGTAAATAAAATATCCCGGCAAACCAGGCAACCATGAAAATTATATGCAGTGCTTTGACCCAAATCATTAGTAGTATCTGTAGTAAATTAAATAACGAAGTTTAAAGCATTCTGTGATTCGTATACCAGTATCTACTATAACTAACTATGTATAATTTTTCGCTCATTTTAACCCAAATTTTGAACCTTATTAATGATTAAAGTAGGTATTGTTGGCGGCACAGGGTATACCGGTGTTGAGCTTATTCGTTTAATTGCGAATCACCATGATGTAAAGATCGAGGTTATAACATCGCGCTCGAATGCGGGCACATTAGTGTCAGATGTCTACCCTAATTTGCGTGGGCGTATTAACCTAGCATTTAGTGAGCCAACCCTTGAGGCTTACAAGAATTGCGACTTAGTGTTCTTTGCAACGCCCAACGCCACGGCTATGTTACAGGCCCAAGCGCTTCTGGATGCCGGTATTAAAGTTATCGACTTGGCTGCTGACTTTCGTATAAAAGATGTTGAGCTTTGGCAAAAATGGTACGGTGCAACCCATGCTTGTCCAGATCTGTTGCCACAAGCGGTTTACGGGCTGCCTGAAATCAATCGTCAAGCAATACGTTCTGCGAACTTGGTTGCAAATCCTGGTTGCTATCCAACATCTGTAATTTTAGGATTGTTACCATTACTTAAAAATGGACTAATTGAACCATCTAGTATTATTGCTGATTGTAAATCAGGTGCTAGTGGCGCTGGTCGTAATGCCAACGTAGCCACGTTGTTTAGTGAAGTAACAGAGTCGGTAAAGGCTTATGGTACTTCAGGTCACCGTCACTTACCTGAAATAAGACAGATTCTTCAAAGTGTTAATGCTGATTCTAATCTAGTATTTAGCCCCCATTTAATGCCAATGATAAGAGGGATTCACTCAACACTCTATGCTGACGCAATTGGTTCTGCAGGCGATTGTGCCAATAAGGCGCAACAGATTTTCGAGGAGGCTTATAAAGACGAGCCATTTGTCGATGTTATGCCAGCAGGCTCGTATCCGGAAACTCGATCGGTGAAAGGTTCTAATATGTGTCGTATAGCGTTACATTACTTGGAAGAAAGTAATAAATATGTAATTTTATCGGTTATTGATAATCTAGTGAAAGGTGCTGCAGGGCAAGCGGTTCAAAATATGAACTTGATGTTTGGACTTAGCGAGGACAGCGGCTTGCAATCCTTGGGGATGATGCCTTGAATGAGTTGCACCTAGGTTTCCAAGTCAGACAGTACAAACCTTGGAAAATATGGCTGACTTTAGTTTTAGTCACATTACTGCTCTGGTTGTTTTTTATATTAGGCCAGATTTATCAATCCTATGAGTTGTTACATTTGAAGTTAGAAAGAGAGACCTTGGTGAGTCAGATAGATGAGCTTGAGTCCCGAAATCACAACTTAGTTAAAAAGAATGCTCAGTTGTCGAGCATAAGCCGAATTGAAAGTTCAGCCAACGTGTTAGCGAATAAGGCGCTTATAAAATTACAGCAAGAGTTGCTAGAGCAAAAAGAAGAGCTTGTTTTTTATCAAAGTATTGTTTCTCCAAAAGATGTCGCGTTAGGCATCAATTTACAAACTCTCGAAGTGAAGCCAAAGGGAAGCAGGGGTCTGTTCAGTTATAAAATGGTGCTGACAAAGCGCGGAGAGGGCAACAAAAAGGTTACTGGCACGGCACAGATATTAATTCGTGGAGAAGACAAAGATGGAACCCGCGAGTTTCTATTGTCAGAAATTGAACTTGATAAATCAGTAGGAGATATCAAATTTTCTTTCCGCTATTTTCAAGTTTTTGAGGGTGAGTTTTCCTTTATTGAGGACTTTGAACCCTACGAGTTAGAAGTTAGCGTTGTTTCTTCTACAAAAAAGATAAAGTCGTTTACCGAAAGCATTTCATGGGCAAGAGTCTTGTCAGAGGATAGTTAATATGTTTGGCAAAAAGAAGGCGTTTCATTCTGCTCGAATTGACACATTAGTAGGGCGTGGCACTGAAATTAGAGGAGATTTTTTAATTACGGGTGGGTTACATATTGATGGCTTAGTCGTTGGTAATGTTGTCGCAGATGATAGTAGCTCAGCTATTCTTATCCTGAGTGAGTTTGGTCGGATTGAAGGAGAGATTAAGGTCGCTAATATGGTGCTGAATGGAAAAGTTATTGGTGATATACATGCTTCATCTCGGGTTGAGCTGGCACCGAAAGCGAGAATAAAAGGTAGCGTTTATTACAACCTGATTGAAATGTCGGTTGGTGCCGAAGTTAATGGTGCGCTAGTGCATTGTCCCAAAGATGATCAGCCTCAACGCGCTATAGAAGATAAGTCAGCTTGAGATAAGAGCGAAGGAAAAAATAAAGTGAAAGAATCTGGGGTATAGAGAATATGAAGAGCCTTTTTTGATTTTTTTTGAAATCTTATTTTAACCAATAAGAGTAGTTGACTAAAATAGTAGGGAAAGTTAGAGTCAATTTAGATTACGCAGAGGACTGGTTTGTGAACATTACGATTGATGTAAATTTTGGATCGATGATTAAACCCATTGTTAGTACCGTCTTAGACTTTTCAGATGCAGCCGCTCGAAAGGTTAAAGCCCTAACAGAAGAGGAAAATAACCCAAGTCTAAAGCTTCGGGTGTCTGTTTATGGTGGTGGTTGTTCGGGATTTCAATACACTTTTTCTTTGGATGAGGAAGTGAAAGAAAATGATAAAACGGTTGAAAAACAAGGTGTAACGTTGGTAATTGATTCTATGAGCTATCAATATTTGGCCGGCTCAGAGGTTGATTTCAGTGAAGGATTGGAAGGTTCGATGTTTGTTGTGAATAATCCCAATGCCAAGTCAACCTGCGGTTGTGGCTCTTCTTTCTCAATTTAATTTAACAGAATGAATTTCATATGGGTTTTCTATCAAAAGTGAAAGAACCCATTTAAATAGACTCCTTTATACGTAACATTCGTATCAATAATGTCAGGGTTATTTAAATCTAGCGAAAGCTTTTTTATACCACCTTCAATGCCTAATCCTGTGCCCGACTCATAACCCATTAAAAAGGTTGAATTATTAGACTTATTGCTACCACTACCGATACCGCTGACGTCTGCCCCAGCGTAAAATCCGGTAAATGGCAAGTCAAATCTAGCCGAAATATAAATAGACTGAACAGTTTTGTCGACAATGACATTATCCCCATTAATGATTACTTTGCCATCAATGCGTTTAATATCGACACCTAAATCGAGGTTTACCCAGTTATCAAGGACTTCGTAATACAATACAATATCATCATGAGATAAATCAAAAGTTGATGAGATTGTGTTACCGGCACTGTAGTTATTGCCATTAAAAGATAAATTTTTGGTGAGAGTTTTGTTGCCAGAAGCCTCAAGATCAAAGTTTTGATATTTCACGTTTGGTAATACAGGAATCGGGTGTTCTAATATAAAGACAAGCGAGGTTTGTGACGGGTCATTAACACCCAGGTCGTTGCTAGGATTAATGCGGGCACTATTTTCACTATTAAAGTCACCAGATAGATCTGGAGCCCAATGGCTAAATCCAATATTAAGTCCTACGAAGTCAGCATTAGCCGATGCTAAAGGTAAATATAGCAATACTGCAAATAATAGTCTGTTCTTTGGTGACTTCAACTCTATACCCTTTCAATCTGCTTTAGCTAACCAAAATTTCTAATTATTCAATTATATCAAAAAAAATGATTAAAATATGCACGGTTAAGAACTAACGGAGAAAATACTGTTATGGGTGACTCTGCACTTAATGATTGTTGCTATAGATTCCGCCTAAAATACCCTTGTGAATAGCGTTTGTAGCGGATGGAATATTGCCAGTTTTATTATTCATTCGCTGTTTGGCTAGCCAAGCAAAGGCGATTGCTTCGACATAATTTGGGTCAACGCCTAATTGTTCAGTTGTTTGTATTAAATACTTGGGTAATCGGTGTTGAATGTGTTCAATTAATAGCGAGTTATGGGCACCTCCACCACAAATAAAACACTCTATATAGTTGCTGGGTAGTTTTGAAATGGACTCTGAAATTGATAATGCGGTTAGTTCGATTAAAGTAGCCTGTATATCATTAGGGGCATAACCGTTAATGTTAAAAGCTGATAACCATGCTGAATTGAAATAATCTGTGCCTGTTGATTTTGGTGCCTTCTGCTTGAAAAAGGATTCTTTCTGAACTATTTCGACTAGTAGTTCATCAATGACGCGTCCACTCCTGGCCCATTGGCCACCATCGTCATAAGCTAAGTTTTTATGTAAGCCGATCCAATAATCACTTAATGTATTGCCCGGCCCCGTGTCGAACCCCATGACTTTTTCGGTTGGCTTAGATGGAAGGTAAGTAACGTTAGCAATGCCACCTATATTAATAATGGCTCTATCAGTCGTTGTCGATGAAAATATAGATTGATGAAAGGCTGGTGCCAGTGGCGCACCTTGACCACCGAGCGCAATATCAATGCCTCTGAAATCGGCAACAGTGGTGATACCCGTTTTGATAGCAAGCGTATTTGGATCGCCTAATTGAAGAGTGTATGGGAACGCTGCATCAGGACAGTGACGAATCGTTTGACCATGATTGCCAATGGCTAATATTTGAGTGTTGTCGAGATTAGCCTTCCCAATTGTCTCATTAACGACAGTGGCATAGACATGCCCAAGCTCAATATTGAGTTGGCATATAGAGTCTATGCTTGCTGTATCATCGAGGGTTATATTCCTAATACGTGATTTCATTGACGCTGAGTATGGGAGAGTGTCACTCAACAGGGTTTGAGGTGGTTTGACGCTGAAATCAACAATGGCAATGTCAATGCCATCAAGACTCGTTCCCGACATAAGTCCTATATAAAATTCAGGCGATCTTGTTACGCCCATTAATCTAAATTGGTGGCTAGAGTATTATTATTTCCCATGACCTGCAGCATAGATAGATAAACTTCGGCATTCACTTTAAAATGATCCAAATAGGACGGTTTAACTGGTTTTGCCTCTGGCAGCTTGACTCTGAGTGGATCTCGGTGAACACCATCAACTTGAAATTCATAATGAAGATGCGGTCCAGTTGCGAGCCCCGTACTACCGACATAGCCAATTACTTGTCCTTGCTTTACTTTCACCCCAACTCTGATCCCCTTCGCATAGCCGTTTAAATGGCCGTAAACCGTTTTATAACGACTCCCATGCTGAATAAAGATGGCTTTGCCATAGCCGCCTTTCCTGCTGGCTAAGACAATTTTTCCATCGCCAGAGGCGCGAATTGGGGTCCCTCTGGCAGCCGCGTAATCAACTCCTTTGTGGGATCGCCATTTAGATAAAACTGGGTGCCAGCGTTTTAAACTAAATTTAGAGCTGATACGGGCAAACTTTACTGGGCTTCGCAAGAATGCTTTACGCATACTCTTACCGTCTTCATTATAGTAATCACCCTCACCCTTCGGGTTAATGTAATAAACCGCTTTATATATCTTACGATTATTAATGAATTCAGCGGCTAAGATCTGTCCGCTTTTTATTTTGACGCCCTCTTTATAGAGTTCGTTGTAGACAACACTAAATTGATCATCTGGACGGATATCGAGAGAAAAATCAATATCCCAACCAAAAATATTGGCCAAATCCATAATAACACTGTCAGGTATATCACCTGCTGCTGCAGCCTCGAACAAAGAGCTTTTGATGACGCCGTGTCTCAAGACTGGCAGCGCATCAAGTTTATAATTGACTATTTTACTGCTGAATGTCTGGTTCTCATTAAGGCTGATTTCTAAAGTTTTCGTTATGTCATACATATACTTCATTTGTTGAAGAGAGTGCTGATCGTTAAGCAATAGATGAATTTGTTGACCTGGCTTTATAAATCGGAGAGCTCTAGTATGGTCATTGAGTGCTGACACATTATGTGTTGTTGTTGCAGATAGGCCATTATCAGAAAATATAGAGCCAAGTGTGTCGCCTGATTTAACTGTAATGACTTTCCAGTTATTATCTTTAAGAGCTACTTTTTCTTTAATTGTCTTAACAATAGGCTCAATACTGGCGACTACCAAGCTTTCGACTTCTTTAACTGCACTGATCTCAGGCAAGGTCAGCTTATAGTGTAATTGTTGTAACTTGGGGGTAGAATCCGCAGCCTTGGCCGAGATCATAGGTTCCCAGTTAGAAGCGCTGAACCCGAACAGGGTAATTGCGGCGGAAGCCACAGCTAGCTTAAGCAGTAATCTAAATTTTAATTTAGACTTAAACGCCAACGAAAATGGTCGTCGATTCTTAGGGATAATGCTTGATTTAAGGTCAAGGTCTTGAAAACTCATTAGGTATATGGTGTAAGCTGTTGGTTAAATTGAAAATATGTTCAAACGAAACAATCTGAAAAGAGATATAACATGATTTCTGTCGAAGATGCAATGCAGCAAATCAAAAGAGGTGCCGATGAGATATTGGTTGAGTCTGAATTGCGTACTAAATTATTACGGGGAAAACCGCTCAATATAAAGGCTGGATTCGATCCGACAGCACCTGATCTTCACTTAGGTCATACGGTTCTGTTGAATAAAATGCGCCAGTTTCAAGAGCTGGGCCATCACGTTATGTTCCTAATAGGTGATTTCACTGGCATGATTGGCGATCCTACTGGAAAGTCGGTTACACGCCCAGCACTGACGTCGGAACAAGTTCAGCAAAATGCTATGTCCTATAAAGAACAAGTTTTTAAAATTCTTGACCCGGATTTGACAGAAATCTGTTTTAACTCAACTTGGCATGGTGAAATGTCTTCAGCAGACATGATAAAGCTAGCTTCACGACATACTGTTGCACGAATGTTAGAGCGTGACGATTTCTCAAAACGATATAAGGGTAATCAACCGATCTCAATACATGAGTTTTTATATCCATTAGTGCAAGGTTATGATTCGGTTGTGATGAAAGCAGATGTTGAGTTAGGGGGTACGGATCAAAAGTTTAACCTACTAGTAGGTCGAGAGTTGCAACGTTCAGATGGGTTTGAGCCGCAAGTAACTTTAACGATGCCAATACTAGAGGGATTAGACGGCGTTCAAAAAATGTCTAAGTCTCTTAAAAATTATATAGGAGTCAACGACGCTCCAAATGATATGTTTGGAAAGCTCATGTCCATTAGTGATGATTTAATGTGGCGTTATTTCGAATTGCTAAGCTTTAAGTCAATGAGTGAAATAGAAGGTCATAAAAAAGATATAGAAGCGGGTAAAAATCCTAGGGATGTCAAATTTTTATTAGCGGAAGAAATTATAGCTAGATTTCACGATGTTTCATCGGCAACAAGGGCTCGTGAGGATTTTATTGCGCGATTTGCGAAAGGTGTAACACCGGATGAAATGCCAGAACTCACAATAGAAGGTGGGGCTATAGGAGTTGCCGCAATGTTGAAGCAGGCAGGATTGACGGCCAGCACATCAGATAGTTTCCGCATGATTCAGCAGGGTGCAGTGAAATTGGATGGTGTAAAAGTTGAAGACAAGACAATGACAATAGAGGCTGGTGTTGTAATAGTTGCTCAGGTTGGAAAACGCAAGTTTGCGCGTATTTCAGTAAAGTAATTAGAGCTTAAACAACCCATAGTTTTAGTATGCAGTGTCCATAAAATAATTAATCATCAAAAGTATCGAATTGAGCTTGACGCAAAAATGTAACTGCCTATAATGCCCCTCGCTATGAAGCAGTCAGGCAGAAAAAGCTGGGTTGAGAAGTTAATTAGCGTAAGTTAAAAGAACGTTGAAAATGGTTTAGAGAATGACACATTAAATCTAAATTAGAGTTGACGGGATGAAAA
>JBNMQI010000029.1:0-18276 GCA_051277905.1 Gammaproteobacteria bacterium | reverse complement strand
TTATTTCAGTCGAAAAACCTTCCATGCGGCTGCGTAGTCCAAGCAGAATGCTGATCATTCCATTGCCAAGCAAAAGCAATCCATGACTCATCAACAAAGAAGTAATTGACTTGATCGTTATCCACATTAATTTCACCAGACAAGACGCAGAGAGACCGAAATCGCGAGTGATTAAGAAGCATGAATGTTGCAACCGATAAGACCCATCGTCAAGGCATTCTAACAACGCTGGACGAGAAGGATAACAGCAAAAAACGCAGTTGAGTCTACCTCCCCCGAATAACCTCAGCACACTGAAGCCACACGATTAGATCACCCTCAGCGAATCGCACTAACTGTTTGTGCTCCGAGAGCTTTGATCGCGGCGGCGTGATCAAGGTCTTTTATGTGCCCATGCTCATCAAATCCTTGGCCGACGGATTAATTAAAGAGGTCGGAGGTGAATGGCGCTAAGTTAAGCCCCTTTAGCATGATCTATCTTCCTCTTTATTTTTCAGCCATTTCATGTCTTGGTACGGTTAAATATCGATACGGTTTAGGCCTTCGTTTAACCGCTCTGGGTTCACTTCTGCCTAGTTGTTCTGAAATCATATTTCCGGCTATCGATTCAAGAAGAAGCTGGATTAATCGACCTTGTTCCTGACGACTCATTTTGCTCTGATTCAAATGTGGCTCCCGCTGTCGTAATGCCTGTACACTGCCTTAAAACTGACGCTGCGAACGCTAAAACTATGAATTGTGCTACTGATTTAGCATCAGTAATCGATGCCGTTTAAACAGTTAAAGAAGGATATTTGACTGCGAAGCCATATTGCTAATCATCGTAAGTAACTCTGATCGAAAGCAAAGGCTAATGGCTTATGCTGTTACCCCATAACTTATAAAAGACTTACGAAATTACGTAAGTCTTTTATAAGTTATGGGGCGCCCGGAGGTTTGAACTCCCGACCACTTGGTTCGAAGACGTGTTTTTGATAAATTAAATTTTAATAAATTAGTTACTTGCAATCTTGAACGATTTTATGTGGTGGCGAAAAACAGGTTTAAGAAAGCATAAGATGAATATTTCTTCATTCTAGTGCTTCTTGGCGTAATGTGAAGTGATCCATTTGCATGACTTGCGTGAAAAAATCGACAACCGTCTGATTAATTCTGCCTAGCACGTCATACTTCTCAACACTTGTTAAGTTGGCCATGTCATTTAACGCACCGTCAATGAGTGCTTTGAACAACCCCCACAACTGACTGGCAAGGCTCAAACACGTTAAACTCTCTTCAAAATTATCTCTTACCTCACCCAGTCTTGCAGAACCTTCTTTTTCCTTGGCATGCACAAGCAAGCAAAACCTGAGCCCTGCTAGGTGTATGGAAGCAATATAAGCACTGTAATGTCGCCCTTGCTCTTTTAAAAAACCGAGCTTTTGCTTGGCTTCCTTGAAGTAAACTTCAATTCCGCAACGAAGCGCATAGACCTCAAGTATTTTATCATCGTCAAACTGACTATCAGTCGTTAAAAAGAGTGCCCAATCGTGTTTGCTCGCTTGTTGCTTGGCTTCATTGACTGAACGGATAAAGAGTAATTTAACCTTAATCCATTGCGCTGGCTCTTTATCTGAACTTGTAAAGTTCAGCTCAACGACAATGGATTTACGCTGGTAAGGGACATTATTAAGCGCTTGCCAGCAGCTTTGACGTGTTGCTTGTAAAGCTCCTGAACATACAGTAAGTGCGTCATGCTGTTCGTTGTTAGACGATACTTCATCTGATTCTTTTTTATTCTGACTATTGCAATAAGCGAGTGGGCTACCGTCATTCTAAGAATAGGCTTGGTCGCAAACCATGCATCTGCTAAAAAGTAGTCCGCATTAATATCACCACGGATAGCTCGCACTATCATGCGACGCACCATTTCTGGCTTAGTTTGTTGCTTTGATTGCTGGTACCGTTTGGCCACAATACTGCAATCATCATTGAATGAGGAGACAAGTGCTTGTTTCTTATTCTGACTGATGAATATTTCATTATCAACGGTCACAAACTGTTCATCATTAGCAACACCAAGCATGATAACCTGCTGGCCCATGACACAACGCGCAGTTAAGTGATCGAAGTGACTTGAAACACCAAGCATCTTTCTACCGCTTCTTATTTTTACGGTGTCATCAATAACAAAGGCGCTGAGTTGGTTTTTGCTATTGGCCTTAAGAACTTTTTTGGCTGTCAATCGTTGTAGCTTGCGCCAATCCAAATCTTCGCGGTTAAGAAGATCGTATAGCGCATCTTTACTTTATTGCTGAAAGCTTAATAAGGCATCCCTTGAGAACACGGCAACTGAGTCAACTTTTAGCCAAACTCAAACTCAAACTCAAACTCAAACCCAAAGCATTAAGAGGTAGGTGACGTCACCCACTGGCGTGCCTGAACGCTTTGAAAAATTAGCTTGCCGTAACAAGCGGTTAAAGCCAATGCTTTTCCAAGTAGTGCTGAAAGTATTGTCAATCTTAAGATCGATCTGGTTGAGTAAATCAGCCGCTAGTGGTGGTAAGGGCAAAGTCTTTGTGACAGGATTAATTTGGTGTCTCTTGTGGTTTTTTACGTTGTCAAATTAACAAGTATTTTTACCATAATGAGGCATCAACTTTTTTAAATTCAATAGGTTATTGATATTTTTCTCTGTATTTTGAACTCCGAAACTTGAGTAATAAAAGACTTGGTCCAGTATAAATATGCACTTATGGTAGGTCTACTGTATCGCCGAACTGACATGAAGTCGGCAATGGATTGGAGAAAAGGAGATGAATAAGACACAAGCGAGAATTCTTTCTTTGCTATAGTTTTCTATCAGCACATTTAGACATCTCGAAAATATCAAGAAGAATTAAACGGGATGGTGTCCTTTTTAGTTGATTTAAATAATTTTGTACCTAACTAAAGTCTGAGTATATGAATGATGTAAAATAATTCAGTGATTTTAAAAATACTCAAAAAGAACAATCTGATAATATATATTCAGAGGACATTGTCTTTTGAATGCTGCTGTTATACGAAAAGAGGAAGCTGTGAATAAATCAACAATACTTTCAAGAATTATAATTACTTTTTCTCCTTTAGTTCTAGCTGATAAAGGTGAAGTCGTTAAGGAAGATTTTTTCGGATCTGGTAATTCGATTATTGAAACCCCTGACGGCTGGTATGTTGCGGCAGTACATTATTCGGGTGTTTATTTATATGAATAAGCCCACTTCTCATACATATTTTGGTTTCCAGTCACAAGCGCTGCCTGAAAAACACTTGAAGGTCGTTCGATTCGAAGGAAACGAACAAATTTCACGGCTCTATTGTTATCGTATTGAACTCATCTCAAAAGACCCGGCAATAGACCTGAATGAAGTGCTTGGTCAGCGTGCTTTCCTGATTATTAGAATAAATGGTGAAGAAAAACGTCTCCATGGTGCCGTATCCGTATTTCGTCAAGGTGGAGAATTGCCAGGAGGGTTGTATCAATACTACGCTGAGTTAGTGCCGCGACTGTGGTTTATGTCTTTAAGCCGACAAAACCAGGTATACCAGAACATTAGTGTGCCGGATATTATCGATGGTGAGCTCTCTAGTGCAATCCGCAAAAGCAGTGCAGCGCTAACCGAGGTCATGCTGACCAGTGAAGATTACCAAATCCACCTGATAGGTAATTATTCGGAGCGTGAGTATATCGTACAGTTCAAGGAATCCGACCTTGACTTTATCTCCCGGCTAATGGAACACGAAGGTATATTCTATTTTTTCGAACAGGACGACGATCGCGAAAAGCTGATCATTACCGACACAAATGGCAGCCTGGAGAATATATCTAGTCAGGAAATAATTTCCTACGTATCTCCGACAGGCATGCAAAGTGAAGTGAATCAGGCATCAATTCAGGCGTTTTCCGTGTCACAAACCCATATACCCCACAAATTATTAGTCAAGGACTTTAATTACCAGTCACCCTCTTTGTCAATGATAGCCGAACACTCGGTGTATGAAGGCGGGACCGGTCAGGTGGCCAACTATGGTGATCATTTCAAAACCCCGGAAGAAGGAGAATCTCTGGCACAAATTCGCTCCGAAGAATGGAATGCGCAAAAAGACAAATACTGCGGCGAAAGCGACCATAGTGCGATGAGTAGCGGTCATGCTTTTGTATTAAGTGGTCATTTTCGCGCCGATTTGAATCAGAATTATGTAATTACAACCGTCAAGCATTTTGGTAACCAGGCCGCAGGCGAGGGTAACACTGGCGGTCAATGGGAAGGTGGTTACCAATATCACAACGAATTTGAAAGCATACCGATAGATATTCAGTTTCGACCCGCAAGAGTAACGCCCAAGCCTCGTCTTTACGGCATCATGAATGGCATCATCGATGGTGAACTGGATAGCGAATATGCCCAGGTCGATGATCAGGGTCGATACAAGGTATTGTTACCGTTCGATCTGAGCGATTCCATGGCGGGTACAGCATCAAAATACATCCGTATGTCGCAACCCTCGGGTGGTGGCTCGCAAGGAATGCATTTCCCACTGCGTAAAGGCGCCGAGATAATCTGGACCTGTATCGACGGAGACATGGACCGACCTATTATTCTGGGTGCGGTGCCTAACCCGTTGAATCCCAGTCCGGTTACAGGCGAAAACAATCAACGAAATGTCATCGCAACGGGCGGCGGTAATGAAATTAATATTGATGATGCGGAGGGTAATCAGCGTATCAAGATGACCACCCCTTTCATGGGCACCTCATTCCAAATTGGTTCCCCGAACAGTTCTGAGGCCGGCGCCATACTGTCAACCGGGGGGAATGTTTCATCGGTAGCCGGGGCAGGGTTAAGTACTATCAGCTCTGTGAGCACGACTTGGACTGCCTTTCAATCGATAAAGTCGGCCGGCTCCATTACCAATATTGCGGAACCAGGAGCGAGTAAAAAAACGGCCATAGCGGCGCTGGCCGCCACAACCATTTTGGCTGTGTCAGGAGAGGTCCTTAGCGGTGTACAATCAGTGTACAAAACGTTACAGGACAGCAATGACAGAGACGCTCTAGAAGCCATTAACAACTGGTACGAAAGTCGAGATCATGTGGATGGAATGAAACAGGCATATGAACTTAAAAAATCGGCTTGTTACTCGAACCCATCAGCACCACCGGAAGAGCTTGTGGGCAACGGTAGTGAAATCGGTGATACCAACTTTGTTACCAACTTTGAAACAGCAATCAACACTTGTATAGGTCATCAATCAGGAGCATATTCCAAGTTCCATAAGGCGCGTGGTAAAGAATATGATGCCCAAAGAAAGGGACTGAATAGCACTCAAGAAAAAGAACGTAGTGAAGCAGACCGCTCTGGAGTGGAAATCGACGCAGCCCTAGACGCTTGTGAAGCTACAATCAACGTGGCCCAACAGGCGGTGTATGATACTAGCTCACAGACTAATGCTTCAACGATAGAGAGTGATGATCAAAAAAGCTTAAAGGAAGCAATACAGGCCTACTACGACGCGGTAAAAAACGAGCATGATATACATAAAAAGGCGTTGACGGCATCCAAGACAGCCGATGATCTGAATCACGAGCTTTCATCTCAAGGTACCGAGGGCAAGGCCATTGCTGGCGCAGAAAACAGTCTAGCAGTTGCGAATGCCGCAAAAACTCTGGTTAGTGTAGCCATGTCGATATACAATCTGTGGAAAGGTAAAAAGGAATCCTTGACTCAAAAATTACAGTGGGTCAAAGGTAAGACGATTACATACGAGACTGCCCCACGCCACTACAAAACCACTGCTACCAACTCACCTTTTTCTGAGGACTATAAAATTGATTCGCTAATAGCGCCAACTACCGAACACATAATAGGCTCTACTCAAAATGCAGTTTTGTATGGGGAAGAAAAAGCCTATGTTTGGGGTGAAACAGTTGTTATTCAGGGGCAGACCAAGCAATTTGTTGAGGACATAAAGGAACCAAATGTAATTGCCGGAAGGTCAAAAGGCAAAGTCGCTATACTGGGCGAAGAGTCAGTTATTGTATCTGCAAAAGAAGTGGTTGAAATCAAAGGCAAGGAAAAAACCCTGATATCCGGTAAGGAAATTGACATTATGGCCGACGAAGCCATACGCTTGACGACGCCTGCAACTGACGGAAAAAATATCGAACTTCGCGCTAAAGGGGATGAAGGTTGCATAAAAATAATCGCGGATAAAAAAGATATTGAACTGGAAGCGACAGAAGGCAAGGTAGATATGAAGAGTAAATTAAAGTACACGATAATATCTACAGAAGATAATGTCTTCATAGAATCTAAAAAGCAACATATAGATTTACTCTCACTAGAAGGGAGTGTGGGCGCCTTCGCTCGAGAGATTGTGCTGTACGCTGATGATAAAGCCGAGATTACTCAAGGAAGTGCAAAAATTTCCTTGGAGGGCGGCAACATAACTATCGAAGGTGCCGATATCAAATTCAATGCCACTGGCAGTCTTGACCTTAGCGCAACTGGCGCTGTGAGTATTTCCGGTGCATCCATCGAGCTGAAATAGGAGGAATATAATGTCAGACTATATCATCATCAATGGCGATCAAATTCAAATTACCGTACCGCCACCGGCTGTTGTGCAACCTGCCGCTGCACCTATAACATTAGTAGCAAAAGGAATGCATAAAGTTATGGGACAAATGGTCTGCGTCGATGGCGATGAAGTGCCACCGCCCTTAATGGCTCCAATGCTTTACACTTCACCGCCTTATGTAACCCCCGGCACGGGCAAGTTCACTATTACGCTAACGCCAGCGCATAAAACCATGAAAACGAAAAGTTCGGGCAAACCCATGTTGTTAAAAGGTGCGGTTATAACCGTGAGTTTTGACGTCGTGTCTCCGGCAATGACGCCATCAGCACCCCCGGTGTTGCCGCAACCAGACCCAATGATGAAGAAACCCTGCACTGCGCAGTTCATTACCAAAAACGTGATGGTGAAAGCGACCTGATCAAACAGACCTTCTTTTTTTGGGATCAGGAAAGAGATAAGTACCTATAGCTCGGTGTCAGCATAGTCACCTTGATGTTGATTGATCATCAAGGTGAATAAAACGTAAGCGCCGAATCAAGTACCTCGTATCCGAGCCAGGTTGTCTAATCGAGGAACAGTGTTGTGGTCAAGTTAAATTGGCCACAGAAATGTAGCTTTTCCAATATTTTGCCTCAGCCACATTGGACGCCTTGCCCTGGTTGTGACGGTACGGTCGAACTTGACTGCAGTAACCAATTATTTAATTGATAATATCTGACTTCGCTTGGTGGATAGATGAGTAACCATTCTGTGGTACCCACTCTGATTTTAAACTCCTAAAGAAACGCTCCAATGGTGAATTGACGCTCCTATGTCAAGTCATGCAGCACTGGTTAAAGCATTGAGTATTTTTGGATATAATTCTCTGGCGATAAATCGCTTTAAGCAACGCTGAATTTCTTTATTCGACTGGTCTTCTTTTGTGCGCCGATCGACATATTGTTGGGAGCGCGGATCGCTCCGCATTCTGATCAAGGTAATCGTCCAGATTGCATTGTTGGCAACTCCTGATCTGCTTCGATTCAATCGATGTCGAACCACTTTTCCTGATGACGCTTCGACTGGGCTTACTCCACATAAGGCAGCAAATGATGACCCTTTTTTAAGTCTCTCAGGAAACTAAAGGGGTCGGAGGTACATGGGAATAATTCGTAATAGTAATGTCACACAATTAATCCTGTTTAGGCCTTCCTCGTGCGACGTAATCAACTAATTTACCGAATGTCGCCTCAATCCGTTCTTTAAAAAGATGGTTTCCAAGCTATAGAAAACGCCACTGCTTTTCGCACATTAAGGACATCTCTAGCATCTAGGCCGGTACGCAATAGCGCTTGATAACGGTACAGTTGTTCTTTTGGTGTTGATGCAATTTGCGGAATACCTCGTGATCTTTGACAATGCTGGCAGGACGCTCAGTTGCATGACAATGATCGCTCGACCACCGGTAATGACCCGGATGATCAACCCTATTCGCTCGCACAGAGTTCATTTGAACCTCCGACCCCTTAACTGAATTCTATCTGAAACCAGAGCCCCTCCACACCAACAGTAGGCGCCATGAGGCGAACCAGCTTGCTTGACTAACATCAGCCTAGTTTGATGAGTCTACTAACTGCCACCAATAGGGCGGGGCAACGCTATTGGCTAAAGATGGTTTCTGCTTGATAATGACAAAAACATTCTGGAGGAATTGTTAAGGTTGCTGGGAATCCGACTAATAAAGCGAAGGTTTACTGAATGTTGGAGATAATTCTCAAAATTGACATTAGTGGATAGGCCCTTTTTATCTTTTTATTTTTGGCCGTATCATCATTCTAATAAATGATCCATAATCTCAAAATAGTTAATGCCTCTAAAAATTTAACAAAAGAGGCACATGCGACCTTCATTACGACGCTATGTCAGAACGAAGCATTGATTAAAATGGCTTAGCTTCGAAATTGTGATTTGTTTGACGTTTAATCTCGGGGTAAACGTCGAAAAAAGATGACGATTTCAACTGGTTTTATTATTTTATACTCAATAGAAATATAGTGACATGTCACAATGATTGTTGACATATACAGCATTCACCAATTTGTAGGTTAAAAATATGATCAACTTTCAATTCGTGTCAGAGGCCTTACCAGAAGATACTTTTCAAGTATTGCAGTTTGATGCTGAAGAAGAAGTCTCTCAGCTGTTCCATGTCGAATTGCGACTGGTCTCGCGCGACCCTAATATCGATTTTGACGGGATGTTGAAAAGAGCAGCCCGCCTGTCAATTATTACTGAAGGTAAACAAAGAAATATCCACGGTATGTTGGCAGAGTTTGAGCAGGGCGGGGAATGGCAAAACGGTTTGTACGAATATCGTGCGTTGCTGGTGCCACGACTATGGATGTTATCGCAGAGCACCCAAAATCAAATATTTCAAAATCAGAGCGTTATCGATATTGTCGAGAGCGAGCTAAAAAACACCAATAAAAAGGGCAGTAACCCGCTTGCGGAAGCGGCACTTGCGGCAACAGGCCTCAACCTCAGCAGTCAGGTTCACCCATTGGTCGAACTCGGAATCGGCAGCGATGCTGACTATGATGCTTATACCATTAGTAGTTATGAGGATCGCGAATATGTCGTGCAATACAAGGAAACCGATTTAAATTTCATTTCGCGTTTGATGGAACACGAAGGCATCTACTACTACTTTGAGCATAACGATGTCTGCGAAAAGCTAATCATCACCGATGCCATCGCGACAGATGAAATCCCCAACAATAGCCAGGCCGTGTTTCAATCTGAAGCCTCAGGCGTTCGCTATGACAAACCTGTTGTGTACAAACTAAGTCGCACTCAAAAACAAATCCCATCCAGCGTGATGGTAAAGGATTTTAATTACCGCTCACCATCATTGCCAATGGAAGCAATGGGTGATGTCACCGCTAATGGCATTGGTTTTGTGACCGAATTCGGCGCGCATTTCAAGACACCGGAAGAAGGTGTCGACCTCGCTAATGTCAGGGCGCAGGAGCATCAGTGCCGTCAAAATGTTTTTTCTGGCGAAAGCAATATTGCCGACTTTAGCTGTGGACATCTTTACTCTCTATCGCAGCATTTTCGTAGCGACTATAACCAGAGTTATATGTTAACTCGAGTCAGGCATCAGGGCAGCCAGGAGATCGAAAGTTGGGGGAATATTGGCAGCACTAAATATAGCAATCAATTTGACTGTATTCCGGCCTTGCTACAATTCCGCCCACAACGCCTGGCAGTAAAACCAAGGTTATTCGGCATTATGAATGGTGTCATCGATTCGGAACTAGACTTGGGCCGTGCCGATCTCGACGAAGATGGGCGCTACAAGGTTCAGATGCCATTCGATATTAGCGGCGTAGCAGCGGGTATGGCATCGCGCCGTATTCGTATGGCGCAACCCTACGGCGGCGCTGGTGATGATGGCGGCGGTATTGGTATGAGTTTTCCACTGCTCAAAGGTACCGAGGTGATCTGGACTTGTATCGATGGCGATATAGACCGGCCGATTATTACCGGCGTGGTACCTAATCCGTTGCAGCCTAGTGTGACTAGTACTAAGAATGCTAATAGTAATGTGATTAAAACCAGTAGTGGCATCACCATGGGATTTCATGATGGAACGGGTCGTGGTGCGGGTTAGGCAATCAGCGATGTGGATGGTTAGCGGGCATTGTAACAACAGAAATAGCATGAAATAGATGAGGATGAAATGGATAATGCACAATTAGCAGCAAAATTCAATAAGCTAGAAGCAAAATTTCATAAACTACAGATCAAGTGTAATGAGCTAGAACAAAAAATATATTTACAGGGCGGGCCTGGAACAATGGGTGGTGCCGCTCAGAATGCGAGTGGCGGTTTGGCGCCACAACGGCAGTATCAGAAAGCAGATGTGGGGGCATTGACGGAAAGCCATAATCAATCTGAAGAAAGCCCATCGATCGCTGCAGCATCAATTTCACCCGATTATCCTGTTAGTCGCCCGCTTGAACTGCAGCAACAAATGGTAACAGATGATGATATGAAAACGGACAGGTTTGTTAAGCTTGGGGTGTCTAGATTCACCGATACTTATACTTATTTATCAGATGAAGGTAAACCCCTTGATGGTAAACAATTTACTGTAGTCGTGCCCGATTATGAAGAAACCAATACTGGTGAGACAGATGGTTCAAAAGATAGTTATTTGCGTTTAGGTAAAGCTAATCCTGAAGGATGGGCCTACAAGGACAATGAATCTGAAGCTGTTCAAGAGTCGGATGGATGGTTCGATTACACCGATGGTAATCATGTATCGGTAACAATGGGTACGAGAACAGATATTATTTCTGGAGGGGATTACAAACAAATCATTAACAGTGGCGGTGTAATGACAGAAGACGGGGCCTATCTGCATCAACAATGGATGCGTCCCGTAGCCGCTGGCTTTGGAGTAGAAAGTTATAGACGGACTACCATAGGTCATATCAGTGAAGATACTTATTCATTTGGTGATGTGGAGGATTACTTTTTTGGTTATAAAGCTGATCTTGTAGCGGGATTCACAACTGATGTGATGGTAGGCGGTTCGCATGATATTTATGCAGGAATAGGTGTAAATTCAAGTCTTTCTGCAATTTTTAACATCGGGCTCTCAACGGAATATAATTTTATAGCGGGGAAAAAACATACAACTTCTGAAGCGGAAGATCTAAAAGCCCGTGAAAAAATTACGTTACGCGTGAAATCAAGTCCGGAAGAAAAAAACCGAATAGCGAAGTTTGTTAAGGCTCACCAAACTACCATAGCAACTGTGTCAACTATGTTGGCTGGATTAATTGGTTATAGTATTGGAGCTACTGCCTCACCAGATGGTTCACCTAATGAGCGAGAAGCCGCAACCTCAGCATCTGTTGCCTCACCAGATGATTCACCAGATGGTTCACCTATTGAGCGAGAAGCCGCAATCTCAGCATCTGTTGCCTCCTGGAGCATGGCAATGGCTGCTGTATTTGCCATGAGCAAACTTGATAAGAGTGGTAAGAATAATGATGCAGAAATTATATTGGATAAAAAATCAATTAAATTAAACGTAGGCAATGAAAACGATTCTAACAAGCTTTGTTCTGATATTACTATGGAAGAACATAATCTGGCGATAACTATTGGAAAAGTGTCTGGCACTCCAATTTCCCAAATTAAGGTTGATGAAGATATTATAAAATTAAGCACTGGATCGCTATTGTTATTGGAATCCGCTAAAAAGGGTAATGAAAAACAGTTTATTGCACTTTACGACGACGGAAGAATAGCTGTCTCAGCTCAGGATAATAAGAAAGTTACAATTCAAAATGGAAGTGGTAACCAAATTATTCTTCATCCTTCTGGAAAAATCGAACTTAATACGAAGGACCTTGAGTTGATGGGAGGCAAAGTAAGCATTGGGAAAAATAAGGAATTAACAGTAGGTTAGTATTGATGGAAGATTCAATGGTAATTTTTACGACGATTTCAGAGTTTAGATTTGGTTAATAGGTTGAACCTAGAACCGAGGTTAGCTTCAAGAGCGGCTGAGAAAATCCTTGTTTGATGCATGGAAATTCATATTTTAAGCATGCTATTTAATCGCCGTTTTATCGAGGGAATCCAGCATCAGCGCTTATTAAAAATAATATTCGTGATACCCGTTATAAATTAAGGTAACAAATTGGACATAGTCAACCAAAGCAACTACCACATAGCCTGGATCGCCGGAAAGAAAGACCATCCGGACGATTCACTGACGCTGTGCGTAAAAGCAAGCTTCCAACTGCAACCCGATGGCATGGCAATTCCTGCAGAGACGCAAGTGCTCAATGGCGATATCTATGTCGATGACGATGTCACTAAGGGCCTGTTATACGATTCCGATTTCGCCTATTTCAAGGAAAATGCCGACCTGCTACTCAAAGGTACCTGCTATACACCGGGTGGCCAGCCCATACCGACATGCCAAGTTCGTTTCGCCGTCGCCAATGTTGAAAAGTCTCTGAATGTATTTGGCACGCGTTATGCGGACCCGGGATTGATGGGTAATTCCGGCTCGGCAGCCGAACCTTTTAGCAGCATGCCGCTAACCTTCGAAAATACCTATGGCGGTACTGGCTATAACAAAAACCCGGTCGGCAAGGGGCAAGATAAAGATGACACTGGCATCATTTGGTGGCCCAATGTTGTGGATCCTGATTTGGGTGATAAAGCCCCCGTTGGCTTTGGCCCCATTAATCGCACCTGGCCGCAGCGTGCCGACAAGCTTGGTAGTTACGACGGTGACTATATGGAAAAACGCTGGCCATGGTTCGCGGAGGATTTCGACTGGGGTTACTTCAATGCTGCCGCCGAAGACCTACAGTTCGACGGCTATTTAATTGGTGATGAAACGCTGGAATTTGAAAACTTACATCCGACCATCAGTGAATATCGTTCTCAGTTACCGGGATTAATGCCACGCTGTTTTCTGCGTGAACACGAGGGCGGTGAAGACTTCCGCGAAGTCGAGATGAACCTCGACACACTCTATGTCGACATGGATAGCGAAACCCTGTCACTGGTCTGGCGCGGTGTTGCCGACATCAAATCCTATGATTTTAACGAACTCAGCCATGTCTACCTGGCTAGTGAGCCTCTCGATGAACAGGCCTCACTAGACGATCACAAGCTGCAGTTTGAGGCGATTGCGTTCCCGGCATTAATCACAGTTGCACCCGAAGAAGAATTAGAAGTGGCGGTAGAAGAGCCCGAACCAGAACCCGAGCCTGAAGCGGTAGAAGAATCGGAAGAAGAGGTAGACCACGAGATTGAAAAAGCGCTGGAACAGGCCCGCGAGGCGATGAGTCAGGCAGGCCAGGATCCAGGGCTAATCGATGAGATTATGAACGGTGCAGATCCGACAGTGATCATGGCTGGCATTATGGCCAGCCTCGGCCTCGACCCCGAACAGGGTGCGGCTGCGCTCGAAAAAGCGCATGCGAAAAATGCAGCCATGATGAAGGAACAGGGCATGAGTGACGAAGATATTGCCATGCTGTTCGGTAATAGTGATGAATGATTTATTAATTGATTTAAGCCCACAGGCAGTGCAGGAAAAAGTTTCACGGGGTGAATCACTGGCGGGTGTAGACCTGAGTGAAATGAATCTATCGCGACTATCGTTAGTCGGTGCCGACTTCAGCGGTGCCATATTAAATCAGGTCAACTTTGCGAATAGCGATTTGAGTCAATGTAATTTTGACGATGCTAATCTCGCGAAGGCCAGTCTAACCGGCGCACAGTGCACCGGGGCGACGTTTAGGCAAGCTGACCTGAATGCTGTCGATGCGAGCCAGGCTAGTTTCGAGCGCGCAATACTCGATGGGGCAGATTTCTCAAAAGCCATTTTGGAAGCTGCGATGTTTAGCTTGGCGCAGGGCGCGAGGGCGAATTTCAACCTGGCTAATCTAAATAACGCTCAATTTACTGATGCTAAATTTGACGCTTGCAACTTTTCCGCGACGATGTTGGATAACACCAACTGGGAAAGATCGGAGTTGATTAATTGCAACCTGGAACAAGCTAGTGGCAAACAGGTGAATATGAAATCAGCAGCCTTAACGGGGCTGCGCGGCGAAAGCTGCAGTTTCCCCGGTGGTGTGTTCGCACAGGTCAAAGCCGACGACGCTATCTTCGAGTCGGCCAATTTAGAAACTGCCGATTTTTCCTATGCCAGCTTGCAAAAGGCCAATTTTGTTGCCGCCAATTTGAAGCAGGCGGTGTTGTACGCGACCGATTGCAGCAAGGCAAACTTGTCCAGTGCCGAACTGGTGAACACCAATTTGAGTTCGGCGAATTTTTTCCAGGCTACCTTCGAGCGTGCCAACCTGGTCAGTGCCGATTTAAGCAAAAGCAACTGTTATGAGGCGGAATTTCTCGAAGCGAATACGGCGGGTACCCTGTTGAACGGTACGATACTCGATGCCAGCAAACTACAGAAATAGACGAATAAAATGATGGATGCTAACAAACAACGAATAATCGAGCAGCTTAAGCAGGGTAAGTTAGAGCCACCGATAGTATCGAATATTGATTTAAGTGGTGAAGATTTTTCGGGTATCTATATTAAGGAAACGATGTTTGATCATGTGGTTTTTGATCAGGCAAATTTATCGAGTGCTGTGTTTGAGTCCTGTATGTTTAGTGGTTGCAGTTTTTCTAAGGCCATCTTAAATGATGTACGTTTTCATGAAGTGTTTATGCAGCGGGGTTTTGTGCCCCAGGCAACCGATAAAGACAGTGAGATAGCTTTAGATGAGATGGGTTTGCCCGATGAGCAGAAAGCCGCCATGCTAAAAGCCGGTATTACCGGTTTTAGTTATTGGCCCATGAATTTTTCACAGGCCAGTATGCAAGGCGCTAAATTTGAAGCATCACAATGTGACCATATTAACTTTGATAAAAGTGATTTAACGCGAGCACATTTTGAACAGACAGATTTTACCCAGGCCAATTTAGTCCAGGCCGATTTAACGTCGGCGACATTGAATGATACTGATTTTACCAATTGCGATTTAACGGCGGTTGTATTTAGTGCGGCCACATTAAACGAAGTGAACTTTAAAGAATGCAAATTTGATGACGCTAAATTCGATGATGCGATATTAAACAAGGTCAGCCTTGATGTGGTTTCTCCGCAGGTATTAAATCTCGGTTCGGCCAAAGTTGACCGATTGCGCTGGAGTGGCGTCAAGCTGCAGGGCGACAACGTTTATCGCGGCGATTATTCCAACGCGGATCTGAGTCAATCGGACTTATCGGGAATCGACCTACGTCAGTGCATTTTTGAGAACACAGATTTTAACGGCAGTAATTTGTCCGGTGCCAACCTCGAAGGCGTTAATCTTAAGGGCGCTAATTTAAGAGGCTGTCAATTAACGGGTGCGATTTTGAGTAAAGCAGATTTCACCGATGCTATTTTAGCTGGTGTCGATTTATCCAGTTTTGATCTCACTGGCTGTTGCTTTACTGGGACTGATCTTGAAGGAACGAACCTACAAAGGGCAACGCTGGCCAAGGTCAATTTGCAGGGCGCTAACCTCGATGACTGCAATCTACAAGGCGCCGACCTCAGTGGCGCTGACCTTAGCGAATCAAAACTGGACAATGCGAATTTGAATGGCGCAAAGCTCGATGGCGCCAGTTTTATTAATGCCACTTTGCATTCGATAAACTTGAAAGGGCTCAATCTCGACGATCTGAATTTAAGCGGTGCCATTCTTGATTTTGCCAATTGTGAGGGGGCCAGTCTAAAGCAAGCAAACCTGTCTGGCGCGAGCCTTAAAGGTTCCAATTTATCCAACGCAGATTTAACTGCTGCCGATTTATTCGCTGCTGATTTGACCGATGCCAAATTACAGAATACGAATTTTTTCGAGGCTAAACTGGATGGCGCGATACTGAGCGGTGCGGTTTTGCAAGGCGTCAATATGCAGCAGGCTAGTCTCGACGGCGTTGACTTCAGCGACTGCAGTCTCAACGATACGTTATTCAACGGTGCCAATTTGAACAGGGTTAACTTGAGTGGACTGGATTTGACCGGGGTCAAGTTGTCAGGTGCAACCATCAGCGTGGCTGCGCTAATGGATTGTAATATGCAAAAGATGGATTTGTCTGGTTGTGATTTTCAGCAGTCTGATTTTACTGGCGCGAATCTTAGCAGTTCAAATCTGGATGGTGCATTGTTGAACCAGGTCAATTTTACCGGGGCGAATATTTCTGCCTGTCGGATGAATAAAGTTTCGTGCAAGACCAGTAACTTTACCGATGCGAATCTGTCGGCGAGTGATCTCGAAGAATCCGATTTATCCGCTTGCCATTTTGCTGATGCCAATTTGTCCAAGTCGAACCTGAGCAAATGTAATTTGAAAGAGACAATTTATACGCGGGCAGATTGCAGCGGTTCGGTGTTTCATAACGCCCTATTGCATTATGCCGACTTCTCACACGCGCAGTTAGTCTCCACCAGTTTTATGGATGCCGATTTATACGGTGCTAATTTACACCGGGTGATAAAAGACAAAGCCATCTGGATGGGAGCGAATATGGAGCTGGTGAAACAAACTGACCCTGTTCTGGCTGCGGCCGAAGACTGGCGTCCCCCGACGCCGCCACAAACTCGATAAAAATTAAGGAATCATCTTATGCTTCACATGATTGATAAGCTGGCCAACCCCGGCAACCTGCAATATACCCGCCCGGCAGTACTGACGGGTCTGGACGACAAGAAAATGCTGGTGCGAATTGAGCACGAACAGGCGAGCTTTGTCATCGAGGCGAAAAATGCCCTGCCGAGTTACCAGCCACAAGTCGGGGACGAGTTGCTGGTCAGTGGTGAGAATTTTCGTTGCTGCTATGTGATCGGTGTTTTGAAGAGTCAGCTGCAAGCAGAGCAAACGCTAAAATCAGCGCAAGGCGCAATCGCCAGACACCAGCAAAAAGACGGCCACGAAACGCTATCGATAGAAGACGAGCAGGGCCATTTGCTGTTTGAATACGATGCTACTGACAACAAAAGCAAGCTCTATGCGGCACAGGGCGACCTGTCACTGATCGCGACAGAAGGCGATATCGAACTGGTCTCCGGCAAAAACATTCATTGTAAAAGCCTGGGTGGCATCATCATGGAAAGCGCGACTGCGGCGCAGTTGCGGGTAGCGAGTGAAGATGATCAATCCGCTGTCAGCTTGACCGATAAAGGCCTGTTGTTATCGAGTAAAACGATTGGGCTCAAGGCCGAATCAGCAAAGCTGGAAATAGAGCATAGCCAACTCGAAGGTAAAACATTCAAAGGCGTGCTGGATCGATCCAAGCTGTTCGTTGGAAAAATCGAGACTGTGGCTGTTCGCATTATGGAGCGCGCCAAAAATGTCTATCGCCAGGTCGAAGAGTTGCAGCAGACTCGGGCAAATCGTGTGCGTACGCTGGTAGAAGGTACCTATCAACTCAACAGTGAAACGACCACTATCAAATCTGAAAAGAACGTCAATATTGACGGCGAAAAAATTCATCTCGGCTGAGAGGAGTATCAATTATGTTTGGAATAGCAACCAGTGGTGGCGGCATGTCAAATGCGATGCCGGATGTCTGCAAAACACCAGCACCACCCGCACCCAGCCCGATACCGATACCCTATCCCAATATTGCATCCTTAGCCCAGGCTAAGGGTACCTCCACAAAAGTTAAAATATCGGGCAGTCCGACGGTGACTATGGGCAGTGATATTTCGATGACCTCCGGCGACGAAGGCGGTGTGGCAGGCGGTGTCATGTCTTCAAAATTCAAAGGCCCGGCCAAACCTAAAAAAGGCAGCACAAAAGTCAAAGCAGAAGGTAAAGCGGTGATCTTTCAAACCTGTATGTTTGGTCAAAATGGCGCGAATGCCAATTCACCGGCGGGTGTGCACGGTACGCCGTCGCAGACCAAAGTGACAGTGACAGGCTGAGATTATCTATTAGTCTCTCATGGCAAAATACCGTGTCGTTCACAACAACCACTATTCCTTTGCGGAGGCGGTTAACCACTGCACGCTCGAAGCGCGACTAAAACCACTGGACAATAAAAAACAAACCGTCGAATTCAGTCAATTTGTTGTGCGACCTTTGGCGAGTA
>JBNMQI010000028.1:0-18795 GCA_051277905.1 Gammaproteobacteria bacterium | reverse complement strand
AAATATGCAGATGGATTTTGGCGGTTGGAACAATTTGATCATAGGAAATTATGAGCGAGAATACTAAAAACACAAGATGCTATATTTTGCACGATGAAACGGCGATACACAAACTAGAAAGCGAGCATTTTAACGCCAGTTACTGGCAGGGCATGCTCGGTTTTGAACGGATTGATGGTGGGCGAGGCGGTAGTGTTAAAATTCTTATCGATGGTCAGGTTGCAATATTACGCCAGTATTTGCGGGGTGGATTGATTGCTCGGTTTCTGACGGATCAATATCTGTGGTTAGGTAAAAGTAAAACTCGACCTTGGCAAGAATGGTCTATATTGAATTTGGCAATTGAAGCTGCGTTACCTGTCCCCAAACCGCTTGGTATTCGTGTCATTCGAACAGGTTTTTATTATCGGGCTTCGCTCATGACGGACTTCTTCGAAGATACCGAAACGCTAGCTGAATCGTTATCACATAACAGTTTAGCTCAGGAAGCTTGGTTTCGATTAGGACGATTATTGAAACAATTCCAAGAAAAAGGTTTTCGTCATGCGGATCTTAACGCTAACAATATTTTGATGAATGATAAGGGCGAATTTTTTTTGATTGACTTTGATCAAGCTAAAATGATGGCCGCTTTAGGGGATTGGCAATGGAAGCCACTTTACCGCTTACAGCGTTCACTTGATAAGATTAATCGAGCCCGTCCTTTGCATTATGGTGATGATGATTGGCAGGCTTTGATGGATGGTTATCAGGCCAAAGGTTAGATTTTTTTGGATGTTAGATTCGATGAGTTTGGCGGTGATAAATAGGGAGTTATTTCTGCCAGATAAGCTTTACTTATATTCGATTGTTGCAACACAGCTTCTTTTGCAGCTTTTCTCAGAGCCTCAGCTTTAGCTGGATTGCAGATTAAATCATCGATCTTATCCCAACAACTAGTCATCTCCTCTACCTGCAAAATTCCTTGATCTTGTCCCAATAATTCGATGTCCTGCTGGATATTGCTATCTGAAGGGCCGGTGATGATCGCACAATTCAGATTGGCTGGCTCCATCAGGTTATGGCCACCTGTTTGGTCGAAGGAACCACCCATAACAACAACTGGCGTATGTGCCATAAATTGTTTGAGTTCACCGAGTGTGTCAGCGAGATAGACTTCTGTGTCCTGAGTGATGGGTTGTGACAAACTTCGTACCGCATAATTAATGCCAAGTTGATCTAACTGTTGTTGAATTTTTACAGATCTTTTGGGATGTCTTGGTGCTATTACAATTAAGTGTGACTTATAAGCCAAGGGTCGTTTTTGAATAAATTCAAACTCTTCATTCTCATGACTAGAGGCGAGTAAAATGTATGGGCGGTCGATTAGTCGATTAGTCTTAATCGTGTCAACTGGACGATTCTTTAAATTGCCAATAATTTTGATGTTATCAGGCAATGCACCTAGGGCAATAAGGTTAGTCTTATCACTATTATAACGAGTTAAATGAAGCGTTAAATAATCGAGAGTTCTGCGTAACTGAGAGCGAATAAATAAGGGCGCCCTTAGTGATTTATCCGATAGGCGGGCATTGACCTGGATGATTGGGATGCGCTTTATGGTTGCTTGATATAATAGTTCTGGCCATAGCTCCGTTTCCATCAACAGGCAGCATTTGATGGGCTGCTGCCGAAAAAACCGCCAACAAGGCACGATAAAATCAATTGGAATAATGCTCGCTTCGACTCGACCAATGAAGTTATTTTGGATAGTGGTGTAGCCCGTTGCGGTGAAGCTGGTAAACAAAATTAATTCACCCTGAGCCAATAAATCTTCAACCAATGGTGAAATAGACTCCACCTCACCAACAGAAGATGCATGTACCCAAACCTGGCGTTGTTGACTCTGACTTCGTTTACCAAAGAATCGCAGACGATAATAGTGTCGTAAATCACTTTTATTACCATGCAAAATGGCATGAAAAATCCAGAGAGGCAACAATAATAAAGAAAATAATCGGTAACTAATTCCCGGAGATTTAGTGCGCATTATTTGGCCTTTCATGAAGTGACAATCTATATTGTGACAATGTCAGGGTCTTATTGATATATCGGAGGTTCACCCTCTGGACGATTTTTAAAACGCTGATGTATCCACATATACTGTTCAGGGTGGCTACGGACAAATTTTTCGATAGATGCATTAATGGCGGTTGCATCATCAAGTTCATCTCCACTTGGAAAGTTCTCTAATGGTGGCTCTATAGTTAAAGTGTAACCTGTGCCATCTGGTTTTCGGTAGGTGTAAAAAGGCAGCATGGCACAGCCTGCCGATTGAACTAAGCGCGAACTTGCCGTAATGGTTGCTGCCGGTATGCCCATGAAGGGTGCAAATATATTACGTTCATTAGTGAAGTTTTGGTCTGGTGCATACCAGGTAGGGACTAATTCTTTAATGCCTTTAATAAGCTGTCTAGTACTTTTTCTAGAAATGACATTTGTAAGGTAGCTGCATCGCTTGCTGTATAGATAGCTATCAAATAAGGCGTTTCTCTGGGTGCGGTACATCACTTGAAGTGGTGTGGTTAAAGTAAATAAACGGCCACCAATTTCAAGGCTAGTAAAATGTCCAGACAACAAAATAGCGCCTTGTTTATTCTCTAGCACTCCTTCCAAGTGTTCCAATCCTCTAATTTCAACTAATGATTTCAAACGTTTTTCTGACCACCACCAGCACATAGCTAATTCAACTATTGCAATACCGATACTTTCATAGCACTCATTCTTGATACGGTTTCGCTCTTCGAGTGATTTCTCGGGAAAACAAAGCTGTAGGTTAATTTCTACTACCCGCTGGCGTTTACCAGAAATCAGCTTGATAGCTCGTCCCAAAAACTTACCCAGAACTAAAAGAAATCGGTAAGGGAAAAGTGAAGCTAATCGCAATAAAGCAAATATAAACCACATTAACCAAAAACGAGGGTGGACATAATCACGAATTTTAAAAATGGTTGAGTTATGTTTCGACATGAGGCCTATTTTACAGGCTCAGCCATCGGTTAATAGCGATTAAGTCTTCTGATGATAAAAGACCAGCGGCTTGTTTTAGCTTGAGTGTATTGATTAGATAATCGTAACGCGCGATTGAATAATCTCGTTGAGCACGGAAGGTTTCGCGTAGTGATACCAGGACGTCAACTGAGGTTCGGGTGCCTACTTCGAATCCAGCTTCCGTAGCTTTAAGCCCTGTTGTGCTTGATTTTAACGACTGTTTGAACGCGTTAACTTGCCCAATGCCTGAAATAACGCCCAAATAGGCAATTCGGGTTTGTTGAGAAGTGAGTCTGTTTTGCAGCAGCGCGTTGTTTTGGGCCGATAGATAAATGGAGGCACTTTTCTGGCGGGCCGCATCAATTCGACCGCCGGTGAATAAAGGTACATTTAATTTCACCATTAAGTCAAAGTAATCCAAGTTATAATCACCCAAAAGGTCATCATCAATTCTACTGTCATTGTAGCTAGCAGTGAAATCAACGATAGGATAGTGAGCACGATCTTGGCCGCGTAACTCGAATCTGGCTGCATTTGATGCGGCCATTGCTGACACCAGACCAGGATTATTTTTTAGGGAAGTATCGACCCAAGCTTGGATATCAGCTGGTTGGGGAATAATAAGGGGCATTTGTTTGTTGAGTTCAGCCAACGCCGATGATGAGGGTTGTGCAGTCATTACCTGAAGTGCTTGAAATGAGTTATCAAGTTGATTGTCTATGAGTAAAGATTGTGCAAGTGATTGGTCATAAAACGCTTGTGCTTCATAAACATCGGTAATTGCTATAAGTCCAACCTCAAATCTTTTTTTAGCCTGTTCTAATTGACGTGCAATTGCGTTTTTTTCGGCAAGAGCAAATTTGACATTGTCCTGTGCTGCTAGGATGTCAAAGTAGCTGGTAGTGACCCGAATTATTAAGTCCTGTTCAGCAACTTCCAAAGTCGCGGCAGCTTCTTGTTCTGAAGCTTCTGCAGCATCAACCTGAGCACTAGTCTGGGCGTTGTAAATTGTTTGGGATAGGCTGAGAGTGTATCCCGAATTCTGATTAGTATTGTTGCTATTGTTAATGATGGAATTGTTTGTTTCTTTTAGAGACTGCTGAACCGACAGATTAACTTGAGGTCGTCGTGAAGAGATGGCAATCGGTAAAGATTTCATCGCAGCTTCATAATTAGCTTGTGCAATCTTTAAAGTGGCATCGTTTTGCTCTGCAAGACGATAAATGTCGACTAAATTTTGAGCAAAAAGTGGTGCGCTGAAAAGGCAAATTAAGATGGCAAAGAGAAGTTTATACACTGTAAATCCATGTTGATGGTTAAAGCCAAAAAATGATCAGAATATCAACACTAAATAGTAGGTCTGATACACATTCAGAAAATCTAATTATTATAAAGAATCCAATGTCGAATTAATATAGAGCCATATCTCTGTCTACAGCTTGAGCCCAAGCATCAACACCGCCATCGAGGTTGATCAAATGGTCAATGTCTTGCTGCATCAAGTACTGAATTACATTCATGCTGCGCACGCCGTGATGGCAAATGATGACGCATTCATCCGCTTCTAGAATTTGATGAAGATTATTGGGGATAGTGGCCATTGGAATATTAATGCTATCTGCCAATTGGCAAATTTCAAATTCCCAAGGTTCACGAACATCTACTAATAACGGTTTGGAAGTCGTTAGATATTTGGCTAACTCTGTTGCTTGCATTCTTTGCATGGCTATTAACTGATCAATTAGGAACCTAAGTTTAAATCATTAGCGCAGGTAAATCTGTTTCAAATAAAGATTCGGTTATCCATTCTTTAGTTGAAGCACGGGTTATCAGCAGGGCTTGCATAGCAGGTGACTCACCGACGATCACAAATAAACGGCCTCCCACTATTAGCGCTTTCTTTAAATTCTCGGGAATAGACTTAACTGAACCGGTAACGGCAATAACATTGAATGCCTTATTATAGTTGCATTCAAAGGCATTTTTTGTTTCAAATTCGACGTTGTTGAGTAACTTCTTTTGCAAAATCGCTGCTGCTGTTTGTTGACTTGCTGAATCAATATCAAGCGATAATACTTGCTTGCCAAGCGTTGCGAGGCAGGCTGTTATGTAGCCAGATCCTGTTCCAATTTCAAGAATATGGTCGTCAGCATTAATTAATAAGGCTTGTAACATTCGACCTTCAACTATTGGAGGAAACATGCTGGCAGAGTTAGGCAAAGGTATTTGGCAGTCTGCATAGGCTAAACCTTTATAAGTCTCAGGCACGAAGTCATCTCGGTCAAGTTGACCAATAACTGACAATACGTTTCTATCGAGCACTTCCCAAGGGCGAAGTTGCTGCTCGATCATATTAAATTTAGCGACTGGAACAATATTCATTATTTATTTTCTATATGTTAAGAATGGAAAGCTGAAGACTACAAAAAAGTTAATTATATAGTATAGCTGTCAACGCAGTCTGCACAATCAGTCCTTGAAGTCAGGGAATTAATAAATGCCATCAATTACCAGTTTCATAGTTATGCGTTATTTCTTCATGTTGATTTATGCGCCGCAGAGCCACCACAGTCAGATCATCATAATAACAAGCGTTGGCTTCAAATGAATGATTGATATACTTTAAATCGCAGCTAACTTCAAATCCATCGGTTTCATTTAACCAAAGAACATAACAGCCGTCTTTCTGGCAGGGTTTACCCTCTAATGTACCAATAATTGTGTTCTTTGGAATGTTTGTTTGGGCGAATAAACCCTTACCATGAATGAGGCTCTCTTTGATATAAGTAAGCTTGAGAAAAGATTTCATCTAAAATTTCGCCATAGGCATATTTAATTTCTTATGTTACTAAAGATAGAATTAAAAGGTAATGATCAAAATTGAAACTATTTTAAGGCTAGAGGCCATCGTTCATGTAAATAGTCGATGGCTTGAAGTCCTTCACCGTTTTAGTCTTGTTTTTTCTCAGTTTAACGACCGACTTTTATTTGGCTATTAATCATTCCATGTGCACTTGATTTAAGGATTATTTTAATTTTCAACGTTTTTATCCACTCTCCTCTTGTTTCATTTTAATTTGCCTAGATTAATTTTTTATAACCGTTTGAAGAAATAGTCTAAAAAAGGCGTTGGTCATTAAAAGTTAGTCTATAGTTAACCAGGATTAAACAATACAATAAGGATGTCCTATGAGATTTTTAAATACGATTGGCGAACCAGTAATACAGAGCACGATTGTCGCCTGTTTGATCCTCGGCCAAGTTCACGCCTCAGGATTTGCATTAATTGAAAATGGTGCGAGTGGTCAGGGTAACGCCTATGCTGGGTCGGCAGCACACGCGATTGATGCATCATCCGTTTTCTTTAATCCCGCCGGTATGATGCAGCTTGAGAAAGATCAGTTCAGCATTGCAGGGCATTATATTAAGCCTAACTCTTCTTTTACAAACCAAGGGTCAACTTCTGCAGTGGCTTTGGGTAGCGCTACATTAACGGGTAATAATGATAATGGAGGGCTAGACGCTTTTGTTCCTAATTTTTACTGGGTAAAGTCAGTCGATCAGCAAACTAAAATTGGCCTCGGTGTGCAGGCCTTGTTTGGTTTGGCAACCAAATATGATGACGGCTGGGTTGGTCGTTATCATGCAGTAGAAACTGATTTAAAAACGCTTAATATTAATCCAAGTATCGCCTTTCAGGTGAATAGTAAAATGGCTGTTGGTGGTGGCATCAACATAGTTTTTGGCGACGTTATCTTCACTAATGCAATTGATTTTGGTGCTATTTGTGCAGCGAAAGGAGCTGTTTCATCAACGTGCTCGCCACAGGCAACAGACGGGTTTGCAGATCTAAGCGGCGATAATTTGAGCGACCCGGCGCTGGGTTTTAACTTTGGTTTCCAATACTTAATAACACCCGAAACTATTGTTGGCGCTTCTTACCGTTCTGAAATTGATCTGGAATTCGAAGGTACTGCTCATTATACAGTCCCTGCAGGTGCCACATTCCTAACTGCTGGCGGGCTCTTTACCGACAGTGCTATTAGTGCTGGCGTTACCCTGCCTGCTAGTCTTGCTCTGAGTGTTGCGCACAGCGTCGAAAAAGTAACTTACCTTGCTGATGTAACCTGGACGGGGTGGAGCTCATTTGACGAGCTACGCATTGACTACGCCAACACAATACAACCGGATTCGGTAACAACCGAAAGCTGGAATGACACGCTTCGTTATTCAGTTGGCTTCGACTATCAATACAACGATAAAATGGTGCTCAGAAGTGGTGTTGCCTTTGACGAAACACCCGTGCCTAGTGCTGAAAGAAGGACGGCTCGAATTCCCGGGAATGATCGCAAATGGCTATCATTTGGACTAACATATTTGTTAGATGAAGACTTAACATTAGATGTTGGGTATTCGCATTTATTCATTGAAGATGTTCAAATAAATAACGAGTACGAAAGTACCATACCTACTTTGGCAAGCACTCAGAAAGGTGAATATCAGGCCTCAGCAGATATTCTGAGCGTACAACTGAATTGGACTTATTGATTAACAGTCAACTAAAAACCTGTCAACAAAATATCTACCTACTCAAACAATACAAAACTATTGAATTAATCCCTGAAGTAAGCAAATAGTTTGATCAATCTTATCGATAGGTAAAAACTTATTCGGTTGATACGCTTTGATTAATTGACTCTGGGCCGATCATGGGTTTCGGTTTACATTGAGTTAAAGTAGGGTGCTTCGGTGCCAATTCAACTGAACCACTGTGTTTGCCGGTAATCGCAGTTAGGTGTTTGGTGGTTTTACTGGATTCTGAAGTATCTATGCTTTGCAGGCCATAGCCTAACAGCTGGCAGTCAAATTTGAAGTTGCGTTTATCAGTGATGGTGTGGGTTATCTCCTGCACATTGGACAATAGCGTTTGAATCGACATGCTGGGTAAAAACGAATGTCGAGCAGTAGCTCCCAACTGCCGCAAATTCTATTCAAGTTGTCGCCGCCGTGAATATGCCTCAAATTCATAGTTGGGGTTGGAATGGTAAAGGCTGGATCATTATGTTGATGTTGTAAACTATCCCGATAGTGGAGCAGGGCATTCATTACTAAATTCATTCTTTTAAGTGCGCTATACCCAATGATGGATCGCTGGCATGCCCAGATTGGCCGGACAGTTTTATCGATAAAGCAATGCAACCCTTATGTTGTCGAATGGGTGTTAGATTGCTAGGTTCACCGATAACCCAAATAAGACCCTAATTTTTTGTCGTTATCTGCAATGAGCTTGGCGCCTTTCATGGTTGACTCTTCATCGGCAGTTGCCACCAATGTGAGCGGGCGTTTGAGTTTACTTAGATCGAAAGATTGGCTTGCGCTAATTGCGAGCATGATAAAGCTTTTCATATCGCAGCTGCCAAGTTCATAAAGGTGTTTGTCTGCTTCGTAAAGTTCCGACGGGTCGCTTTTCAGAACTTTTCATTACAGGGTACTGCATCGGTGTGACCAAAGAGGACAAGGCAATCAGAGCCGTTGCCAACGGTTGCTATTAAATTTTATTTGCCGAGTAATACGGCTTGTCGCTCTAGCGAGAAGCCGATATCTTCGGTCCAGTTGGCGAGCATATCGATAACTGTACTATTACTCATAGTCTGTGCTGCTTATTAATCGGGTAAGTCAGTCACCGCACCAAGTGATGCAGAGCTCACTAGTTTTGCATACTTGGCCAGCACGCCTCGTTTGTATTTTGGTTTCGGTTGTTTCCACACAACGGCCCGTTTTTTAAGTTCGGTGGCGCTGAGTTTGACATTGACTTGACGCTTTTCTGCATCAATAGTAATAATATCGCCATTCTTAATTAATGCGATAGGACCACCCACTGCGGCCTCAGGTGTGACATGCCCAACTACAAATCCATGAGACCCGCCAGAGAAACGGCCATCAGTAATAAAGGCGACGTCTTTACCCAAACCTTTACCCATGATGGCGGAGGTTGGTGATAGCATTTCACGCATACCTGGGCCACCGATGGGACCTTCGTAGCGAACGACAATTACATCACCTTTTTTAATCGTACCGTCGAGAATCTTTTCCAACGCCAATTCTTCAGAGGCGAACACCATTGCCTTGCCGGTAAATATCAAACCTTCTTTTCCAGAAATTTTGGCGACAGAACCATCAGGAGCAAGGTTTCCTTTTAAAATAACGAGATGGCTGTCTTTTTTAATAGGGTCATTAAGTGCGCGAATTATTTTCTGGCTCTTTGGATATGGTTTCACTTTAGCCAGATTTTGAGCCAATGTTTTGCCAGTAACAGTTAGGCAGTCGCCGTGCAACAGCTTAGCATCCAGTAGAATTCTCATTAAGGGTTGAATTCCCCCGATTTCAATTAGTTCGGACATCATCGCTTTTCCGCTGGGCCGTAAGTCGGCTAAAACAGGAACACGTTTGCCTATGCGAGTAAAATCGTCGAGTTTCAGATTCACACCAATTGACGATGCCATTGCAAGCAAATGTAATACGGCATTAGTGGAGCCACCTAAGGCAATCACAACTGTGACCGCATTTTCGAATGCTTTTTTAGTCATGATGTCGCTGGGACGAATATTGGCCTTTAATAACTTCATTGCGGCGGCGCCGGCTTCGAAGCAGTCATTGGTTTTGTCTTCTGACATGGCGGCCTGCGCCGAACTGTTGGGCAAGCTCATGCCCATTGCTTCTATGGCCGAAGCCATGGTGTTGGCGGTGTACATTCCGCCGCAAGAGCCTGCGCCAGGAATTGCAGCGCATTCAATTTCTTTTACTTCCTTTTTGGTGATCTTATTTTCTGCTTCCGCACCTACCGCTTCAAACACGGTGACGATGTCGATATTTTTGCCCTTGTGACAACCGGGCATGATGGTGCCACCATAGACAAATATGGAAGGTCTGTTAAGTCGTGCCATACCCATGATGCAGGCTGGCATATTCTTGTCACAACCGCCTATCGTGATAAGTGCATCGAACCCCTGGCAGCCAGCAACGGCTTCGATTGAATCAGCGATAACTTCTCGTGACACAAGGGAATATTTCATGCCTTCAGTTCCCATCGAAATTCCATCAGAAATGGTGATGGTATTAAAGATAACAGCTTTACCTTTTGCGGCATTAACGCCTTCAGCGGCTTTTAGTGCGAGTTTATCGATATGCATGTTGCAAGGTGTGACCATGCTCCAAGTAGAAGCAACGCCGATTTGAGGTTTTTTGAAATCTGCATCATTAAAGCCAACCGCTCTTAACATTGAGCGGCTCGGTGCACGTTCTACACCGTCGACAACCTGTGAAGAATGCTGACGCATATCTGGCTTTATAGTGGTAGTTTTTTTAATAGTCATAGTTGATTCTGTCGGAGGTTTTAAAAATTTTATGTAGATTAGGCAAAGGCATCTTTTGTTGCAAGTGTTTAGTTGCTGAAAGCGTTAGTGGGAATAAGTATATTTTAGTTAAACCTGTGCCATAAATAGTGGATGGTAGTAGATTGAGTTTATAAAAGTTGATGGTTTAAGTTGTCGTATTAACTGGGTATGGCGGGCGTTTAAGAGGTTGCTAAATACTTAAATCCAATCCAGTTAAGATTTTTGAACACCCTAACCTAAGCGTAATGGTTATTAACTAAGCATCAGGTTGCTAACAGTTATGTCTTTATAATTTTTAATTTTATACCTAAAATACCTCAATACTGATGAAAACGCATGTAAATCACTGGTTTTGAGTCAATTTAGTTGCGATTTCCAAGAAACCATTCTTAACTTGCAATTAAATTGTGAAGTGACTATGGTAATTCAGATTGCTCAATATGAAAGGTAATCCCCATAATATAATAATCGATCATCCGGAGAAAACTATGAAAAAAATCACTACAACCCTACTGATTTCATCAGCTTTGGCTTTAGCAGCCACTTCTGTATCTGCTGGCACGCTTGATACAGTTAAAAGCAAAGGGCACGTCCAATGTGGCGTTAGCACAGGTCTCGCAGGCTTTTCAAATGCTGACGCTTCTGGTAACTGGCAAGGGCTTGATGTTGACGTATGTCGCGCTGTTGCTGCTGCCGTTCTAGGTGATGCAACTAAAGTTAAATTCACGCCGTTAACTGCTAAAGAACGTTTTACTGCTCTACAGTCCGGTGAAATTGACATTCTTTCACGCAACACTACTTGGACTCTGACTCGTGATGGTTCATTGGGTTTGAACTTCGCTGGTGTCAACTACTATGACGGCCAAGGCTTTATGGTCAGTAAATCAATTGGTGTTAAAAGTGCATTAGAACTTGACGGAGCAGCGGTTTGTTTGCAATCGGGTACTACTACCGAATTAAATTTGGCTGATTATTTTTCTGCTAACGGTATGAAGTATAAGTCAATTAACTATGATACTTCTGATGCAACTATCAAAGGATTTGAAGCCGGTCGTTGTGACATGTTAACTTCTGATCAATCTCAGCTTTATTCTCTTCGTATTAAGCTAGAAAATCCTGGTTCTGCGATTGTATTGCCAGAGGTAATCTCTAAAGAGCCTTTAGGACCTGTTGTTCGTCAGGGCGACGACCAGTGGTTCAACATTGTTCGTTGGTCTTTGAATGCAATGATCAATGCTGAAGAACTTGGTTTAACATCTGCAAACATCGATAGCATGAAGACAAAAAGTCCTGCCATTGAACGATTTGTTGATGGTCAAGGCGATAAACTTGGTATTGACGACGCTTGGGCTTATAACATCATTAAGCAAGTTGGTAACTATGGTGAAAGCTTTGAAGCCAACGTTGGTCTTGATACACCTCTAGCGATTGCCCGTGGTCTCAATGACCTTTGGTCACGTGGTGGCATCATGTATGCGCCTCCAATTCGTTAATCTAGATTCTCAAGTTACATTTTAATCTAGTAATGAATTAGTACTGTAGGAGAGTGTATGGGGTTTCCATACACTCTCTCCGTTAGGTTGATTTTACACATCAATTCAATGTTTATTTCAGTTATTGCTGATGTATAAAATCAATTTTCCGTTAACCATCAAACCGCGAACCATGTCAGTCTGGAGTTTATGATGTCAGAATTGGAGACAGCTCAAAAACCTTCAAGTCCCGCAGTTTGGAACAATCCTAAATATAGAGCGCTATTTTTTCAGGCGCTGCTAATAGTCGGTCTAGTCTACTTCTTCTATAGTGTTGTTAATAATACGCTATCAAATATGGAATCTCGGGGTATCTCGACTGGTTTTGGTTTCCTAACTGAGAAAGCCGGCTTCGGTATATTGCAATCATTGGTCCAGTTTAATGAGGACTCTAGTTACGGCCGCACCTTCATTGTTGGTCTGATGAACACAGGGTTGGTTGCTGTTTTGGGTATCTTTATGGCGACTTTGTTAGGCTTTGGCATGGGTGTCGCACGTCTGTCGAACAACTGGCTTGTCGCAAAGCTAGCCACTATGTATATCGAAATTTTCCGTAATATCCCGTTGCTGCTGCAAATATTTTTCTGGTATTTTGCTGTTTTGGCTGGATTGCCCTCCGCCCGTAATAGTATGTCCCTGGGTTTAGGTATCGAATTCAATGTACGGGGTTTATATTTGCCTGGACCCATCTTTGAATCTGGTTTTTTGATAACTATAGTTGCCTTTATTATCGGCTTTATTGCCATGTTTTTTATGCGCAGGTGGGCTAGAAGACGTCAGGATGAAACTGGGCAGCAATTTTCTGTTGGTTGGTCTACTCTAGGTCTATTGATTGGCTTTCCACTGGTGATCTTTTGGGCATCTGGAATGCCAATGAGTATTGAATACCCTGTACTGAAGGGTTTTAATTTTGCTGGTGGTATTGCGGTGGTACCTGAATTATTGGCATTGGTTTTAGCGCTCACTATTTATACGGGTGCTTTTATTGCTGAGACTGTTCGTGCAGGTATATTGGCTGTTGATCACGGTCAGACTGAAGCATCATTAGCGCTTGGACTTAAGCGTGGCCAGTCGATGAAATTGGTGATCATCCCTCAAGCGATGAGAGTCATTATTCCACCATTAACTAGCCAATACTTAAACTTAACCAAGAACTCGTCACTTGCGACTGCAATTGGCTACCCTGATCTAGTCAACGTATTTATGGGCACAACTCTAAATCAGACGGGTCAAGCTATTGAGATAACCGCAATGACGATGGCGGTTTACTTGACTGCTAGTTTACTTATTTCATCGGTGATGAATTGGTATAACAAAAGAATGGCAATTGTGGAGCGATAATAATGCCTGTCAATCATAAGAAGAGCCCCAACTTGCCTCCACCTGCTTCTGAAGTAGGCATCGTTGTCTGGATCAAGAAGAATTTATTTTCCACTTATGCCAATGGTGTTATGAGTTTGGCAGCGATGGGGCTAATTTTATTATTATTACCGCCACTGCTTGATTGGGCATTTTTCTCTGCTACTTGGTCGGGGACAACCCGTGCAGACTGTAATGAAGAAGGAGCCTGCTGGATATTTATTGCGAATCGTATGGATCAGATTATGTATGGTTTTTACCCTGCAGAGTTACATTGGCGTCCAAATCTGGCCGGATTGCTTTTGATCGCTTTAATGATACCTTTATTCATTAAAACGTTTAAATATAAAAACTGGTTAGGGGCTTTTATTTTACTCATTTATCCATTTGTCGCCTATTTTCTAATTCATGGTGGTTCATTTGGTCTAGAGGTTGTTTCGACTAATAAATGGGGTGGCTTAATGTTGACCCTTATTCTGTCAGCAGTGGGTATTGTTGCATCGCTACCCCTTGGTATATTGTTAGCTTTAGGTAGGCGTTCAAAAATGCCGATGTTTAAATCAGTTTGCATCGTATATATCGAATTCTGGCGCGGTATTCCTTTGATTACAGTGTTATTTATGGCGTCAGTTATGTTGCCGTTGTTTTTTCCTGAAGGCAGTAATTTTGATAAATTGTTGAGAGCCTTAATTGGCATCACTATGTTCCAATCGGCGTATATGGCAGAAGTAGTTCGGGGTGGCTTACAGGCTATTCCGAAAGGACAGTACGAAGCGTCTGAAGCACTTGGTTTAAACTATCCCAAAAGCATGGGTTTAATTATATTGCCACAAGCGCTTAAGCTGGTAATTCCTGGCATCGTAAATACCTTTATTGCACTATTTAAGGACACCACATTAGTATTAATTATTGGCTTGTTCGATTTACTCGCGATTATTAACTTAGCATTAACTGATTCTGAATGGTTAGGTTTTGATGATGAAGGCTACGTTTTTGCTGCATTTGTTTTTTGGGTTTTCTGTTTTGCGATGTCGCGTTATAGCATCGCGCTTGAGGCCAAACTTCACACTGGTCATAAAAGGTAAAGAATATGAGTGCTGAACATATTATAGAGCTGAAGGGGGTCCATAAATGGTATGGTGATTTTCACGTACTCAAGGATATAAATATAACCGTACAGAAAGGCGAGAGAATTGTTATTTGTGGACCATCGGGATCGGGAAAATCGACGACTATTCGGTGCATTAACCGCCTTGAAGAGCATCAACAAGGTCAAATTATTGTTGATGGCACTGAGCTTACTGGTGATTTAAAGCATATCGAACAGATCCGTAAAGAAGTGGGCATGGTGTTTCAACATTTTAATCTATTCCCCCATTTGACGATTCTTGAGAATCTCTCTTTAGCGCCGATCTGGGTTAAGAACGTCGCTAAAGCTGAAGCCGAAGCAATAGCAATGAAATATCTTGAGCGAGTAAAAATTCCAGAACAGGCAAATAAATTTCCTGGTCAATTATCAGGTGGTCAGCAGCAACGAGTGGCGATTGCACGAAGCTTGTGTATGAACCCTAAGGTTATGTTATTTGATGAACCTACGTCAGCACTCGATCCTGAAATGATCTCTGAAGTACTCGACGTAATGGTTGAACTTGCCGAAGATGGCATGACGATGATTTGTGTCACGCACGAAATGGGTTTCGCTAAGAAAGTCGCTAACCGTGTAATCTTTATGGATGAAGGTGAGATTGTTGAAGAAAATGAACCGAATGAGTTTTTTAATAACCCTCAGAACGAAAGAACCCAGCTTTTCTTGAGTCAAATTATTCAGCACTAATAAAATACTGCAGCGAACTAGATCATGAGTTTGCTGCGTTTAGCATCGCCTTCAAATCAGCAAGGTGTCCTAAGCCTTGTTGTTTTTTTTCATCCGGTGATAATTTACTCGCAATATGTTCTGCACCCTCTAACTCTTCTTCGGGTAATTCATACAGAAATCGACTGGGCTCACATTGCAGCGTTTCTCCAAACCGTTGTCGTTGTTTTGCATAGCTCAGTGTTAGTGTTTTTTCTGCTCGGGTAATGCCAACATAAGCTAACCGCCGTTCTTCTTCAATAGTGTCAGCCTCTTGAGATTGATGGTGGGGTAAGCTGTCCTCTTCAAAATTGACCAAATAAACGTGTGGAAATTCTAGCCCTTTCGCCGCATGCAATGTCATAAGTTGCACGGCGTCCTGTTCATTCTTTTCGTCATCATTTTCAAGAATAGACATTAAAGACAGGTGGGTAACGAGGCTTTCTATGGATGAGTCGTCGCGTTGCTTTTGTAGATTGCCAATCCAACTGGTGAGTTCGGTCAAGTTTTCTATTGCATTGTCGGACTGTTTTGACGAGGTGCCAATATCACGTAACCAGTGTTCATAATCGAGTGTTGTAATGACATGCTGAGTGAATGTTAGTGCATCCATCTGCGTACTTTTATGGCGAAGCCCGTCGATAAGATCTGCGAAAGTTTGAATTTTTATCCAGGCCCGCTTGGCAAGCTTTTGCTGCAGGCCCAATTCCTTAATGGTTTTGCCAATGCTGTTGTGACGTGTCCCGGCATAGCTGGCAATTATTTTGATGGTTGAAGCACCGATTTCTCGCCTCGGTACATTAATGATGCGTAATAAGGCACGATCATCATCGGGGTTGGTAATCAGTCGGAGATAGGCCATGATGTCTTTAATTTCACTGCGTTCAAAGAATGCTGTTCCACCTGTAATTTGATATGGGATCGAGTTGTCTCTAAGTGATTTTTCAAATACCCTAGACTGAAAATTACTCCGATACAATATGGCAAATTTTTTGTATTCATCGTTGGTTTGAAAATGACGTGTGAGAATGTCTTGAGCCACGCGGCTGGCTTCATCATCTGCATTTCGGCACGGCAAAACTCGTATAAACTCGCCCGGTCCTGAGGCTGACCAGAGCTTCTTTTCAAATAAATGTTCATTAATTGAGATTAGTTTGTTGGCGGAGTTGAGTATTCGACCGCTGGAACGATAGTTTTGCTCCAGTTTGATTACTTGTAGTGTGGGGAAATCTTGTCCCAGCAGGTTGATATTCTCAGGTTTCGCACCTCTCCAAGCATAAATTGATTGGTCGTCATCTCCAACAACGGTGATTCTCTGCCTTAGTCCTGCGATCAATTTGATTAATTCGTATTGACTGGTATTAGTGTCTTGATACTCGTCAACCAGTAGGTAGTGTATTTTTCCTCGCCACTTAAGGAGTGCGTCCTCGTTGCGACGAAATAGATTCACCGGCATCATAATCAAGTCATCAAAGTCGAGTGTGTTACAGGCTAACATATGCTCTTGATAGTGCTGATATAATCGAGACTGGCTTTCAAGTAAAGGAGTGTCAGCCATGCTGATGGCACTGACGGGATCTATAAATTCGTTTTTCCATCGGCTAATCTGATACATCGCTTGTTTAGTAAATGCTTGGTCGCTTTGATCCCTATGGAGTAATTCGGTAAGGCATGATTCGACATCCTTTGAGTCGAGAATACTAAAACCCTTGCGCAGTCCTACATCAAAATATTCTTCCTGTAATATGCGTAAACCAAGAGTGTGGAAAGTCGATATACCAATACCTTTGCAGTGTTTTTTACCGAGTAGAGCGACAATGCGTTGCTTCATTTCGCGAGCTGATTTGTTGGTGAAGGTGAGCGCGCGAATGGTGTTAGGGGCGTAACCCGCCTGATGAATGAGGTGAGCAATTTTATAGGTTATGACACGGGTTTTTCCGCTTCCGGCTCCTGCTAGGACCAGGCAGGGCTTGTCAATGCAGGTTACTGCTTGCTGTTGAGGCAGGTTTAAATCTTGCAGCTTCATAGTAGATAATTTATCGTAGGGTATATCTTAGAGTAAAGTCTCTATTCAAATAATGCTATTCAAAAACCACTATTCGAAAAATCAGAGAATGACAAAACTAACAATTGATACAACAGGCTGGTTACAAACGGTGGAAGTGATTGAATCACCCAATTACGATGCTAGACCTGACAAAAGTAATATAAAGCTGATCGTCATACATGGCATTAGTTTACCACCGGCTGAGTTTGGTGGTGGCTATATTCAAGATTTATTTTGCAATCAGCTTGACCCAAACGTTCATGAATATTTTGCATCGATTTGCCACCTAAAAGTTTCTTCTCATTGTTTGATAGAGCGGGACGGCAATCTGATTCAGTTTGTCTCTTTCCTTGAACGAGCCTGGCATGCGGGTGTTTCAAATTGGCAGGGTGAGCCTGAATGTAACAATTACTCGATTGGTATCGAGTTGGAAGGTACTGATGATTTGAGTTATACCGACAACCAATACCAACAGCTAGACCGATTGATTCAATGTCTTAGGCATCAATACTCAATGATTGGATTGGATGCTTTGTGTGGCCATAATGACATTGCACCAGGCAGAAAAACGGATCCTGGCGGTGCTTTTGATTGGCCGAGATTACAGCGTCGACTAGACCAAGGTCGGTCATAGCTATTGGTCACACTTATTATCTTGACTTAAATTACTGGTCATATCTTGCCAGTGATTTTCAATAAACCCCTCTAATGGCTTATAACGATTTTTATAACGCATCTTGTCACAGTCTTTGATCCAGTAACCAAGGTAGAGATACTCAAGATCGTGAGATTGTGCTTCTTTTATCTGACTCAGAATTGCGAAATGGCCCAAACTTCGACTTTGGTAATTAGGGTCAAAAAAGGTATAGACTGCCGATAATCCTGTATCTGTAACATCTGTTACAGCAATAGCAATCAAAGTTTTTCCTAGGTGAAATTCAATAAAGTCTGTTTCTGTCCAGTCACAGATTAAAAAGCGGTGATAGTCACCTTTGGTTGGATTTGCCATACTGCCATCGCCATGACGAGCTTTAATATATTGCTTATATAAGTCAAAATGTTCCTGACGAAACTTACCCTTAGTGACGTTGATTTCAATATCGGTGTTGAGTCGCAAAATGCGCTTTTCATTGCGCGATGGCTTATGTCGTTTAACCGGAACTCGAACAGAGATGCACTCTCGGCAAGTTGGGCAGTGAGGTCGATAAACATAGCCACCAGAACGCCTGAATCCGTGCTGAATTAGGGTGCTATAAGTCTGCATGTCCATGTCAATATCTGGATTAGCAAACGCGCTGATTGAATTCCTGTCGTCGAGATAACTACAGGGTTCTGAGGTCGAGGCAAAGAAGTTTAATTTAGTCTGATCATTCATTATTAGAAATCAACGTAACATTTTGGTTGATATTAAAAGTAGCTAATAAGAGTGTAGACTGAAAAATATTGATTGCAGAAGATAAAGCGACAAAAGACAGATAAATTACCCGTAACTTATCAATAACAGTGGAACAGTTACCGCAAAAAAAGGGAATCCTTAAATATCAATCTCAAAAAAAAGCTGGCTGGTTTCTAAACATTCAG
>JBNMQI010000027.1:0-20160 GCA_051277905.1 Gammaproteobacteria bacterium | reverse complement strand
TTGCTAGATATGGGCCATGCGCGCGCTTTATTGGCACTCATTCAGCATGATCAAATAGAGCTTGCAACTATTGTAGTTAACCGTGGCCTGTCTGTTCGAGAAACTGAGGCGTTGGTCAAAAAGACACTCAATAGGGCAGATCAAAACTGCATAGAACCGCCTCAAATAAAGGATCCAGATATTATTAGACTAGAAGCTCAAATCAGCGAAAAGCTAGGTGCAGGGGTGCAAGTTAAGTCACGAAAGAAGGGTGCAGGTGACCTCATTATTAGTTTTCATAGCAGTGATGAGCTAGAAGGTATTCTGAGTCATTTTGATCTATAGCTACTAAGCTAGATTTTAAATCGATTTGGAGATTGATTGTTGGGAAGGTTATCCCTATAATCTCGTGCGATTTCAAGGGCTAGTACAGTTTAGATATAATTCTCGGTTCTGTTAAATTATGAAAAACCAGATCTATAGAGCCCTAGCCATTCAGTATATTGTTGGTTGTTTGTTTTTAATTGGCCTTAGTATCTGGAATTTAGATACTGTTTTTTCTGGCTTTGTTGGATGTTTAGCGGCTCTACTGCCTGCGACATACATTAGCAGTCGTATGGCTAGAAAAACAAATGATTATTCAGCCCAGCAATGGTTGTCCTACGCTTATAAAACTCAGCTAGGCAAATGGTTTATGACTATTATGATGTTCGCACTGATTTTGAGTGCTGAATATAATTGGAGTTTTGCAGTTTTGTTTACTGGTTTTTGTTTAGTACAAATAACCAGTTGTATTGTACCGTTAATGATAAAAGGCGATTGATCAAAGATGTCTGGTTACGCAAACTCGAGCGAATACATCAAGCACCATCTGACTAATCTTGTGTATGGTCAGAAGCCAAACGGTGACTGGGGTATTGCAAATAGCGCCGCAGAAATTAAAGAAATGGGTTTCTGGTCGATTAATGTCGACTCGATGGCTTTTTCAATCGGACTTGGTGTCCTATTTCTATGGGTTTTCCGTGTAGCAGCGAAAAAAGCAGCAGCTGCTGGCACCGTTGGTATAGCCCCAACAGGCATGCAAAACTTCGTTGAAATGATAATAGAATTTGTTGATGGCTCTGTGCGTGGTTCATTTACCGGCAAGAATCCTTTAATTGCACCATTAGCACTCACTATATTTGTCTGGATTTTCTTGTTGAACTTGATGGATTTGATCCCAATTGACATTGTTCCTTGGCTTGCGAGTCTGATGGGCGTGCCCTATCTCAAGATAGTACCAACTACCGATCCAAACATAACCTTTGGCTTGTCGCTGTCGGTATTTGCGCTGATTCTCTATTACAGCATTAAAATGAAGGGTCCCGGTGGTTTCTTTGCAGAACTGGCCTTTCACCCGTTTCCAAAATTCTTGATGCCGCTTAACCTTGTTCTGGAAGGCGTTACATTGATTGCAAAACCCGTTTCACTGGCACTACGTTTGTTCGGAAACCTGTATGCTGGTGAAATGATTTTTATCCTGATCGCCTTGATGTACAGCGGTGGCTGGCTATTGGGTATTTCGGGTGGATTAATGCAAATAGGTTGGGCGTTATTTCATATCTTGATCATTACGTTACAAGCGTTTATTTTTATGACGCTGACTATTGTATATCTCGATATGGCATCACAGACTGAAGAACACTAAACTTTTTAACTTTAAACATACTATATATTAATCGTAGGAGATAATAATGGAAATGAGTACAGCAGTTATTTACATTGCCGGTGCATTAATGATGAGTTTTGGCGCATTAGGCGCGGCATTAGGCATTGGTATTCTTGGTGGTCGTTTTCTAGAAGGTGCGGCTCGTCAGCCAGAGCTAATTCCAATGCTACGTACACAGTTCTTCATCGTCATGGGCCTTGTTGATGCAGTACCAATGATTTCTGTTGGTCTGTCTATGTACGTCATGTTCGCTGTAGTTGGTGGTTAATGGTCCTTGGGCCGTTATTAAACTAGAACGAGGATAGCAATATGAATTTCAATGCAACATTAATAGGACAGAGCATCGCCTTTGCGGTTTTCGTCTGGTTCTGCATGAAATATATATGGCCGCCATTGATTGCAGCATTAGAAGAGCGTAATGCTCGAATCTCAGAAGGTTTGGCTGCTGCACAAAGGGGTCAAAAAAATCTGGAAGAAGCACAGGCAAAAGTAAGCGATAGCTTAAAAGATGCCAAGCAGCAAGCTCAGGAAATCATCAATCAGGCGCAAAAACGTGCTACCGAAATTGTTGATGAAGCAAAAGATACTGCGCGTGAAGAAGCTGATAGAATCAAGTCGATGGCGAAAACAGATATAGAGCAGCAGGTCAATAGTGCTAAAGACGAGCTTCGTAAAGAAGTTTCCCTGATTGCGTTAGCCGGTGTCGAAAAGATATTGGGTCGCGAAGTCAATGCCAAAACGCATGATGCAGTTCTGAATGAACTGGTTGCCCAGATTTAGGCCTTAAGATTATGAGTGCTATAAAATGAGCGATTTTGAGACAATTGCACGGCCATACGCTAAAGCAATATTTGAGCTAGCTTCTGAAGATGGTGGTTTGCAGGCTTGGTTGAATAGGCTGACAACATCAGCAGCAATAGCAGACGATACGGGCATGCAAGCCATGTTTGATACGCCGTCCATGTTACCTACCGAACATGTTGAGTTGTTTTTATCGGTTTATGCCGGTATTAACGGTACAGAAAAAGCCAGTGCAGAGTTCAAAAACTTTATTAGTTTGCTTGCAGAGAATGGTCGGTTATCGGCTTTATCATCGATCGCTGATGCTTATGAAGTTCTCAAGCAGGAAGCTGATGGTCGAGTTGAAGTGCTAGTAACATCAGCACAGCCACTGACTAAAAAGCAGAATGACGATATTGCAAAGAGTTTGGCAAAAAAGCTGGGTAAGGAAGTGACTATTACTTCTGAGGTTGATGAGAAATTAATTGCGGGTGCGATTGTACGAGCAGGTGACCTAGTCATTGATGGCTCGGTATTATCGCGTCTTGGCAAACTCTCAACTGCACTCAATAAATAACAGAACTATTATGATTATGGGATCACGTGATGCAACTTAATCCGTCAGAAATTAGCGAACTTATTAAAGATCGCATTAAGAACTTTGAAGGCGCTGCCGAAGCCAGAACAGAAGGTACTGTTGTTAGCTTAATGGACGGTATCGCACGTATTCACGGCTTGGCTGACGTCATGTCTGGTGAAATGATTGAATTTCCAGGTGATACTTACGGCATGGCTTTGAACCTCGAAAGAGATTCTGTTGGTGTGGTAATTCTCGGTGCCTATGGACATATATCAGAAGGTGATACAGCCAAATGTACTGGGCGTATCCTTGAAGTCCCAGTTGGCGAGCAATTACTAGGCCGAGTGGTTAACTCATTAGGTGAAGTAATCGACGGCAAAGGCGCTATCGAATCGACTCAGTTTATGCCAATCGAGCGAATCGCACCCGGCGTCATCGAACGTCAATCGGTCGATCAGCCAATGCAAACTGGTTTAAAAGCAATTGACGCAATGGTGCCTGTTGGACGTGGTCAACGCGAATTGATAATCGGTGATCGCCAAACGGGTAAGTCTGCGGTTGCGATCGATGCAATCATCAATCAGAAAGGCACCGGTATTAAATGTGTCTATGTAGCAATCGGGCAAAAAGCTTCGACTATTGCTAACGTAGTTCGCAAACTTGAAGAGCATGATGCTCTAGCACACACTATCATTGTTGCGGCGAGTGCTTCTGACTCGGCTGCACTACAATATATAGCACCTTACTCAGGTTGCACCATGGGAGAATACTTCCGTGACAAGGGTGAAGACGCACTAATTGTTTATGATGATTTAACTAAGCAAGCTTGGGCTTATCGTCAAGTTTCATTGTTATTACGCCGTCCACCGGGACGTGAAGCTTATCCAGGTGACGTTTTTTACTTGCACTCGCGTCTACTTGAGCGTGCTTCTAGAATCAACGAAGCTTGTGTAGAGAAATATTCAAACGGCGCTGTAAAAGGCAAGACTGGTTCGTTAACTGCCTTGCCAATCATAGAAACACAAGGTGGTGACGTATCAGCATTCGTACCGACTAACGTAATTTCGATTACAGATGGACAGATATTCCTCGAATCAGATCTATTCAACGCCGGAATACGCCCAGCGATTAACGCGGGTCTTTCTGTATCACGAGTTGGTGGTGCTGCCCAGACTAAAATCATCAAGAAATTGGGTGGTGGTGTTCGTTTGGCATTGGCTCAGTATCGTGAATTAGCCGCTTTTTCACAGTTCGCATCTGATCTTGATGAGGCCACTCGTAAGCAGCTGGAACGCGGTCAACGCGTTACCGAATTAATGAAGCAAAAGCAATATGCACCCTTGAATGTTGCTGAAATGGGAGTTGTTCTTTACGCTGCGAACGAAGGTTATCTTGATGACGTCGACGTTAAGAAAATCGTTGCCTTCGAAGAAGCTTTATTAGCACATGTTAGGTCAAACAATGCTGATCTTTTAGATTCGATTAATGCGTCTGGCGATTACAACCCCGAAATTGCTGGAAAAATCGGATCCGCAATTGCAGATTTCAAAACCAATGGTGTTTATTAATTAAACGTCCTTAAGTTAGAGAGATAATGAGAGAGATCTGATATGGCTGGCGGCAAAGAAATAAAGACGAAGATCACGAGTGTTCAAAATACTCAAAAGATCACGAAAGCCATGGAAATGGTAGCGGCAAGTAAGATGCGTCGTGCCCAAGACCAAATGTTTGCGACTCGACCTTATGCGCAGAAAATTGCTACGGTTGTTAGCCACATTGCAAATTCGCATTCTGAATATAAGCATCCATTTCTGATCGAAAGGAAAGTAAAGCGTGCTGGTGTTATCGCTATTTCAACTGATCGTGGTCTTTGTGGCGGTTTAAACACTAATTTGTTCAAGAAGGCATTGGGCAAGATAGCTGAACTTGATGATCAGAATGTTGAAATTGAAGTTGTAACATTTGGTTCTAAAGGCCTGAGTTTTTTCAAGCGAATTGGTGCCAAGGTAACAGCTGAAGCGAGCCATCTTGGTGATCGTCCAGAAATGTCTGCCGTAATTGGTCCAGTTCAAGCGATGCTCTCTAGTTATGCAAAAGGTGAGATTGATGCCATTTTCCTAGTGGGTAATGTATTTGTTAATACTATGACGCAGGATCCAACAGTGACTCAGCTTGTACCTGTTGTGCCATCTGTAGAATCAGAATTGTCACACCATTGGGATTACATCTACGAACCAGATGCCAAAGAAGTACTTGATCATGTATTAGAGCGTTATATTGAATCACTTGTTTATCAAGCAGTCGTTGAAAACGTAGCCTGCGAAATGGCTGCCCGCATGTTGGCAATGAAAAACGCTACCGATAATGCTGGTGATATGATCAGCGAATTACAACTTATTTATAACCGTGAACGTCAGGCGAGTATCACCCAAGAAATCAGTGAGATTGTTGCTGGCGCAGCCGCCGTATAAGTTTTAGTTAATTAATTAAGTTAAACCTAGAATATTAGTTTTTAAGAGGATATGCACATGAGTACAGGTAATATCGTGGAAGTAATCGGCGCCGTCATCGACGTAGAGTTTCCTCGTGACTCTGTCCCAAAAATTTACGATGCACTTAAGATCATCGAAGCAAACTTGACACTTGAAGTACAGCAGCAGTTGGGTGACGGCATTGTTCGTACCATTGCTATGGGTGCTTCTGAAGGGTTACGTCGCGGTCTTGAAGTAACGAATACAGGGCAGCCAATCACAGTGCCAGTAGGCCAACAAACACTGGGTCGCATCATGGACGTTTTGGGTGAGCCTATCGATGAGAAAGGTCCTATTGGCGAAGAAAAGCGTATGCCGATTCACCGTAAGCCGCCTAGCTATGACGAGCAGGCAACTGCAACCGAAATTCTGGAAACAGGTATCAAAGTTATCGATCTGGTTATGCCGATTGTTAAAGGTGGTAAAATTGGACTGTTTGGTGGTGCTGGTGTTGGTAAAACAGTCACACTGATGGAGCTTATTCGTAACATTGCAGTTGAGCACTCAGGCTTTTCAGTATTTGCAGGTGTTGGTGAGCGTACTCGTGAAGGTAATGACTTTTACCACGAAATGACGGATGGTAACGTTATTGATAAGGTAGCATTAGTATACGGTCAGATGAATGAGCCTCCAGGAAACAGACTACGTGTTGCACTATCTGGTTTGACCATGGCAGAGCATTTCCGCGACGAAGGTCGTGACGTACTGATGTTTGTTGACAATATTTATCGTTACACCTTGGCAGGAACTGAAGTATCGGCACTGCTAGGTCGTATGCCATCAGCGGTTGGTTATCAGCCTACATTGGCGGAAGAAATGGGTGTGCTTCAAGAGCGTATCACTTCTACTAAAACGGGTTCGATCACTTCTTTCCAGGCCGTTTATGTACCAGCGGACGATTTAACAGATCCATCTCCTGCGACTACATTTGCTCATCTTGATGCGACGCTTGTACTGTCTCGTCAAATTGCCGAATTGGGTATCTACCCAGCGGTTGATCCACTTGATTCAACGTCACGAATTTTGGATCCCAATGTTGTCGGTAACGAACACTATAATGTGGCTCGAGAAGTTCAGGGTACATTGCAGCGTTATAAAGAATTGAAAGATATCATCGCCATATTAGGTATGGATGAATTATCTGAAGAAGACAAATTGGTTGTTAACCGCGCTCGTAAGATGCAGCGTTTTCTTTCACAGCCTTTCTTTGTTGCTGAAGTATTCACCGGGGCACCAGGCAAGTATGTATCACTAAAAGACACTATTGCTGGTTTTAAGGCCATTATTGATGGTGATATGGATCAGTATCCAGAGCAGGCCTTCTACATGGTCGGTGGAATTGATGAAGTTCCAGAAAGAGCGAAGACGCTTTAAGGAGCAATCGCATGGCAAATACCATACAAGTTGAAATCGTTAGCGCTAAAGAGAAGATATTTTCTGGCGTTGCTGTAATGGTTTACGCACCTGCAATTTTAGGTGAAGTAGGTGTGGCTCCTGGCCACACGCCATTAATATCTCCACTTAAAGCAGGCGAAGTTCGACTGGATGTAGGCAATAATAAAGAAGAGTTCTTTTTTATTACTGGTGGAATTCTTGAAGTTCAGCCTCACGTAGTAACAGTTCTTTCAGACACCGCAATTAGGGCTAATGATTTAAACGAAGCTGCAGCCATTGAAGCAAAACAAAGAGCCGAAGCCGCACTAGCAGATCAGCAATCGGAATTTGATATTGCTAAAGCGAGAGCTGAAATCGCTATTGCAGCCGCTCAAATTGCCGCAATTCAAAAGCTCAGAAAGAGATAATAATTCTAAGCAACTAATTATTTCTATGAATATCTAAAAAGGAGGCCTATGGCCTCCTTTTTTTTTATGTTTGGCATACAATAAGCGCTAATTAATCGTATGGGATCTAACTATGGCCTTGAGTATTATTATTCTTGCAGCCGGGCAAGGCACTCGGATGATGTCCAATCGTCCGAAGGTGTTACATCACCTTGCTGGAAAACCAATCCTCCAACATGTGGTTGATACCAGTAAAGCTTTAAATCCTGAACAAATTATTGTTGTAGTTGGCCACAAGTCTGAACTAGTTAAAGAAGTCATATCTGCTCAATCAGTACACTTTATAGAACAAAAAGAGTTACTAGGAACAGGTCATGCCGTAGCTCAATGTATGTCAATATTAAATCTTGGAAACGACGTGCTTGTCTTAACTGCTGATGTTCCCTTAATATCACAAGAAACCATCAGCTCACTACTATTAGCCTCGAAACAAACTGACGTTAATGTGTTAAGTTTTATGCCTGCTAACTCGTTTGGCTATGGTCGCATTGTACGTAATAGTGACCAGACGGTTTACGCAATAGTTGAGCAGAAAGATGCCAACGAATCAGAACAACGCATAATTGAATCAAACTCGGGTATTATTTTTATTAAAGGTAGTCAGGTAAAACATTTGATTGGTTTGCTTGATAATAAAAATGCACAGTCTGAATATTATCTAACAGATGTCATCAAACATGCCTCAGTCAGAGGACTTAAAGTAGATGCGATGGTTTGTAGCGATGCAGACGAGGTTAATGGTGTTAATAATCAACTCCAATTATCTCAAGTTGAAAGAATCTATCAGAAAAGACAAGCGCAGCGATTAATGACTGAAGGAGTCAAACTATATGATCCAGAAAGAATTGATATCAGAGGTCAACTGACCGTCGGAAAAGATGTCGTAATAGATATTAACTGTATTTTTGAGGGTGATGTTTACCTAGCTGATAATGTTAATATTGGGGCTGGCTGCATCATAAGAAATACTAAAATTGGATCCAATACCAAAATTTTACCAATGACAATGATCGATGAGTCAACCGTTGGTGACAAAGGTGTAATAGGGCCTTTTTCAAGGTTGAGACCAGGTACAGACTGTGCTGATAACACCAAAATTGGGAATTTTGTTGAAACTAAAAAAGCAATCATTGGTACAGGAAGTAAGGTCAATCACTTAAGCTATGTAGGCGATGCTATCCTAGGTAAAAATGTCAATATTGGTGCAGGGACTATTACTTGTAACTATGATGGCGCTAATAAATTTCAAACCCTAATTGAAGATGATGTATTTATAGGTTCTGACACACAGCTAGTTGCACCAGTCACTATAGGTAGAGGTGCCACAATTGGTGCTGGATCGACAATTACCCGAAATGCGCCTGCGCAGCAATTAACCATCTCCCGCTCGAAACAAGTATCAGCCAGTGGTTGGCAAAGACCATCTAAAATAGATAAAGGATAAATTTATGTGTGGCATAGTCGGCGCATTAGCGCAAAGAGACGTTAGTTCAATCTTATTGGAAGGATTAAGACGCCTAGAATATCGTGGTTACGATTCAGCGGGCATTGCACTCATTAACGAAGGAAATTTAGAGCGATATAGAGCGTTAGGCAAGGTTCAGCAACTAGCAAACAAAATAACCGATGACCAGCCTGGCAAGGTGGGTATAGCACACACTCGTTGGGCAACTCATGGAGCTCCATCTGAAAGCAATGCACACCCGCACTTTTCAAAAAATAGAATTGCAGTAGTACATAACGGCATAATCGAAAACTATAAAGAAATCCGCCAAAAACTCATAGCAGATGGTTATGTATTTACTTCAGAGACAGATACCGAAGTTATCGCGCACCTAGTCGAAAGCTTTTATGAAGCCGACCTATTCAGTGCAGTCAAAAAAGCGGTTAAAACACTCGAAGGTGCTTTTGCATTAGGCATAATTGCATTGGATGAACCCGATACGTTAGTCGCCTGCAGAAAAGGTAGCCCATTAGTATTAGGTGTTGGCTTTCAGGAACATTTCATTGCATCGGATATATCTGCGTTACTACCCGTCACAAGCCGATTTATTTATCTAGAAGAAGGTGACTTTGCCGTATTACATCATAAAAGTTTCCAAATTTATGATGTAGATGGAAAAGAAAAAGAACTAGAAGTTCACCTAACAGAAATGACGAGTGATTCTGTTACAAAAGGAAAATTTCGACATTACATGCTCAAAGAAATTCATGAACAGTCGAAATCAATTACAGACTGTTTAGAAGGACGCATAACGTCAGATGATATTTTGGATTCGATATTTGGTCCAAGTGCCGCCAATATTTTTTCACTAGTCGAAAACATCCAAATAGTTGCTTGTGGCACTAGCTACCATGCAGGTTATGTTGCTAAATATTGGATAGAAGCATTATTAGAGTTGCCCTGCCAAATAGAAGTCGCGAGTGAATTTCGTTACCGAAAGGCCGTAGTACCTAAAAACACTTTATTTGTAACCTTGTCGCAATCAGGTGAAACAGCCGATACACTAGCTGCACTTAGAAATCTATCATCAGATAATTACTGTGGGTCTTTAAGCATATGTAATGTGCCTGAATCGTCTTTAGTTCGCGAATCAAATTTAGTGTTAATGACTAGAGCGGGCCCAGAAATTGGCGTGGCATCAACCAAAGCGTTTGTTACTCAGTTAGTATCCATGTTGTTACTGACCTTATCCATTGGGAAGGTCCGAAATCTTGAATCATCAATAATATCCAACATCGTAAAGGAGCTAGTCGAGCTGCCGCGGCAGGTAGAAAAGTTACTCGAATTAGACTCAAAAATAAAGGCAATCGCGGAAGATTTCATCGACAAAAAAGATGCCTTATTTCTAGGAAGAGGTGAACACTACCCCATCGCAATGGAGGGAGCACTAAAGCTCAAAGAAATTTCATATATTCATGCGGAAGCCTATCCAGCAGGTGAGCTAAAACATGGCCCACTTGCACTAGTCGATGCCGACATGCCAGTAGTAGTAGTAACACCGAATGATGAATTGTTAGAAAAATTACACTCCAACATGCAGGAAGTCAAAGCACGTGGTGGAAAACTTTATATATTTGCACACCAGGGCGTCAAGTTAGAAAAGACTAGTGATGATGTTGTAATCGAAATGGCCGGTAAAACGAAATGGACAACGCCAATATTATCGACTATCCCCCTACAACTATTGAGCTATCACGTTGCAGTACTTCGAGGCACGGATGTCGATCAACCTAGAAATTTGGCGAAGTCAGTAACCGTAGAGTAAAACAAGTATATGTTAAATGTCGACAGTCATCGTGTGTGACTGTTTAGTTGTGCCTTAAGCATGAATATGTACAAAAATAAATTAGACCTAATGGATGAGTTTTAAGCTCCCTTGCCAATAACTGAGTAGAGACATTGAGCTAATAATAATAAGAAATACGAAAATAGCCAGATAAAAGTCCAATGTTAGCAATATAAGTAACATTTTTAAGCAACACATTCCTTCCTTTATGCAAACTTTGCGTTACAATGTATTTTTTCTAGATAGCAATAGAAAAAGCGGACTTAATAAAGAAATTAGATGAAAAATAGATATCAGGCGATTAATGAAATGGAAACACAACAATTAGATGGCGCTCAAGCCTTACTTAAATGTTTAGAAAGTGTAGGCATAGAAATTATGTTTGGTTATTCTGGTGGGGCAGTATTGCCAATATTCGATGCGCTCGAAACAATTAAAACGAAGATTAAATTTGTTATGGTTCGACACGAGCAAGGTGCAGTTCATATGGCTGACGGTTATGCGAGAGCAACTGGAAAGCCGGCCTGCGTCTTGGTTACAAGTGGGCCTGGTGCAGGCAACACCATAACTGGGATCATGACGGCTGACATGGATTCGATACCGATGATAATTATTACGGGTCAGCAAGTCACTTGGATGCTGGGTAAGGATGCTTTCCAAGAAGCAGATATATTTGGAATTTCGATGCCCGTAGTCAAACACAGCTATTTGGTAAAAGCGACTAATGACATACCGCGTATCGTTAAAGAGGCTTACCATATTGCAACCACTGGACGCCAAGGCCCAGTTTTAATAGATATACCTAAAGACTTAAGCCAGGGCCCTTTCAATGGCGAGCTTGACCAAGAAATGAACTTGCCTGGTTATAAACCAGAATTAGCTTATGATCTGAATATTGATGAAATTAAAGCCATTGCTGAAGCTATTAAGACTTCAAAAAGGCCGCTAATACTCGCAGGGCAAGGTGCAATGCTAGCGAAAGCTGATGTTGAACTCAAATATTTAGCGGAAACACTCAACTCACCAGTAACCAATACTTTGCTCGGAAAAGGTGTCTTTCCTGAAAGCCATGAGTTAGCGCTGGGTATGTTGGGTATGCATGGTACGGCCTATGCGAACAAAGCAATAGTAGAAGCTGACTTAATTTTATCGGTCGGTTCCCGTTTTGATGATCGTATTATCGGTCAAGCAGATAAATTTGGTCGTCACGCAACCATCATTCATATTGATATTGATCCTGCGGAAATCGGTAAGATGATCGTGCCACATTATCAATGTGTTGGTGATGCAAAAGCAATTTTAACAGAGCTCAATAAACACATTGAACGCCTCGACTCAGACGAATGGGTTGAAAAAGTTCAGGGCTTTAAGAAGAAATTTCCATTGTCATACAAAATCCATGGCGGTTTAAAAATGCAACATGTGTTGGATGAGTTTTATCAGCTAACAGAAGGCAAAGCGATCATGACAACCGATGTCGGCCAACATCAAATGTGGGCTGCACAGTTTTATAAATGTGATAAATCATTCCAGTGGCTGACGTCTGGTGGTGCTGGCACCATGGGGTTTGGTTTCCCGGCGGCCATTGGCGCACAACTGGGTCGGCCAGATGACTTGGTAATTGCTGTCGTTGGTGATGGTGGTTTTCAAATGACATTGTTTGAATTGGCAACGGCAGTTATTGAAAAACTACCAATCATCATACTAGTATTGAATAATCATTACTTAGGTATGGTCCGTCAATGGCAAGAGTTATTTTTTGAAGAGCGTGAAAGTGGTGTTGATCTGGTTGGCAATCCTGATTTTGTAAAATTAGCTGAGGCTTACGGTGCGACGGGCTATAACCTTAAACGTCCAGCAGATATTCGAAAAGTTTTAGAAAAAGCTATCGCGCATAGAGGCGGCCCGGTTCTGATTAATGCAGAAGTGACAAAAAATGAAAATGTTTTCCCAATGATCCCTGCGGGTGCGGCCTTAGAGGATATGTTAATAGAGCCACCAAAAGAAAAAATGGCAAAGCCAACAGGATCTACATAAAAGAGTAGACTGACTCTAATAACAACGTCTGATCATCAAGCACCAATAGTAGGTAAAGAGAACACAACTATGAAAATTGACAATAAGGAAATAGTAACAACCGACAAATCACCGACGATAATGCATTCTAGTTCGCAGCATACATTAAGTGTATATGTTTCAAATACGCCCGGCGTATTGGCCCGTATTGCTCAAACTTTTGCACGCAGGAATTACAATATTGAGTCGCTAGTAGTTTCACCAGGTATGGATGGCCGCTTTTCAAGAATGTCCATCGGGCTTTCTGGAGATGAGGGCATGCTAGATCAAATCATCATGCAAGTGAATAAGCTTATCGACGTTGTGAATTGTGCCGATCATAGTTTCGAAACATCGGTTGTTAAAGAGTTCGCCATGATCAAAATATTGTGTGATATCGATAACCGCAGTGAAGCGATGCAAATTGCAGAACATTTTGGTTGCAAAACCCTCGACTTGACTCAAACTTCAATGATATTCAGTATCGCGGGCAATAGTAAAAAAATTGATGCATTCGTAGCAATGATTTCAAATTTTAAAGTAGTTGAAATGGTCAGGACAGGTAAGGTGGTAATGGTTCGCGGAGACTCTAGAACTTAGCCCTAACTTCAAATTGTATTAAATTTAAGGTTTTGAACTACTTAAGTTTTGATAAATATTGTTGGGAATGTTTCAATCTCTTTGTCTGTTTAGCCTCAGAAATAAGCTGCGAAACACGCATAAACTGAAATTCTTTCTGGGCCAAGGGTAAGCGTTCTTTTAGTACCTTAATGGTATTGGCGTGTGGGTGGCCAATGGCAAGAGCAGAACCTGTATCACGCGCTTTTTTTAGCCACAGTGCAAATTGAAGTCTTATCGACTCTAAGTTGGTATGATCATTGTCCAAAAAAACATCACGTTTCACTGAATCTAATCCAGAGTTCAATGCTTCAATGTAAGCAACACTTCGAGATGAGGTACGGCTATCAAGGAAATATAGCTGAGATCGGTAAGCCTTGATACTCTCCATAATCGGTCGCATAAAATAGCTAATCTCAGTCAGATGACTCCCCATATGATTATTAATACCCTTTATATTGGGAAACTCTGAGAGCATAGAAACCGTATTGAGGGTAATTTGATCTTCATTCATCGACTCAGTTAGAGTGTTCGACTCGGCTGCTGCTCGAATGTTTGATGCCTGCAATGGTAAATGAAGAATTATCTCTTTGCTTTTAGTTTTAGCCAAAGCAGCTAGCTTCTTACCGTAGGTCGTACCAGGGATAATGGCGAAGGTATGATCACCCTCTAGATTGAGTGCAGCCTTGCCCTGTGAGAAAGAATAGCCTAAATCATCAATAACGAGCGACAGAATGGGTCGTTGGTCGGCGCCCAATAGAGGCTCCGAAACTATTAATGCAAGGAGCGGTAAAAACCTAACCATAGGTATTTTTTAATGACTCGAATTAGTTTTGACCCATTTGACTAAGGATATTCATTCCCTTAAGTAGGTTTAAGGCCTCATATAGTTGAAAGTCAATCTCTGCTAAGTTTTCGTCTTTTTCCTTGTCAGGAGTGGCTTCAGCATCATCAGCTGTCTTTTCATCATCAGGATTACTCAAGTGACCCGATAAATCATTTTCAGAATATGATTTACGTTGTTTATTATCACTGACTGGAAGGCGCAAAGTTTTTAATTCAATATCTGGCTCAATACCTTTAGCTTGAATTGAACGACCATTGGGAGTGAAGTAGCGAGCCGTCGTAATCTTTACCGCTGATCCATTTTGTAGCTCTTGAATCGTCTGGACTGAACCTTTACCAAATGATTTAGTACCCATGATAATGGCGCGTTTGTGATCTTGCATTGCACCAGCAACAATCTCAGATGCCGATGCTGAACCACCATTAATTAAGATAATAAGCGGCGCGCCATTTAAAATGTCACCAGGTGTGGCATTATAACGATGGCTTGAATCGTCAATACGGCCCTCAGTGTAGACAACCAAACCATCATTAATAAAGGCATTTGATACACCAATAGCACCACTAAGAACACCACCAGGATTATTTCGTAAATCCAATACCATGCCTTTAAGTGTCGTTTCTTTTTGCAGGTCAGTGATCGTTTTAAGGAGATCAGTCGTTGTTCGTGACTGGAAGCTAGCAATACGAACATAACCATAACCATCTTCAAGCATTTTACTCTTGACGCTTTTAACTCGAATGATTTCTCGGGTGATTGTAAATTCAAGTGGCGCACTTTCGCCTTCTCTTACAATGGTTAATAAAATATCGGTATCAGGTTCGCCACGCATAATTTTAACGGCATCATTCAATGTCATGCCTTTGACGGGTGTTTCATCCAGTTGGATGATCAGGTCGCTGGGTTGCAGACCCGCTCGTGCAGCGGGTGTGTCATCTATCGGGGAAATAACCTTAACATAGCCATTCTCCATACTAACTTCAATGCCTAAACCACCGAACTGACCCGTAGTTCCGACTTTTAGCTCATTAAATTCAGCAGTGTTCATGAAAGCAGAATGAGGGTCAAGACCACTTAACATGCCACGAATTGCGTCTTCAATCAGTTTTTTATCGTCAACTCCTTCAACATAGTCAGATTTAACTTTCGAAAAAACGTCGGTAAAAGCCTGTAAAGACTCAAAAGGAATATCGAGAGTCCTGACCTGATCATCTTTCAGGGCATAGACACTATGACCGATCGCTAGTGATAAACCGAGTAAAATACCGACAAAAAGTAGGGTCGATTGTCTTAATTTATTAAACATTAGAGTCTCCGTTTAGAATTCTGTCATTGTAGACTAGATAATCGTTCAAAAGTTGTAAACATTTTAAAGTTTTAGGTCTAAAAACAAACCTAAAAATTAATTTTAGGATTTACACCATTTGGTAGGGTTTTGAGGCTTGCCTTTTTCACGTATCTCAAAATATAGGCTTGGATTTTTTTGACCACCACTACTCCCAATACTACCAATAATATCACCAGCTTCAACCCATTCGCCAGCGGACTTAAACAATGATTCATTATGGCCGTAAAGCGATAGATAAGAACTGCCATGATCGATAATAATAATGTTTCCCAGCCCACGTAACCAGTCTGCAAAAACAATTCTGCCGCTAGAAATGGCCCTCACATGACGGCCGACAGGCGCCTCAATTAAAACTCCTTGCCAAAGCAGTTCAGAAAGATGTTTCTGGCGACCAAACAGCTTCAAAATATTGCCCTCTACTGGCCAGGCAAGTTGGCCTCGAAGCTTAGCAAACGGTCTATTGTCAAATCGTGGCTCAGGTGATTCGATAAGAATATCTTCAATTGAGTTTATAAGCGATTCTAAAGCCTTTGCACCAACCTGAAGTTTGACGAGGACACCACTTTGTTGCTGTAATTGCTGATCGAGCGAGGCAATAATGGCTTTTCTTTTTGAGCTGTTTTGCTTGAGTTGGTTTTTCTGATCTTCTAGTTTTTGATGGCTGATCTCGAGATTTTTTTTAGTGTTGCTGATGTTTGCTTCAGTCGCTAGTAGGGTATCAATGTTCTCCTGCACACGATTAATTAAGTTAATCCGTGCATTTGAAAAATATTGATAATAAATCAAGTTCCTTTGCAAATCACCGGCATCGTGTTGCGAAAAGAGTAACTTAATCTTTTCCTGTTGGCCGAGGGTGTAGGCTGAATAGACTTGTTGGGCGAGTGTTGAACTTTCTTGGCTTAACTGGTTTCGGCTTTTTTCCTTTAGCTTCTGTAACGCCATTAATTCTGATTTTTTTTGAATTATTTCTTTTTTCGATGCCGAAATCTTCTGACTGATGTGGCCAATACTTGTCTCAATCTTTTTAAGCTGCCTTAAATAGGTTGATTTGCTATCTTGTTTTACCCCAATAGTTTCCTGTAATTGGGAAATCTTGGCCTGTAATGTCTTAAGCTCTTGTTCTTTATCAGACTTATCGCTGGCCGCAGATGGCAATGCAGCCAGACATAAACATATAGAGACAGAAAGAAAAACTGCAAAAAAGCACTGTCTCATGATTGCAACGAGCAGCCCCTAGCTATGCTTTCTTGGTGGTAGACCGGTGTGTTGGGTCAAAATTCGACCTCGACGTGGTTGGTTGTTATTGGCCGATTTATTATTACTCTGTTGACGAGGCGTGCTATTTTTTCGTCTAGGGCTTTTATAAGCCTCACCATCTTTAGGTTGAAAAATTGGAATTAATTGATGTTTAGCACTACCAATTAAGTCTTCCCGTCCCATTGTCGTCAATGCTTCGCGCAACATTGGCCAATTGTCTGGATCGTGATATCTTAAAAAGGCCTTGTGTAATCTACGCTGCTTGTCACCCTTGGCGGTAATAACCTCTTCACTATCTCGCTTAACGCGCTTAAGTGGGTTCTTGCCAGTGTGATACATGGTGGTGGCAGTCGCCATCGGCGAGGGGTAAAAATTCTGTACCTGATCCGCTTTGAAGCCATTCTTTTTAAGCCAAAGCGCCAAATTCATCATGTCTTCTGCAGTGGTTCCAGGGTGCGCCGCAATAAAGTAAGGAATTAAGTATTGCTCCTTGCCTGCCTTTTTCGAAAACTTTTCGAACAAAGCCTTAAAGCGATCATAGCTGCCCATACCGGGTTTCATCATTTTAGATAACGGTCCTTGCTCGGTGTGCTCAGGTGCTATCTTTAAATAACCACCGACATGATGAGTGACTAGCTCTTCCACATATTCGGGTGATTCAATGGCCAGATCGTAGCGCAAACCAGAACTAATCAGCACCTTTTTAACACCTTTCAAGCCGCGAGCGCGACGGTACAGTGCAATTAGCGAGGAATGATCCGTATCAAGGTTTTCACAAATACCCGGGTAAACACAAGAAGGCAGACGACAAGCGGCCTCGATGGCTCTGGACTTACAGGCAAGCCGGTACATATTGGCCGTTGGACCACCTAAGTCAGAGACAATACCGGTAAACCCGGGCACTTTATCGCGCATTTGTTCAATTTCATTAATGATCGAGTCTTCAGATCTGCTTTGGATGACTCTACCCTCATGCTCTGTAATAGAGCAAAAAGTACAACCGCCAAAACAGCCGCGCATAATATTCACAGAGAAGCGGATCATTTCGTAGGCTGGAATACGTGCCTTTTGATACATTGGATGTGGCACACGGGCATAATTAAAGCTGAATACATAATCCATTTCTTCCATCGTGAGTGGAATAGGAGGTGGATTAAACCAAATCTTTTGACCCCCCTGGTTTTGTACTAAGGCTCTAGCATTGCCTGGGTTAGTCTCTAGGTGAAGAACTCGATTGGCATGAGCATATAGAACAGGGTCGCGATTGACATCATCAAATGAAGGCAAGCGAATGACTGTTTTCAAACGTTGCTTTAGTTTGTGCTGTAATTTTTCTAGTTTACCGGTGAAGGTAATCTCAACTTGTTTGGGTTTTTTTTTATCCGCCGATTTTTGACTGCTATCGCAGCTGTCCTGGTCAATCATTTCATATGGACTTATGCGCTTTTCAATTCGACCCGGTTTCTCAACATTCGTTGAATCAAGTATTTGCCAGTCCTCGGGAATATCTTTAATAACAAAAGCAGATCCGCGAATATCGGTAATCGCACTAATATCATCACCTTTTGCTAAGCGATGGGCCACTTCAATAATAGCTCTCTCAGCATTGCCATATAACAAGAGATCAGCCTTGGCATCAGACAGAATAGAACGCCGCACTTTGTCTTGCCAATAATCGTAATGCGCAATTCGTCTGAGTGAAGCTTCAATACCACCAATTACAATTGGCACATCGTTATAAGCTTCTCGGCACCGTTGGGAGTAAACCACTGAGCAACGATCAGGTCGTTTACCACCTATATCGTCTGGCGAATAGGCATCGTCAGAACGAATTTTTCGATCAGCCGTGTAGCGGTTAATCATTGAATCCATATTACCAGCGCTAACGCCAAAAAATAAATTTGGCTTGCCAAGTGCCTTAAAAGGATCGGCGCTATGCCAATCGGGCTGATCAATAATGCCGACTCGAAACCCGTGTGCTTCTAGCAATCGACCGATAATCGCCATGCCAAAACTGGGGTGGTCAACATAAGCGTCACCAGTAATAATAATGATATCGCAACTATCCCAGCCAAGCTGGTCCATCTCATCGCGAGACACGGGAAGGAAAGGCGCGGTACCAAAGCATTCAGCCCAATAGAGTGGGTACTGGTTGAGTGGTCGAGCCTTCTGCGAGAGTGAAATTTGTATTGGGTTTTCCATGGGGGCGATTCTACATGAAAGTAGTAGACCTGGTTGAGTTGAATCAGGGTTTAGTGGCTTAAATTTGGGCGGCTATTTAAAACCAATACTGCTAAAAACCCGACCACTAGCCCCCAAAATGCAGACCCAATCCCAAAAACTGTCATGCCGGATGCGGTAACCAGAAAGGTAATGATAGCCGCTTCACGAGTTTTAGCTTCGCTTACAGCGGTTTTTAGGCTGGAAGCAATGGTGCCGATTAAGGCTAACCCAGCCAGTGCTAAAACAAACTCTGTTGGAAATGAGCGCAATAAGCCGACAACGGCGGCCCCGCTTAGCCCGAGTAACAAATAAAAGTAACCAGCACTGAGTGTCGCAATATAGCGTTTATTGGGATCTTCATGTGCTTCTTCACTGGTACAAATAGCAGCTGTAATTGCTGCAAGATTAAGCGCGTACCCGCCCAGTGGGGCCAGTACTAAAGTGGCGAGCCCTGTCCAGCTGATTAAGGGTGATAGTGGGGTTTGATAACCAGCGGATCGCAATACGGCAATGCCAGGGATGTTTTGTGACACCATGGTGACGACAAATAGTGGAATGCCAATGCTGATCAGTGTGTGAAGTGAAAATACAGGGATAATAATTTGTGGTTTCACGGCTACAAATTCAAAGTCATCAAAATTAAGCAATCCTTGCCACTGGCAAACAGCGAGTCCGACGATCAACACAATTAAAATTGCATAACGAGGAAGCATTTTTTTCATCAGCAGGTAGGTAATGAACATGCATCCGACGAGTAATAAGCGGGTTTCCATCGAGCTGAATACGTCGATACCAAATTGAAACAAAATGCCTGCCAACATCGCAGCAGCAATTGGTAGCGGGATGCGATCAATGATTCTTTCGAACCAGCCGGTGATGCCGCAAATAACGATTAATAAGGCTGAAAATACAAAGGCACCTATCGCCTCGGCCATTGGGATTCCAGTCAATGATGTTGCCAGTAACGCGGCCCCTGGCGTTGACCACGCCGTAATAATGGGTGCTTTATAGCGTAAAGATAAACCAATGGTGGTAACACCCATGCCAATACCGAGTGCCATCATCCATGACCCGATTTGATCTGGCGTTGCACCTGCGGCTTT
>JBNMQI010000026.1:0-20598 GCA_051277905.1 Gammaproteobacteria bacterium | reverse complement strand
CGATGATCTGAAAATTTCAGATACGCCTGAATTTACTGGACGTGCGATTGCCCACCTAGCTGCAGATCCGAACATTTCTGATCGGTCAGGGTTAACCTTTCCGCTAGTCCAGTTAGCACATGAATATCAGTTTGATGATTTAGACGGCACTCGGCCTTCTATTGATAACTATACGCGTACCTGGATCGATAAGCTGGCTGCGATAGAAAAAATATTAAAAGGATTTTGATTAAGTAACCTTGGCACCCTTGGCGGACTGTCGCTCAGGGCCTGACCCGAGTAACTCATTGATTCCATTTAAAAATCATCCCAGAAAAGCCCTTTATAGGCAGCAGGTAAATGGGCATAGGAATCTCCTCTAATATATAGGGTCTGGTTGGTCAGCGAGTCAATGACAAATTCAACCTCGAAGTGCATAACCTATTAAGCAGCTAATGCTGCCATGTGTTCGGCCGCCTTGCTGGCCGGTGTTTGATAATTAAACTTTTTTCTCGGTCTATTATTGACAGCAACAATGACAGATGTGACATTCCTATGAGTGACCTTTTTAAAATCTGTTTTCTTTGGCCAATACTGCCTTAACAATCCATTCGTATTTTCATTCAAATCACGTTGCCAGGAACTATAGGGATCGGCAAAATACACCGTCGCATCGAGCGCTGCGGTCATTTTTTTATGGTAAGCAAACTCTTTTCCATTGTCTGCGGTCATCGTCAATACTGCCGCCTTGTAAGGTTCTAGAAGTGAGATGGTCGCCGCTGTAACGATATCAGCCGATTTACCATTTACCCGCTTCGACACCGTAAAGCGCGTTGCATGCTCCACAATCGTGACTAGCGCGCCACTATGCCCCTTGCCAATAACCAGGTCAATTTCCCAATCACCTACCCGGGTTTTCTCATCGACCATAGCCGGGCGCTCATCGACACTCACTCTATTTCTGATATGGCCTCGACCTGCCTGACTCTTACTACGCGACTGATAACATTTACCCTGTCGACGTAAATCATGGTATAGCTGACCACCTGATTTCATGTCTTTCCAAATATACTGATAAATACTGTCGTGGCTGATTGACTCCGCTTCGCTTTCTCGTAGCCAGCCTGATATGTGTTCTGGGCTCCATTTTATACGCCTGCACTGTAGATAAACGTCTGTTTTTACTTAGATTTTGATCTTGTTTATACCGATAATCTTTTAGTCCAATATTGCGCTGCAGTTCCCTACTAATAGTTGATTGACTCACACCAATAGCGCTCCCTATTTTGGATTGTGAATTACCGGTTTTCAATAATGCATAAACCTGGCATCGTTATTCGTAGGTTAGCTGGTTATAAGTATTCATCGTGTCATGTCTTGCCGGAGAAAAATAGTATGGGCATTATAACCAGTTACCTACTTTTCTTCCTGTTCCAGTTATGCACTTCACAATTGAATCCAAGAATGAAATAAAGCGGGATGAACAATCTCAATAAATTAATATATTTTTCGTTTGGGATAGACGCAATAAAGTCATTGACCCAGTTACAGGAGGTTAAAGGTACCGTCAATCGCTACGTCTGTCGTCAAGTAAGGGACGTTGTTAGACGACAATTATCTTGACCGGTTGAGTGTAAATATTTGATAAGTACTTTTTAACCTAAATAGGGAAAGTGCTTGTCAGGTCAACACATCACTCAACAACAGGAAAATCGTTATATGAAAAATCGTCAAGCAGGTCATAACCAAGATTGATTAAACTTCGTAATTCCAACATAGTTTAATAAATCAATCAGTTTTACCCCAACGAAATCACCCCTCAGACCGTTTATGTCACCAAAAGCAAAATTCGTTGTATGTAGTGGTAATCTTTCAATATCGGCGATTGAGAGTATATGCCTTTGACCATCGCCACTGATCGTAGAAGCCAGGGACCTTGAGGCCATCTTGGCATGAGCTTGAGATTTAGTTCTGAGTGCCTGAATAATCCGAGGCTTGCTATACAAATATCTAAGGTCGAGCGGAACAGCACGGCTAAAGTAGTAGCTTCCGTCCTTTAGGTAAGTGTATTGAGGGCTTTTAAATGTCCCCATATTTGTCTACTCCTCTGGCTGTCGCAAGTAAAAACTGCAGACTACTCAAGTAGTTATGGATAACAGGGGGGTGAAAATGGTGCCGGCACCAAGAATCGAACTCGGGACCTACTGATTACAAGTCAGTTGCTCTACCAACTGAGCTACGCCGGCGATATTTTCAATTTACATGATTCTTTTAAAGGAATTGTATGGCGGATTTTCTCTTCCAAACCAGCCCTTATTAAGAGGCCAGAATTCTAGTGACTTTAACCAAGGTTGGCAAGTAATTTATGCCTTCAAAGTCGAAGATTTTAGCTGAATGCCAATACGGTCAAATTTGAAGCCCTGTCAGGTACATTGACGCGGTATTTGGCTGATGCCATTACTCCTGTCCTGTTCACTCAGTAAGGGCTGAAGGTCACTTTCATTTGATTGCTGGTGGTATAGCCAGTAAATAGTTCGCTCTCGATATCTTGGTTCAGTCTTCACGGTATGTTTGAGCTTTGTGAGTTGACTAGATCGACGCTCAGCGTTTTTCTTTAAGCCAAAAACACCCAGCGACAGCACATTGTTTTTGCCCGGTTCATTAATAATATTATAATCTCGAATACCTTGTGTTGCGAGCTGTGCCGCTTTTTTAATGGCTTCCTGCCGATTTTCTCCTCCGTCAATATAGACCATAATACCTAGGTATTCTTTTTCCAAGCTAGATTTTAATTCTGAACTGATGCTATTCGATGAGTAACGACCAATTACTTCGAGTGCTTTGGCTTTATCTTTAAAGGGACCGGTTGTAAAACATAATCGTTTATCACTCGTGTCTTCGACCATCAACGATGATAGTGGGTCAGCACTATTAGTTTTGACACGATTACTGGGTTCAATTTTTGCTAAAGGCATCGAGTTGCCTGCCTCACTAAGTAGTTGTAATTTTTCAGCAACCGTGATTTTCTTGACATCTGATGGCATCCGCAGTTGTTCATATGGGAGCAACCATTGCATCAAGCCAAAGCCGATGTTGGCAATAAGTAACAGAATAAAAAAAATCTTCATTGCTGACTGTCCAGTTGTTTGCGCATGCCTCTAAATACCAGATCGGGTATTTCATAGCGCAGGTGTTGTGGATGACTGTTTATCAGTTGGGCATCGCCTCCAGCCACTAGTATGACAGCGTTGGGAGAAAGCCATTTAAACCAGCGAGCAATCAACTGATCGACCATCGCTGTATTAGTTAACAAACTCGGTGAAGCATAGTTTATATGTATACAGGCTTCTGTTGAAGCGCCTGGATTATCGGTTTGGGCTATATCGGGGTGATCGAAATCAACCTGACTCATGATTTGCTTAAAGCGGACTATCGAGGTGTTAAACCCTGGCAAAATAGCCCCGCCTAAATGTTTGCCCTCTTTATTTAACAGATCTAACGTAATCGCACTGCCAGCATCAATGATTAACTTATCGACTGAATCAGAAAAAACGCTCGCACCTAGCAATGCTAACCATCGATCAACACCCAGTTTGCTGGGGTCAGTGTAGCCATTAAGGACGCCAGCTGCCTTTTTTTGTGTGGTTAGTCGAACATAGTGCTCTAATCCAGTGACCGCTTTCAAGCAGCTGAATAACTTCGCCTCGGAATCAGCATCAGCCACCGAGGCGAAGTAACATTGAGTTGCGTCTGCTGTTGATTCAATATTGGGCAATACCGATTTTAATCGGTTCTGCCAGTGGCCATCCAGCCGACAAGAAAATGAAGACTGCAATTCGTTCTTGAACCACCATTGCCCTTTGATCGCACTATTGCCAAAGTCGAGCAGCAACATCAAGCGCGCCTAAGTGAAATATCAGCAGCAGAAAATAGCATCATACCCTCTACTGTCTTAAGCTGTAACTGACCAGTTTGTGCAATGCCGGCATTGATGCCAGCGATAGTTTTGCCGGATGACAAAACATTAACGGGCATCCCCTTAAACGCATCAATTGCATCAAATGCTTTCACCAATTGCGAAATGCTCTCGTCACTAAAGGCAGCAATGTCTTTTAGTACCTGACTCACGGTTTCTAACAATATTTGATTGCGCGTTAATAACTTGCTGTCAATCAGATTAAGGCAGGTAGCCGCCGGCTCAATTGTGGCGAGTGCTTCGTTACTCATATCGACATTAATCCCAAAACCAATCGCTAGGAAGTATTCATCATCTTTTACAGGACGAGATTCAATCAGTATTCCACCCAGCTTTTTACCTTGGTGATATAAGTCATTGGGCCACTTTAGCGTAACAGCTTTGTAGCCAAAATTTGCGAGCGCTCTACATATTGCTAGCCCGGTGACAATACTCAGCAAGCCTAAATTAGAAGGCTTTATGGTTTTTAAAACGCCAACGGTGCAGTAAATATTTTGACCAAAAGGTGAAATCCAATGATTACCTCTTCGGCCTTTGCCATCGGTTTGTTTTTCGCAGGTTGCGATACTCGGTATGGCTTTTTGATCAAATAGAGCAATGACGTCTAGATTGGTTGATTTTGTTTCGAGTCGGTACTGACACTTCGTTTTGAGACCTCGTTGAGCCAGACCAAACTGCAACGAATCAACGTCGATCAGTTCAATTCGTTTTCTTAGCCTGAGCCGTTGCCCATCAAGTTTATATTCCAGTCCAAGGTCGTCTATAGAAACCAAAAAATCAGCTCGATGATCACCTAATTGGCTTAGGTCCAGCACTGTCGACCCACACAGCTGACGCATCCAATGGTTAACTGACACTTGGTCCATTGTTAGCCAGCAGCCAGCCATTTTTGCGCTTGCTCTGGATTGTCAATTCGTAGCGAGACGGTGGTCTCTGCCGACGCTTGCAATGTCACCTGAAACTCATTTAACTCATCACGACGAAAAGCGTGAATACTCCAGACATCATCGATATGCGCAAGTTTCAGTTGCTGCTCTACCTGAGCTAAGTTCAGCTTCAAGCCATTAATCGCAATAATAACATCACCTGCCGCCAAGCCTGCCAGTTGGGCTGAACCCTTTTCAGCTGCTCTTAATAACTGTAGGCCACCATCACGCTCTTGCAGAAAACAACCAAAATCAACCTTAGGTGATTTAGACGACTGTGATTGCCCACCCTTATCTGCTTGCCCATTGGCGCGCTGTCGGTTAAAAGATACGCCGAAGCTTGATAATAATTGTTCTAACGGTAGATCTGTTCGACCGTAGATCATATCGTCCAAACCCTGCTGTATCTCACTGCCAACTAGCGAACCAATCAGCGCCTGAATAGTATCGACTTCAACACCCTTACCGGTATCGCGCGTTGTCTGCCATAGTTGTAACATCACATTATCGAGGCTAATGGTTGACTGGCTTTTGGTACGCATTTGTAAGTCGATACACAGGGCGATTAAACAGCCTTTTGCATAGTAACTAACGATGGCATTTTGGGCGTTTTCATCCTGCTTATAGAATTTAGTCCAGGTATTAAAGCTAGACTCAGCTGCCGATTGTCGCGTACGGCCTAAACCTCTTTCGACTCGTGTCAGAGTTTGGGAAAGTAATTCTAAGTAAGCTTTTTCGTCAATCAGTCCACAGCGCAGTAGGGCAAGGTCATCATAGTAGGAGGTGATACCTTCGAAGGCCCAAAGTAAGTCGGTGTAGACTTCTTGCTGTAAATCATAAGGCTGATAAACCGCTGGTTTGATACGTTTAACATTCCAAGTGTGAAAATATTCGTGGCTACACAAACCCAAGAAGTCTCTATATTTGTCGTTCACTTCAGTTTGACCCGGCAGCGGCAAACTATCACGATTACACATCAAACTCGTACTGGCTCGATGCTCTAAACCACCATAACCATCACCAACAACGATGACTTGAAACTGGTAATAATCCATTGGCGCTGGTTCGCCAAAGAATCGAATATGATGCTCGCAAATCTTAGTCAGGTCTCGTTTTAATCGCGCTTCATCACATTGGTAGCGTCCCGTTAAGATAACGTCATGTGCCACGCCACAGGCCTCGAAACTGATGCACCCAAACTCGCCCATTTCAACCGGATGGTCGATCAAGTCATCGTAGTCTTTCGCTTCAAATAATCCAAAATTAAACCGAGAATCAGCCTTGAATGGGAGTGAAGTGGCCACTTGCCAATTTTCATATTGCACGCTTGGCGGCTTTGTAATTAATACTTCGCAAGGTGAATTAGACTGGCCGATGACTTCAAGGAACACGCTCGACCCGTTGTAGTAACCGTGACTATGATCAAGATGAGCGCCTCGTACTGACAAATCTTTGGCATACACTTTATAGTCAATCGTGATTGCTTGGGTAGCACCTTCGACAATCCAGTTTGATTTATCCAGTTGGGTGATTTTCAAATCGTTCGTATTTGATCGTGCCGACAGGTCAATAATATTTCGGGAAAAGTCCCGAATCATATAACTACCCGGTATCCAGTTAGGTAGACGTAATGATTGACTTTTTGGGTCAGGCTTATCGATTAGAATAGTAACGTCAAAATAATGAGTCGTAGGGTTATTGCTGGTGATCTGATATCGAATCATAGATACGGGACGGGACGGCTGTTAAAATTATAGTGTAGCATTTTATTTTAAATCAGCAGACCAGATTAACTATATAATAGAGACCTCAAATACTTCGAGCTGACTAATGGCTAATATAAATCCACTTCAATTTCTAGACCGAGTTTCAACGCCCGCTAATATGCTCATTGAGCCGGCGCCAAATAACGAACAGCTCACACAAATTTTTAGGGCTGCGATGAATGCTCCCGATCATAAGCACCTGCAACCCTACCGGTTCATCACTATCAGAGGTGAAGCCCGTCAGGCTTTATCTGAAGTTTTCATCAATGCTGTAAAAATACGCAAACCTGATGTCGACCCTGATTATTTGAAAAAGCAAGGCCAGAAACCATTACGCTCACCGCTTATTGTCGTCCTTGTCGCCAGATTACAGAATGATCCAAAAGTCCCTGAGATTGAGCAAATGCTTTGTGCTGGGGCTGTTGCCAATAACATGATGCTAGCCAGTAATGCCCTCGGGTTTGGATCAATCTGGCTGACAGGCGACAATACCTACGATAATAACGTTTGTCAGCCATTGGGTCTGACAGATTCAGAGAGAATCATAGGCTTCATCTACCTTGGCACACCAAAGCTTAAAAAACCCAACAGAGAAATGCCCGACTTATCAGATAAAGTGATCAGTTGGATTAAGCCACTTTAAAACAGTCATCCGCTACTTTGTTTGAACTACCTCATCCTAAATCGGACAGACCCTTCGGCCTTGTTAGGTCAGACGTATTAGGACGCTTCGCGTTCTGGCAAACGCCAGTTTGGTCGAATAAAGTGGCAGGTATAACCATTAGGGAAGTGCTCTAGATAATCTTGATGCTCTTTTTCAGCCGCCCAAAAATCACTTTCAGGTTCAACTTCAGTGACTACTTTTGCAGGCCATATGCCTGATGCATCGACATCGGCAATTGTCTCTATTGCCATTTTTTGCTGTGCTTCGCTGGTATAGTAAATAGCAGATCGATACGAAACGCCGAGATCATTGCCTTGTTGATTCGCCGTTGATGGATCGTGGATTTGGAAGAAAAACTCAAGCAACTGACGATAGCTCAGTTTATTTGGGTCGAATGTAATTTCTATCGCTTCTGCATGCGTCCCGTGATTTCGGTAGGTAGCATTGGGCACATCACCACCGCTATAGCCAACACGAGATGAGAAAACACCGGGCATTTTTCGGATTAAATCTTGCATACCCCAAAAACAACCGCCAGCCAAAATAGCTCGGTCAACTTTAGATTCTGTCATTATATTTCCTATTATTTTATGTTTAATTAGTTAACTAATTTATTTGGCCTAGATAACGATGATTAAGTGCCGCAAAATGTTTGCGTAACTCTTTCTTCAGATTTTGGTGGTGTCATTAATTCGTCATCAGCTGGGTCAATTTGATAAGGATTAGCCAATACCCGACATAAACGTCTGAAGGGTACAAAGTCATTATTTTCAACCGCAGCGTCAATAGCCAACTGTACTTGATGATTCCGCGCAATAACCGCCGGGTTAGCTTTTCGCATAGATAATAATGTCTCGCTATCTTTTGCTCGCAGTTTCTGCCATTGTTTTATCAAAGCAGACACGACCTCTGAATCCTCAAATAGATTAATGACAATTTGATCCGACTCACCTTCAGCCACCTGAGTCAGGCTATTGAAGAAAACCGTGAAATCAACGCCGTCCTGTTCCATCGCGGCAAGCAACTCGGTGGTGAGTTGCTTGGTTTGATCATTGTTGTCTGAAAAGCCGAATTTATACATCAATCCCGTTTGAAAAGACTTTTGAAATTGGGGCATAAATTCCAATAGTCGCTGTTGCGCCATTTCAATTGATTTTTCTTCATTTTCATCATACAACAACAACATTGTTTCGGCCAATCGAGTTAAATTCCATTGAGCAATCGTCGGCTGTTGGTCCCAAGCATAACGGCCCTGGGTATCAATTGAACTAAACACTTTTTGAGGGTTATATTCATCCATAAAGGCACAGGGCCCAAAGTCGATAGTTTCACCAATAATTGACACGTTATCAGTATTCATAACACCATGGATAAAGCCAACCAGCATCCATTCAGCAATGAGATCAGCTTGCCTTTTTCCAACGGCAGACAATAGATCAAGATATTTTGTTGTCGATTGCTCCAGTTCGGGGAAGTGTTTTGCAATGATGAAATCAGCTAATGCTTTTACGCCACTTGTTACTGGTTGGGACTGGGAAGATTGTAAGTTTGCAGCTTGAGCATGAGCAAATTGAAAACTGCCCACACGTAAGTGACTCTGTGCCGAACGCACCAATATAGCGCCAGGGTTTAGTTTCTCCCGTGCGACTGAATCTCCAGTCGCCAACATAGCAATCGACCGAGTGGTTGAAATACCCAAACCCGCCATCGCTTCACTCAACAAATATTCTCGTATCACCGAACCCAATGTTGCTCGACCATCGCCACCTCGAGAAAACTGAGTTCGACCCGACCCTTTCAATTGAAAATCAACATACTTCCCATCAGTAGTCTTTACCTGCCCCAACATATGCGCACGACCGTCACCCAACGCAGCCGACCAGCGACCAAACTGATGACCCGAGTAAGCCAACGCAATTGGGCGGTTATCTTCATTGATACTATTGCCCGATAGCAGTGACACCGCTTGTTGACTGTCAAACCAACTGGGCTCAATGCCTAACTGCTCCAATAGGTTCTCATTGAGCTCAATTAATGACGGTGAAGCTGTCGGAGCAGGCATAGATTCAGCAAACATTTCTTTAGGTAAATCTCGATAGTGCTGAAAACAGATTGGATTGTCGCCAGTGGCGTCTGGATTAGTATTCATAATCTCCAATTAATGTGGGTCAATAAAGCCTCATGATAACGCGAAAGGCTTGTGCTCACCTTATCACATCACCTTTATTGTTTATTTTCTATGCATCATCATTCAAACAAATGGTAGACGTATTAGATGCCTCGTTTACACTTTTGGTATTGGTTTCACTCCGCGTTTTTCAACAAAGTGAAGCAAATAACCATGAGGATCTTGTACCAAAAAATTTAATTGCCAGAGTGGGATTTAATTGTCGCGAAATGACAGTTAGACAAAGCGGTTTTCCGGTCGTTCATACTCAACTTTAAAGTCCAAAATATCACGATAAAACCATATGCTTTATTCAGGTTAATAGACTAAGCACTCTGCATCCAAACTATTCTATAGCATGTTGTTTTCTCTGTTAAAAACGATTAACAAGCACTATTCCATTAGCATCTAAATAAGATTGCGATAATTACTTGTCTGGTTGAGCGATGTCCATTCGATAGCTAACAAAGCCATTTGCACCACCTGTTAACTTGTCATACAGTATTCGTGCTTCACTATTTGTTTCTGCTGTGTGCCAATATATCTCACCCCAGCCACTTGCTTTTGCGTCTTCAACTATACGATTAATCAACGTCCGTCCTAATCCTAACCCTCTACAGTTGGGATGGACAAAGAGATCATTTAAATAAACAACTGGCAAGGCTGCCCAAGTATCAGTATGCGGAAAATAATGAGCAAAGCCTACTAGGCCGGAAGTACTGTGGTTTTCGATAACACAACATCGCGTTTCATGCTGACAATCGTGAATTCTTTGCCAGAGTAAATCAGTCAGCGATCCAGCTAGCTCTGTCTTATAAAAGGTTAGATAAGCCAACCAAAGTTTTTCCCACTCTGTTCGTTCATCAATTCGGACTTGTCTGACACTGTAGTTGCTTGCGCTCACTTTATATATCTCCAATAAAATTTAAATCTTGCTAAACCATGAGTCTAGTGACCAAAAACTTTTTTACCTTGAAGTATTGTCATTATTACCTTGGTAGATTCTATCTGACTGGGTTTAGCTTTAATAATATTTTTATCGAGTAAAATAAAATCTGCCGATTTGCCTATCTCAATTGACCCCGTCTCTGACTCAAGCCCTAAAGCCCGAGCACCATTAATAGTTGCTGCATGAATTGCTGCATGAATATCAGGTAGCCCCTTCGAATGTTTCAATCGAACTGAATTAGCAATGGCCACCAAAGGGTTGATCGAATTAACATCCCAGTCACTACTAAAAGTAATGTTGGCATTCGTATTATAGATTTTCCGCATTGGCATCGTATTTTTCGCTTTCTTCTTTCCAACATAGAAACTGGCCCACCCAGTGTTTGCAAAATAGTGCGCTCCTGCCTGAAAGTCAGCATGTACATCCAGCGCCTGGAACCGTTTAATATCGCTGGCATCCACCATTTCTAGATGAGTCAAACTGTATATCTGTTTTGACTTCTGATTTCTTGCGTACTGGATGGCATCGAGTGTTTCTCTTACGCCACCATCACCAATTGCATGCACATGTGCGCCATAGCCAATTTTATCCAGATCGGTTAACAGCCCGGGTAACGTCTCAGGTGATATATAATTAAGGCCGTTGGGAAGATCCTCCTGCCAGCTCCATTTATAGGGCTCTAGCACTTTGGCGGTTCCAAAATGCATCACCCCATCGATATATAGTTTCACCTGATCAACCAATAATAAATTATTTTTATCTGAGCTTACTATGCCACGTAGGTAGTCTATTTGTTGATCTAATGCTTCGTCAGGATATATCCAAGGTCGAAGTGAACTACGAACAATAATTGCATTGTTTTTTCTAGCTTCCTGCCAAACCTCGTACCAACCTCTGCGCCAATACAATCGACCATCACCTATTGTCGTAATTCCATGCATGACTGCCTCATCCATGCCTGCGAGCAGGCCAATGTAACTCGCCTGGAAATTAGTGCTTAAACTGTTCCAGGCAAGCTCCATAACAATATCACCAGCATTGTCAAACAGCACGCCGTTGGGTTCAGCATTCGGAGAAAACATAATGCGACCACCTTGTGGATGTTCTGAACTCTTGTCTATGCCGGCTTTATTCAGTGCTAATGAGTTAACTAACATTGAATGGGACGACTCTTCCATAATAATAATGGGATTATCGGGGAACCATTTATCGAGATGAATTCGCGGATTTAAATCTTTACTATTGCCCCAGAGCTCATCTAGTTGATGTCCATAACCAATTAACCACTCCCCTGCTTTTTTGATTCCATCTTTACAGGCCTGCAATTCTGGCCTTTGCTCTTTTAGTGTTTTAATCGGCGATAGCAGACAATTGCCCCCAACTTCCGAAGCACCTTCAAACACATGATTATGAGTATCGATGAAACCCGGCATTAACATTAGACCGCCAGCGTCAATTACCTCTGTCTCGGATATGGCCCAAGTCAGGGCTTGCTCGTTATCACCAACAAACACAATTCGACCATCTTTAACTACTACTGCTTGTGCCTCAAGCTGTGACTGATTCACTGTATAAACGTGGGCATTAGAAATGATCAAATCAGAGGAATGAATAACCCCAGTAGTAACGATTGTTAAAATTAGCGTTAACCTAACTAACAGACATTTTAATTTCTTAAACAGTTTTACAAAGGATAAGTTCAACAAGGGCTTTACGACTTTGCCTTGCCATCTAGGGTAGTGATTGCACCATATTGATCTGGTCTTCGGTCACGATAAACACCCCAGGTTTCTCGATAGGATTTTATTTCAGCTAAATCAAAACTATGCGTAATAACGGATTGTGTTGTTCTGTCAGCGGTTTCGACTCGGTTACCAAAAGCATCTGAAATAAAGGATGAACCATAAAAGGTCATCTCCATATCATTCGTCGTAGCTTTCTCTGTACCTATACGATTAGAAGCAATCACTGGCAAAATGTTAGCGCCAGCATGTCCACACATGACGTTCTGCCAGTGCGGCATCGAATCTATTGCCGTCGCATCACCAGGTTCATCACCTATTGCCGTTGGATACATCAATATTTCGGCACCTTGCAATGCCATGCATCGGGCAGCTTCGGGGAACCATTGATCCCAACATATTCCAATGCCTACTTTTGCATAGCGGGTATCCCATACTTTGAAGCCAGTGTCTCCAGGACTAAAATATTGCTTCTCCTGATAGCCAATCGCGTTGGGGATATGCGTTTTACGATAGACACCCATAACCGATCCATCAGCGTCTATCATCGCCAGTGAATTAAAGAATGCATTACCAGCGCGCTCAAACCAGCTAATCGGTAAAACGACTGATAGTTCTTTCGCGAGGTTCGCCATGTGTTTGATCACTCGACTGTCTTCTACGGTCGTTGCCAACTCCAGATGTTTGAATGATTGCTCTATACAAAAATAAGGGGTTTCAAACAATTCCTGTATCAAAATAATTTGTGCACCTTTTGATGCCGCCTCGCGGACCATCTGTTCGGCACATTTAATATTTTCTTCTATATCCCAGCTACAGGTCATTTGCGTGGCTGCGACTGTTACCATCTTTGTGTCACTCATTTTAGGCTCTCTTTCTAAGTTTAAACTGGTTGTTGCTGTGTTATGCAATGAATGCCTCCACCGCCTGGCGCAATTGCATTGATATCTACCATTTCAACTTGTCGATCAGGAAAAACTTTAGCCAATAATTGTCTAACCTGTTGATCACTTTCCACGCCATAACAAGGCATAACGACACCACGATTAGGCAGGTAAAAATTGATATAGCTGCTACAAAATAATTCGAAACCTTCACCAATATTACTATGATCAACTTCGATATCGATGATTTCTAACCGGCGACCTTTCGCATCAGTTTCCAATTCCAAAGCCCGCCGATTTTCACGATCAAGTTCAGCCGTCACTTTATCGCCAGAAATATCTCGTTCAAACATGACAACACCCGGTTTTATGAAACACATAATGCCATCAACATGACCATCAGTCATATCACTGGTTTCAGATTCGAGATCACCCGGCAACCAGATAACTTTCGTGGCACCTGTCGCTCGACACAATTCGATTTCAGCCTGCTCTTTATCCATTTTCCAGTTGCGGTTTTGATTCAACACGACTGACTCAGTCGTTACTAGTGTGCCTTCGCCATCCACATGTAAAGCACCACCTTCCATCACCAGACTCGAGCGATAAGCTGGCATATCCAGGTGATTGAGTATACGTGCAGCTATCTGCGCATCTTCACCATATTTAGATGTATAGCCACCCCAACAATTAAACCGCCAGTCAGTGCCAGCAACCATGCCACTATCTTTGTGCTTCAGAAAGCTAGGACCTACGTCTCGCATCCATGAGTCATCAATTGGTAACTCTAATAAGCTGACCGAATCGTTACACAGGACTCTGACTCGGTCGTGGTCACCCGGGGCAATCACCATTGTGACAGGTTCAAACTTAGCGATGGTATTCGCCACATCTGCGTAACTAAGCTCAACAGCTTCAAGGTCATCCCATTGGACGTGCCTGGTTGGCCAGACCATCCAGCACCGTTCGTGTTTTTCCCACTCGCCTGGCATATAAAAATCCTGCGCTGCAGGTGTATTCGCAATAAGATCAATTTTTGACATGAGTGTAACTCCAGTATATTTATTTGTTAGGCTATCGCAGGCACTTGCTGAGTGATGCAATGTATTCCACCACCATCAGTGATTTCAATACCCCCAGAAATTGTGTATAGGCCATTCTAAATGGCGAAGCGAATACAAAGGTCTTTCTAGCGCCGACTACCAATTCAAATGAGTGACGGCGTAAAGTCATAGGTAGTTTTTTAGCAGCTAAATCGTGGTCTTAAAAAGCCATTGGTTTCTCTCCTTACTGATCAATTTAATTGGTTTATTGAGTTTTAAATACAACAACGTTATTCATGCAAATTATTTTATTTCTGAGTATTTTCTATTCATAACCGAGTAAATGAACTATATTGCATTAGCTATTTCGATTACAAACGACTTATTTTAATTAAATTGATCGATATTACTCATGATAACTTCTCAAAAATGGCCACCCCTCAACTGTCTACGTGGATTTGAGGCAGCCGCTCGCCTGAATAGTTTCTCCAAAGCGGCATTCGAACTCAACATGACTCAGTCGGCAGTTAGCCACCAAATTAAGACGTTAGAGAATTACCTTGAACAGCCGTTATTTATCCGCATTAATCGTAAGGTGGTTTTATCAGATGCCGGTATCGATTTACTGGAGACAACAGAAGAATGCCTTAATATTCTCGAAGATGGATTAAAGCGGTTAGAGCAATATAAAAAACCTAATCAACTGATCGTTCGAACCACATCCGCCTTTGCGGCACAATGGCTGGTGCCTCGATTAAATCATTTTCGCGATCATCACCGCGATACTGATATTTGGTTATACACCACTGATGGAGAGCCAGATCTGGATTTAGACCTGTCAGAGGTACACGTTGGGATCCTCTACGGTCGAGGCCGCTGGCCAGGAATGTCCAGCACCAAACTTCTACCAGACATGCTGGTACCGCTGTGTGCCCCGGACTTTCCATTAATGGCGCAGGACGTTATCAGTGCCGAGGACTTTGTTAACTATACATTGCTGCACGGTGAACAAAGGGAAACTTGGCAAACCTGGTTCGCTAGCGTCGGCCAACCCGAAATAAATCCAATTGCTGGCCCCAATTTCACCAATCCTTCGCTAATGCTTCAGGCAGCAAAGCAAGGTCAGGGCATTGCCTTGAGCAGTCTGATATTGGCAGCTGATGATATCGAAAAAGGTGCCTTGGTATGCCCGGTAAACAAGGGCATAAAATCTCAATATGCCTATTACATGGTACACAAACACGAGGGACTCGATAGCCCTCAGCTCGGCATATTTATCAACTGGTTAACCACACAGACAAAAAAATTTCACGACACCGTTTACCTTCAACTGGAGTCAGGCTTGGGCAAAAATTGAACAGTTCTATGATGAACAAGCAGTCATTTTATCCACGCCAAAAAACTAATTGCCACACATAGACCATCTAAAATCGTTTTACCTAAACGTTGTTCCAACAATTTCCCCATGAGAAAGACGCATTATTATTCAGCTTTCTCAATAGATCATGTAAAATACTGACTTTATTTTATCGCTGAATCCCTATTCATGTCTGACGCCAGCATTGTCGATGCCGACACTTCCAATTTTATTCGTGACGCTATTAATGCCGACATTGCTGACCAGAAAACCAGTAAGGTAATTACCCGCTTTCCGCCCGAGCCAAACGGCTACCTGCACATTGGCCATGCTAAATCTATTTGTCTCAACTTTGGTACTGCAATTGAATTTGGTGGACATTGTAATTTGCGTTTCGACGATACCAATCCTGAAAAAGAAAGCGTCGAGTATATTAATGCGATTAGGCGTGATGTTGAATGGTTAGGATTTAGCTGGAATTCGAATCCTCACGCTTCGGATTACTTTGGTCAGCTTTACGATTATGCCGTACAGCTAATCAATCAAGGAGATGCCTATATTGATAGCCAGAGCGCAGAAGACATTAGAGCTAACCGAGGCACATTGACTGAACCTGGTATTGCCGGTCCTTATCGCGACCGTTCACCTGAAGAGAATTTAGCATTGTTCCAACGAATGAAGGCAGGTGAGTTTGCCGACGGCGTACATGTTTTGCGTGCAAAGATTGATCTCCAGTCAGGCAATATTAATATGCGTGACCCAGTCATTTATCGCATACGTCATGTTACTCACCATAATACGGGTGACACTTGGTGTATCTATCCTCTGTATGATTTCACCCACGGGTTATCAGATGCAATCGAGGGCGTAACTCATTCACTTTGTACGCTCGAGTTCATGGACCATCGTCCGCTGTATGACTGGATTCTGGATAAGCTCGACCCGCCCTGCCATCCTCGTCAAATTGAATTTGCACGCTTACAACTCGAGTACTCACTCACCAGTAAACGAAAGCTTAACCTGCTTGTGAGCGATGGACACGTCGACAGTTGGGACGATCCCCGTATGCTGACTATCGCAGGTATGCGTCGCCGCGGTTTTACACCTGAGTCTGTCGTCGAGTTTTGCCGCATGATCGGCATGACTAAAAAGGACAGCATGATCGAAATGGCTGTGCTTGAAAATGCACTACGTGAAGATTTAAATAATCGTGCAATACGCCGTATGGCGGTAATCAAACCCATTAAATTAATTATCGAAAACTATCCTGAAGACCAAGAAGAAATGGTCACTGCAAGTAATCATCCACAAAACCCTGATTACGGTACACGTCAAATTGCTTTTTCACGTGAGTTGTATATTGAGCAGGATGACTATATGGACGATGCACCAAAGAAGTTTTTCCGACTCACGGTTGGGCGCGAAGTTCGACTGCGCTTTGCTTACTATGTGACCTGTAAAGAAGTAATTAAAAATGCGGATGGCAGTATCGATTCGGTCATTTGTACCTACGACCCTGACAGTCGTGGTGGAAAGTCTGCTGATGGTCGCAAGGTTAAGGGCACCATTCACTGGGTTAGTTCGAAGCATGCGGTTAACGCTAGGGTCAACTTGTTAGATCGTTTGTTCCTTACACCTAACCCAGCTGCTGAAGATGATTTTATTCCAACGCTGAATCCTGAGTCACGAATGATTGTTAATAACGCAAAGCTAGAACCCGCAGTCGAAGTTACTGGTAATGTGTTAGCTTATCAATTTGAACGATTAGGTTATTTTATTAACGACACTGATTCGAGTATTGAGCAACCGATATTTAATCGCACGATGACATTGCGCGATAGTTGGGCCAAGATGGGTCAGCAAAAGTAAACTTTATCTCACTTATAAATCAATCTAGGTAAGGGAAAATGGCGCGTTTTTTAATCAACCTGTTTAATCGATTGGTACTTAATAATCCAATAGTAACCCTTATTGTGGTTGCGTTAGTGTCTGGATTTTTTATTTCTCATACAACTGAGTTTGAACTAGATGCTTCGTCAGACTCTTTGATTTTAGAAAATGATGAGGCATTAAAGTACTTTCGCTCAATTGCTAATCAGTATGATTCTGAAGAGTTTTTAGTGGTTACCTATAGCCCAAAAAACCCTTTATTTGCTCCGAGTACGCTCGCCGACATAGCTATATTGCGAGATCAGTTGACAGCAATAGATAACGTTAAGTCTGTTATTAGCATGCTTGATGTTCCCCTTATCAGTAGCCCACCCGTTACACTGACAGAAATCGCTGAGGGCATTAGAACTTTAGAAAGCGACGACGTTGATATTGCACTAGCACAGATAGAAATGACAACCAGTCCACTCTATAAAAACTTAGTGGTGAGTGAACAAGGTGATACAACCGCATTTCAAGTTAACCTGGCATCTGATAGCGAGCTTTCCAGACTCAACCTAATGCGTGACAAGCTTTATGAGAATCAACCCTTAAGCGTTGAACACGAAGTCCAGATTCAGACTCTTTCTGAAAATATTAAACAACTCAACCAAGCGGCTAATCTTCGTCAAGATGAAACGATCAAACAAGTAAGGGCGGTAATGGACTTGCACCGAGATCAGGCCAAACTATTTTTGGGCGGCGTACCAATGATTGTGAGTGATTCAATCGATTATATTCGCAGTGATTTAAAAGTATTTGGTGTCGGTGTCGTGGGCTTTATTATTCTTATCCTTATGGTATCTTTTAGATCCATTCAATGGGTAGTTTTACCCCTCGTAGCCTGTGTAACCAGCGCACTAGTAATGATAGGTTATCTGGGTTGGATGCACTGGCCTGTTACTGTTGTTTCCTCTAATTTTATTTCTATACTGTTAATCATCACGCTGTCATTAGTTATTCATTTAATCGTTCGCTATCGTGAAGTATCGGAGCAGACGCCTAATGCATCACAATTTGAACTAGTGAGTGAAACCATACGCAGTAAATTTTTACCCTGCGTTTACACCGCTGTCACAACGATGGTTGCTTTTGGCTCGCTACTAGTAAGCGGTATTCGTCCTGTCATCGATTTTGGCTGGATGATGGTCATTGGTATATCAATATCGTTTGTCCTTGCTTTTACACTTTTCCCCGCTGCGTTGATGTTATTACCAAAACAAAAGCATGAATCAACGGGTGAGTTTACTGCGACTATTATGTTATCAATTGCACAGTTTATTCAAAACCACAGTAAAGCTACTTTATTACTATTCATTGTACTCGCTGGCATAGGCTTGTCTGGACTACCGCAGCTGTCCGTCGAAAATCGTTTTATTGATTATTACAAAGAAGACACTGAAATTTACCAAGGCATGAGTCTAATCGATGAAAAACTCGGGGGCACAACACCGATGGAAATTATAATCGATGCACCCGTAATGAAACAGAACGTAGAAATGTTATTTGAAGATGATGAATTCGCTGTTGAAGACAGCGGTGATATTACTTCGACTAGTTACTGGTTTAATAGCAATGGCTTGATTGAAATAGCAGAAATTCATGCCTACCTAGAAAGCCTACCTGAGACTGGCAAAGTATTGTCAATCGATACAGGTATGCGAATGTTACAAACAGTGAATGACGGAGAACCTTTTGATGACTTCATATTGGCTGTTACCTACAAACGGTTACCAGACAGCGTTAGGCAGTCGTTAATTACGCCTTATCTATCAGAAGATGGAAACCAACTTCGTTTTAGTATCCGAATTTATGAGTCAAACAAAAATTTGAAACGTCAGGAATTAATCGATACGATTAGATTACATCTGGTCGATAATCTCGGGTTAAAACCAGAACAGGTACACATCACGGGCATGGCCGTGCTTTATAACAATCTACTGCAAAGCCTTTTTAAATCACAGATTTTAACCATTGGTGCAGTTTTCATAGCCATTTTATTTATGTTTATGATTTTGTTTCAGGCTGTCAAATTGTCTATTGCCACCATCGTACCTAACATGGTGGCAGCAGGACTCATTCTAGGTTTAATGGGCTGGATTGGCATTCCATTAGACATAATGACCATTACAATTGCGGCAATAAGTATTGGGATTGGCGTAGACGACTCCATCCATTATGTACATCGCTTCCGCGAAGAATACGCTATTGATCATGACTACTGGGCAGCTATAAAACGTAGCCATAATAGTATCGGTCATGCGCTTTACTATACAACGGTGACAGTAGTCCTTGGATTTTCGATTCTTGCACTGTCTAATTTTATACCGACGATTTACTTTGGGTTGCTATCAGGAGTGGCGATGACAATAGCTTTGATTGCAAATTTGATGTTATTGCCCGTGTTGATTGTTAAATTCAAGCTGGCGTGATTGAACTAATTGAATCCATACTCAACCAACCAACCAACTAAAACAACGACATATCAATGGCGATTAGACCGACAACCATTTTTTTATCCCTAAAGTAAGGGGTTTAGAAACAAGTATTCAAGATTAAACAATACCCTGAGCACAATTTTGTATTTTCAATTCTTTGAATGAAGGTAACTAGTTAGGTGGACTACGAGTTGGTACAATTGGGGATTATCTTATAATTACTGTCTGATAATATAAGCGTCTAAAATACAATACTAGATGTTAATCACTAAGACTGCTAGCACTTGAGGTTGAACAAAATTAAAAATCAAACGCATTTAGAACTATCTTATCAACTTATCTTCATTTAATAGGCTTATCCCCTTATTGGTTGTATCTAAACTAACCTACCTTAGGAGCCATAGTTATGTCACAACTAGCAATACAAATTCACTGAAGATAACCACCAATAGAGTAAGGAGTAACAATTTCTATAATTCTTTGTACATTATAAGTAAGAACGTGAAGCTTGATTTCCTCATTAAATTGAAGCAAGGCAAAAATTACACTTAAAACCCAGAGTTCTGTTGATAGGCGGGAATAGTTATCAATCGAATACCACTTAGGATAATATTTCACCGAATTTCAGGCAAAAAAATACCCAACTCAAGAAGTTGGGTATTTAGGGTATTAATGCCTGGCAATGACCTACTTTCACATGGGAACTCCCACACTATCATCGGCGCAGTTTCGTTTCACTTCTGAGTTCGGAAAGGGATCAGGTGGGTCCAAAACGCTA
>JBNMQI010000025.1:0-20903 GCA_051277905.1 Gammaproteobacteria bacterium | reverse complement strand
AGACGAGGGTCAGTAATATTCTGACTGAGTGCTATACCCACATTCGGTCGCCAGTGAAGACAGCGACTACTCACGCTAATACTGGACGAAGCAATAGCGGCACCAAATTGGCCTGTTTGTTGATCCCAAGCGGCAATGGATAGTGTCATGGTCAGTTCCTCTTCTGGTTATCGTGTTTAATAAAGAATAACAAGCACAACATTAATGTCATCTTGGTTGGCTGCAAAGTTTTAGCTTTTTCTCATTTAAATTGCAAGATGGTTTGAACTACCTTAAGCAAGCCAAGCATATCTTTTTTATAGTTGATATTTTAATGCTCGGATTCAACTCTAAAGAGCATGATAAGTTTAAGTAAGTTACCATTTTGAAAAGATCAACGTGTTACATATCATTATTTGGGCGTTGGGCAAGCGAGATAGGCTCTCTGCGTAGCGATATGATCGGCTATACGCTTTGCGTCATGCCAGACTCCCCAGATGAAAGAGGAACCACGACACGATAACCAAGGTAGTCCTAAGAAGTAGATACCAGGTTCCGTCGCCACTCCACGCTGATGCTTAGGCTGGCCCTTATCATCAAAAGCCTCGACTTTCAGCCAGCTATAATCAACCTTATACCCTGTGGCCCAGATAATCGTGGTAACGCCAGCCTTGATCAGGTCTAGCTTGAGAATAGGGTTGGCCACACAGTCTGGGTCGGAAAGCATATTACGTGCTTCAGGCTCTTCTGGGAAGTCAAGACCGTTACGCTCAATGTAGGCATCAGCTAAATCTAGTGACTCCAGATAGTGCTCATCACCCCGTTTTATATTGTCTTTAAGATTTGACTGGAAAGTTACCTCACCACCGTTGAATGACTTCGTCAGACCAACGAGTGTGATGCCCTCATTGGCGAGACGCCGAAAGTCAATGGCTTGGCCGCCATAAGCGCCACTGACGGCAATGGTGACATGTTCCATGCCTGGTTTAATAGCATCAGTATCCCATTCGCCAAGCACGCCCAACCACCAAACAAAATCGCGGCCACGATAAGCCCGTGGTGGTCGGCCGTGTGATCCAACCGATAAGTAAACGGTTTTACCTGAACGTTGTAACTCATCAGCAATTTGCACGCCAGATGAGCCGGAGCCAATTACCAAAACACCGCCGTCGGGCAATTGCTGTGGATTGCGATAATCGGCAGAGTGCATTTGTTTGATCCTTTTTTCATCAGGTGCAATTGGCGGAATAACAGGCACTTGAAAAGGTCCTGTTGCCGCTATGACTCTCTTAGCCTCAATAATGCCCTTGGAGGTTTCAACCGTAAAGCCTGGACAGCCAATATTAGCGGTAACTTTTGTTACATCTACGCCGGTCCGGATAGGGGCATTATACTTTTTAGCATAGTCATTAAAGTAATCTGCAACGCGTTCTTTGTTAGCAAAAGTATCTGAATCAATGTCGTCAAATTCCATACCAGGAAAACGGTCATGCCAAGCTGGGCCATTGGCAACAAGTGAATCCCACCTTCCTGTGCGCCATTTTTCTGCAATACGATGACGCTCCAGAATCAAATGAGGTACGCCGTGGCTGCTCAAGTGTTCACTCATGGCTACGCCCGCCTGGCCGGCACCAACAACAAGAGTATCAATTTTTTCAGTTGTCATTTGTGTAGTCCTTTATAGGTTTATCAGTGTTCAAGGTCAAACAATGATACCCACTGTTGATTAACTATGGTCAGGCGCTTAAATCGAATAATCAGCTTACGAGGAATGACTGCATTGATAAAATATTATTAACTGATCAATTACATCAATAAAAGTAATGTAGGAGCCAGGCATTACAAAGCAATGACTTCGCTAGATACTAACAGCAAAGGTTTAAGTTCATCTGATTTATAAAAACTGAGCCAGGACGGCAGTAAATACTAATTTACATATGTCAAAGATCAGGACATAGTTGTAATAGTTATATTAATGCAGCAGGTTTAACTATGACCATACCCGTAACACACAAACGTATCCGTATGTTTAATACCAAGGATACTTACCCCAATCAATCCCTCGACAATGACTTGTGTCAGGCGGTTGTGGCCGGCAATACAGTTTATGTCAGAGGCCAGATTGGAAGTGATTTTGATGGTAATTTGATTGGGCTTGGAGATGCCGCAGCACAGGCTGAACAGGCGATGAAAAATGTTAAACAGCTACTCGAGGAGTCGGGTAGTGACCTCAGTCATATTGTTAAGACCACGACTTATATTACTGATCCAAGATACCGGGAACCCGTTTATCAAGTAGTGGGTAAATGGCTAAAGGGCGTTTTTCCAATTTCTACAGGTATTGTCGTCGCTGGTTTGGGTCAGGCCGAATGGTTGATGGAAATTGATGTCATCGCCGTTATTCCTGCTGCTTCTACGATCTCTGATTAACGACTAGTACCCTAATTTTCTGTGAAATTCACACTAAAACAACTATCTTATTTTGTTGCTGCGGGCGAGGCAGGTAGCATTCTTAAGGCGGCTGAAAAAATCCATGTTTCTCAACCTTCGATCTCAAATGCAATAACGCATCTGGAAGATATATTTGAACTCCAGTTATTTATTCGCCATCACGCACAGGGTATGAGTCTGACGACGGCTGGCAGTCAAATTATGGCGCAGTCAAAACGATTATTGCGGGATGCGAATGAGCTCAAAAGTTTTGCGGGTAAATTATCAGACCATATATTTGGTTCAATTAATATTGGTTGTTTCACGCCTCTTGCGCCTATCGTAACGCCCGAATTATGTTACGGCTTTATGCAATCGTTTCCTGGTGTTGATGTAAACGTTAACGAAAATAATCAGGCTGAGCTATTGAGTAGCCTAAAAAAGGGTTCAATCGATCTAGCGTTAACCTATGACCTTCAACTCGATAGCGATATTAATTTCACACCACTGGCTGAATTGAAGCCTTATGTATTATTAGCTGAAAATCACCCACTGTCTAACAAGAAAGCTGTAACATTGACGCAACTCGCTGAGGAAAATTTTATTTTACTCGACCTGCCATTGAGTGATGCTTACTTCATGTCATTGTTTTCTATAAATAATGTAAAGCCCATTATTCATGCCAGAACAAAACATATTGATGTGCAACGAGGTTTAGTTGCCAACGGCTATGGTTATAGTCTCGCCAATGTGCGGCCATTAAATAAAAAATCACTCGATGGAAGTGGGCTGTCTTATGTACCTTTATTGGGTGAATATCCAAGCCTTACTTTGGGTATAGCAGTGCTTGAAAAAATAAGAAAGACGATGGCAGTCGATAGTTTTAATACCTATTGCATCGAACAAATTAGTTCAAATCATATTCCAGGTATGGCCAAGCTATGATGCTTCAGGAGTCAACTGCATGAGTAGAAATCCACGTTACGACATACTATTCGAGCCCGTTAAGATAGGCCCACTGACGGCAAAGAATCGCTTCTATCAAGTACCACATTGCAATGGGGGTGGCTTTCGTGACCCTTCGGCGGTAGCTGAAATGCGTCGAGTCAAGTCTGAGGGCGGCTGGGGTGTGATATTCACCGAACAGGCTGAACTGCATCATACGTCGGAAATTGCCCCTTTCATTGAATTACGTCTTTGGGATGATGATGATATTCCGATGCTCGCAAAAATGTCCGATTCAATGCATGAATATGGCGCACTAGCAGGTATCGAACTGGCTTATTCGGGTGTCAACGGCCCTAATTTATATTCAAAAGAAGTACCGCGTGCACCGACGGCGATGCCGATACGTACTTTCACCAATGACCCAGTCAGTGCAAGGGCAATGACTAAACGGGATATTCGTGATTTGCGACGCTGGCATCGTAATGCATTTAAACGTGCTAAGGCCTCTGGTTACGATTTAGTTTGTCTCTATGGTGCCCATGGGTTCGGCATCATTCAGCACTTTCTATCGACAGCAACCAACCATCGAACTGATGAATACGGTGGCAGTTTGGAAAATCGATCACGTTTAATGCGTGAATTGGTTGAAGAGGGTAAAGAAGTAATAGGCGACAGCTGCGCGATCGCCCTAAGGATATCTCTTGATGAAATTGTTGGCGATCTTGGTTTTGGCAACAACGAAGTACGTGACATGGTAGCAATGCATTCTGATCTACCTGATATATGGGATCTCGCGCACGGTACCTGGGAAGACTGTTCCGGTACATCACGTTTTAAAGAAGAGGGCGCACAGCAGTCATTAGTCGAGGGTTTTAAATCACTCACCAGTAAACCGGTCGTTGGCGTAGGGCGTTTCACGTCTCCCGATGTGATGGTGAAGCAAATTAAATCAGGCATTCTCGATTTCATAGGCTGTGCACGACCTTCTATAGCGGATCCGTTTTTACCTAAAAAAATTGATGAAGGCCGAGTTGAAGATATTCGCGAATGTATTGGTTGCAATATTTGTGTGAGTGGCGACATGACTATGTCTATTTCGCGCTGCACACAAAATCCAACCTTTATGGAAGAATGGCGAAAAGGTTGGCATCCAGAAACTATGCATGCGAAGGGTGTTAGTGATTCAGTACTAGTGGTTGGCGCTGGGCCTGCTGGTTTGGAAGCCACGCGAGCGCTGGGCTTGCGTGGTTACCAGGTTGTGCTTGCCGAAGCCAGCACAGTGATAGGTGGTCGAGTGGCAAAAGAAAGGCTATTGCCGGGTCTGTCAGCTTGGGGACGAGTCGCTGATTATAGAGAATATCAAATTAGTCAGATGGAAAATGTAGCTGTTTATCTGGATAATAACCTGAGTGCAGACGATGTCCTTGAATTTGGTTTCGAGCATGTTGTATTGGCGACAGGCTCCAGTTGGAGAAATGATGGAGTTGCGCGAGTACATCTGAAACCTATGCTAAATGACCAATCGTTGCCGGTTTATACCCCGGATGATTTGATGGCAGGCAATCGACCGACAGGTCATGTTGTTTTGTTTGATGACGATCATTATTACATGGGTGGCGTTATAGCTGAGTTATTGGTGAATAATGGTGCAACAGTTACGTTAGTGACACCCGCCGCTTATGTATCAGAGTGGACTAATAATACGTTGGAACAAGCGACGATTCATCGCAAGCTTGTTAATCTAGGTGTGGAAATCTTGTTGAATCGTACTGTGACAGAAATAGCGAACGGGCAAGTTGTTACCGAGTGTGTTTATTCTGGACAAAAGCAATACCTCGAAGCATCAGCTGTCATTATGGTCACCTCACGAGTCGGCAATGATGATTTATGGAACGAGTTAGTATCGCGTGAAGGCGAGTGGGCAGGTCATGGCGTTCAGTCAATTAAGCTGATTGGCGACGCTGAGTCGCCAGCGCCTATTGCTTGGGCTACTTATGCTGGTCATCGTTATGCACGTGAATTAGATATGCCCGATATTGGAGATGAATTGCCCTTTCGTCGTGAAGTAGCACAATTGAAGTTTTAACTTTCTAGTGTGTTTCTGAAAGTTAGAAATTGGGTGGTGTGGCAGCAGTGACAACTTCACATTCTTCGGTGTCGATATTACGGAAGCGATGAGGGACTCTGGCATCGATATAAAAACCATCACCGGTTTCGAGTAACTGAACTCTTTCTCCAATAGTTAGTTCCATACGGCCACGCACTACGACACCGACTTCTTCACCATTATGGGCAATTAAATTTTCACCTGTGTCACCACCAGAAGGATAGAATTCATGCAGGAATCGAATTTTTCGATCTTTTCGATCAGCACCAACCACACGAAAGGACATGCTGCCGTCAGACATTCCAAGCAGTTCATCTTTTTTATAATAAAATTTTTCCTCAACATTTTTGTTGTCAGAGAAAAACTCTATTATTGTCATCGGAAAACCATTCAATACTCGTGTTAATGAATCTACCGAGGGGCTGACTTTATTATTTTCGATTACGGATATTGCACTATTAGGAACACCAGCCCGTCGACTCAGTTCACGTTGAGAAATGCCATTACGCTTCCTTAGTTCTTTTAACCGTTCTCCAACATTAATCGAAGTCATTAAATTTAGCCATCTCTTTAAAGGTTCAACACATTAGTAGCCTTCATAACCCTGCAATACATTAACCGCATTGATACCAATTTCTTCTACCGCATATCCCCCTTCCATAATAAATAGAGTGGGAAGTCTGAGTGCCCCTATAGTGGCGCCATAGCGTTTAAAATCGTCACACTGCAATTTGAAAAAAGAAATTGGATCATGTTCAAACGTGTCAACCCCAAGTGAGATAACTAATGCATCAGGCGAGTAGTTAGAAATTTTTTTGCAAGCTTGATCCAACGCACCAGCCCAGGTTTTGTAATTGGTATTGGGTCTCATTGGGTAGTTGAAATTGTACCCTTCACCATCACCTGCGCCCTTTTCGTCGTCATAGCCTAGGAAGTGAGGAAAGGCATCTTTTGGATCACCGTGTAAGGAGAGAAACATTACATCTGACCGATTGTAAAAGATATCCTGGGTGCCATTGCCGTGATGGAAGTCAACATCCAATATTGCCACTCGACTCGCACCCTGGTCGATAAATGCCTGAGCTGCGACGGCTGCATTATTGATAAAGCAATATCCCCCATACATGTCGCTAGCAGCGTGATGACCTGGAGGACGACACAGTGCAAAAGCATCTTTGGCACCGTTTTTGATCGCTTCCTGTGCTGTCAGTGCAACGTTTGCGCTGGCGCGTGCAGCTTCCCAAGTACCATTAGAGATCGATGTTTCACTGGCTAATGCGTAATAACCCATTCGACCCTCTATATGATTGGGAATGTGATGGCTCGACATAGCCCGAGATGGCCAAACCGTTGGGATGGCCTCACCCTTATAGCCCGTTGCAACCCAGTCACCCCAGCATTGCTCTAGAAAGGTAAGAAAACCAGTATCATGAATGCGGGTTATTGGATCAAGCCCAAATTCTTTAGGTACGATGATTTCGCCAATTTTTTCAGTTTTTAAACGTTCGAGAATGTACTCTGCTCGCATTGGGCATTCATAAGGGGGAACTAATTCTCCGCCAGAAAGTTCGGTTTTTGAATTGCGTAACGTATGTTTTTCGCTATAGACAGAAAGCATAACTCACCTCTAAAAATTGTTTTTAAAATATACTAATCTAAATATGGATTTTTGGATCCAGTTTCCAGGCGGGTTTCTCAAATGCCTGTTCATAGGCCAGTGCCCCCGTGAATACGCGTTGATCATCAAAAGTTCTGGCGACTATTTGGATACCACTTGGCACACCGTTTGAGGTCAATCCGCTAGGCATCGACATGACTGGGCAACGGCTTAACATGTTAAACGGGTAGGTCATTGACCAATGTTCTTCGTTTAGTCGTTTGATAGTATTGTTAATTTGGATGTCGCTAGCTGGCCACGAAAACTCAGCAGGCACACCACTAGTTGCAAGGGTTGGACAAATAAATAAGTCATATTGGTCCATCAGTGGCCCAAATTCGTCATACATTTTCACTGTGGTTTTGATCGATTTTATGAAATCTTGCTGGGTTGAATTCAAGGAATTTTCGAGAAACCATCTCGAATAGTCAGTTAAATCGTCACGATTGGTTTGGAGCAGGCTGGCGATTGTTGACGCCCAGCCATGAGCCCAGTAGTGATGAGCTGCATCGATAATAGATTCATCCCAGCCTATTTTAACTTCAACTACGGTAGCCCCTAATTGCCGAAAAACTTCAAGGGCCTGCTCGGTATTTCGACGAACACTTTCATCGATTTCAAAAAAACCAAGCTCCATAGAATAGGCTACTTTCCAACCTTTTAAACTATCGACTGGTTTGTGGTCAATTTTTACGGTGTCACGCAATGAAGCAATATCTTTATTGTGTGGGCCCGAAATAACATTTTGCATTATTGCCGTATCGGCAACACTTCGAGCCATGGGTCCAGAGTGGCTATAAAAATCTAAATTGAATACTGGTATCTCAGGATTACGGCCATAGGGTGGTTTGTACCCGACGATGCCGCATTGGGCTGCTGGAATACGAATCGATCCACCAATGTCTGTGCCGGTCGCTAGCGTGGTAGTTCCTGCTGCGAGCGAGGCGCCTGACCCTCCAGATGAACCACCCGGGGTAATATCAAGATTCCACGGGTTACGCGTGACCCCCCATAAACGAGAGTGACAGGCGCCAAGCAGGCAAAATTCAGGTGTAGTTGTTTTGGTATGACAAATGGCACCCGAATCTAAAAGCCGATCAATAATGACATCGCTTTCGTCATCTACTCGGTTTTGGTAAACTAGAGAAGAACTGGTGCGTCGAGTGCCTTTTAATTTGAATTCGTCTTTGACTGCTAGCGGTAAACCTTCGAGTGGTCTTTGGGTCCCTTTTTGATATCGATTTTCAGCTAATTTAGCTTGCTCAATTGCTTGTTCGAAATAACTATCAGTAAAAGCATTGATATAGGGCTCAATTGACTCTGATCGTGAAATCATAGCTTGCATGAGTTCAACGGGAGAGAGTGACTTATTCTTAAAGGCTGTTAGAGCATCAATACCATTAAGGTAAACGAGTTCATTGTCAGACATTTATTTCTCCTGAAAAATTGCACCCAGCTGTATGGGTGCAATAGGTACGCATTACTGATGACAAAGATTTACAGCAATGTTTACAGTAAGACTTTAGTCCAAACTCTGTCATATAACTTGATTGACTTACCACTACAGCTCTCGCTGAAGTGAACTGGAATGCTAGGGTCCAAGTTTATCTCTGGCGCGGTACCTAATTCAGGGTCAATAAATGCGGCAATAGCCTTGCCATCCAGAGGCGATGCATAGCGGTTGAAATTGGATATTGCAGCACCATTTTTAGCATCCATCATGAAGTTCATGAATTTTTCAGCATTGGCTTTATTGGGCGCGCCTTTTGGAATTACCAGGCTATCAAACCAACCGATAATACCTTCCTTTGGGTGAACATATTTCAGTTGCGTAACACCGTCTCGAAGGCGAGTCTTCATTGAATAGCCATCCCACTGACTACTGACAAGGACTTCGCCACTGGCTAGATTAGCGACCATTGTTTCAGAGTTGTAAGTTTTTACATGTGGCTTTTGCTTGAGCAGCAAAGCCAGTACTTCTTTCATGTCTGTGGGGTTTTCGTTGCACTGTTCATGGCCAAGGTACATTAGTGCTAATGGGATGACTTCATCTGGCGTTTTGAAGACCTGAATTTTGCCTGCTACCGAATTGTTCGGTTCAAAAAATTCCTTCAGAGAATTACCTGGGCCATCATAGCCATCCATATTGATCGAAAATGATGTTGTTCCCATTTGATAAGGAATAGAGTATTCCTGAGTAGGGTCCCATGGGGGGCTCTGCCAACGCATGTCGACGTTTTTATAGTTAGACATACCTTTAACATTTACTTTTTCAAGCATGCCTTCAGAGACCATGATAGATACAAAATTCTGACTCGGAACAACAATATCGTAACCAGTTGCGCCTGACTTGAGCTTTGCCAGTAGAGTTTCGTTTGAATCATAGGTATCCAGATTAACTTTAATGCCCGTTTCTGTTTCGAACTGGGCAATCAGATCATCCGGTGTATAGTCTACCCAGTTGTAAAAGTTTAGTTCTTCGGCGGCGAATGTCGCAGAACTAAACAAGGCTGCCGCTGCAATGATGCCAGCTTTTTTCTTTACGTTAGTGAACATAGTTACTCCCCTCATTTTTTTTTGATATAAACCAGTAAGCCCCGACCAGTGTCAATGATGTAAGAAAAAGGATGGTTGATACTGCGTTAATTTCAGGTGAAACACCTAAACGGATCATGCCATATATATACAATGGCAAGGTTGTGGCGCCAGCGCCTGCGACCATCAACGAAATTATAAAGTCATCAATAGAGATAATAAATGCGAGTATTCCACCTGCAAATATCCCTGGTTTCAGTTGTGGCAAAACAATATGCCAGAGTACCTTTACATCATTGGCATAGAGATCTCTTCCAGCTTCCTGCAAGGTGTCGTCCATACCAGCGAGTCGTGCTCTAATTGGCATAAACGCAAACGGGATACAGAATACGATATGCGCAACAATAATTGAGGTCAGCCCTAACGGAAAATTTATTGCCGCAAAAAAACTGAGTGTCGCGACTGCGGTCGCTATCTCAGGTACCAGTAATGGCAGACTAATGACACCCAGACATAAAGTTTGACCCTTGAATATGCCTTTGGACAGGATGAGTGCCGCCATGGTGGCGAACAAAGTCGCACACACTGTTGCAACTACAGCGACAATTAAACTATTAATGATGGCGTTTTGAATTGCCTCGTTAGAAAAGGCCTTGACGTACCACTTGGTGCTAAATTCAGTCCACACTTGAGCGATACGATTGTCATTGAATGAGAAGGCGATTAATACCGCAATAGGCCCATAAAGATAGACGAAAAATATACAGGCCCACCATTTTAGCCAGGGAATTCTCCCTTTGTTTGTGTTGGAGCTGGACCGACCAATATTGCTCGCCATTTCTATTTCTCCAGATAGGCGCTTTTACGCGATGCTTTAATGTAAAAGTAAGAGCCAAAGGCCACTAACATCAGTAGTAACATCGTTAGCGCACCACCAAAAGGCCAGTTACGAGCCGAAGAGAATTGAAATTGAATCAAGTTACTTAGCATCATTTTCTTACCACCACCCAATATGGACGGCGAAATAAAATCACCTAAACTAAGAACAAACACTAGGATACAACCAGCAATAATACCCGGTAAGCAAAGTGGCATTACAATGCGTTGTATGACAGCCCATCGATTAGCATATAAATCATGAGCCGCTTCAACTAATCCGAAATCAATTTTTTCGAGGCTAGCGTATATAGGAAGGATCATTAATGGTATGTAGCTATAAACAAGACCAACCCCTATTGCCATATTGCCATACATCATTTCGAGGGAACCATCGATCAGGCCCATTGCCAGAAGTGGCTGTTCAATCATACCGTTTTTACCTAAGATCAATATCCATGAGTAAGCTCGGATGAGTAAATTAGTCCAGAATGGGATGGTGACTAATAATAATAAAATGTCGCGTCGTTCTGGTGGTTGTTGGATGATATACCAAGCTACTGGAAATCCAACGAGGAATGATAATGTGGTGCCAATGGCAGCGAGCATAACCGAACGCCAGATAATTTGAAGATATATAGAATCAAAAATTAAAGTGTCGTCAAGATCACGATCAAAGAATAATTGTATCCATGCATCAAGACTAAAACCGGCCTCTACACCACCATAAGAATCTGCTGGTTTAAATGAGTAAAGGGCAAGTAAGGCGATCGGCAGCACCATAAAAATAAAAATAGTGATCAGCGCTGGTGAAAGTCCAAGCCACCTTCGCGTAATAGGGTTGGCTGGTAGTTTAATTTCCATGATTGATTATTAATCTTCCAACAAGGTAGCAGCCCCATTCGGCACACTTAAACCGACGGTTTCACCGATCGCAGGTAATTGCTGATCTAGGTCTATGTTTTGACATCGAACTTCCAATTCGGTCGAATCATCAATCTTTACGGTTAAATAGGTGTCAGTGCCCATATAAGTAGAGTCGACTATGGCCCCCTGAATGAGTCCTTCAGCGCTGGGCACAAGACTAAATTTTTCAGGGCGAATTGCCAGTGTGACCTGATCACCAACCTGATGCAGTGATGTTTTATTCACTGAAAATTCGATATTATTATGAGAACAAACGTAGCTTTTTTCATTTTCAGAACTAACTTTGGTATCGATTAAATTGACATCGCCAATGAAATTAGCAACAAATCGATTTCTCGGACGTTCATAGATCATCTGAGGTGAATCTAGCTGTTGTAACTTACCCTGAGACATGACGGCAACACGGTCGCTCATACACATGGCTTCCTCTTGGTCATGGGTCACAAAAACAAAGGTGATGCCTGTTTCTTTCTGAAGGCGTTTGAGTTCTAGGCGCATCGCTTGACGCAACTTTAAGTCTAAGGCTGAAAGTGGTTCGTCAAGAAGCAGAACCTTAGGCTTGGGTGCCAATGCTCTCACCAATGCAATTCTTTGTTGTTGTCCACCGGATAACTGATTTGGCATACGGTCGCCAAATGTTTCCATTTTTACCAGCGATAACATTTCCTTCACTACTGATGCAATTTGGTCGCTGTTCTCACCTTTCATTTTGAGACCAAAACCAATGTTTTGAGCAATTGTCATGTGTGGGAAAAGGGAATAACTTTGGAATACAGTATTAACTGGCCGATCGTTTGGATCGAGTCCCTCGAGGTGATCACCATATAATAAGATAGCGCCATCTGTTGGTTGTTCGAACCCCGCGATGAGCCGTAATAAAGTGGTTTTGCCACAACCAGAAGGACCTAGCAGGGTAAAGAATTCATTGTCCTGGATTTCGATACTGACATTATTAAGCGCTACGATCGGCGGATTACTGGCGTAATGCTTGACGACATTATTGACTGAAATAGCAGGAATTGGTTTATTCATTAACTACGGCTGATTAAAATTTTTGGCGACGCTTCTTGAGACCAATAAAATATTCTCGCATCATGCCTTTTATTATGCTTCCAGCCTAATCACAACGCCTCATGGCTAGTGATTCCGATAATAACTAATTTAATATCGCGAATACTATTCCCGCTGTGATCAATATATCGATCAGAAGTGATCCAATCATTACTTAATTTAAAATAGATGTCAACGATGAATTATGAGTGCCCACACTGGGTGCAGACTAGTTTACATTTATTAAACTGGTAGTTTAATAAATGATATTCTGAGGCTTTTGCTGGTTTTATAAAACAACTGGGGTTATAAAATTTGGCGCTATAAAGTATAGTCAATAATGACTTGTAGCTCGATTATTCCTTTGCTACTGTTCTATATATTGATCACTACTTGAGCCGCAGTGCTATTCAAGTTTGATTGCCACATTATCTTTGGTCGTATTCCGATGGACAATTACTCTTACAAAGCGGGCCAGTCTGAACCTCGCTGTCGCTCTTACTACGCTGAAACGATTCGCAATGAAACCAGTTACCAGCCACTCAGTGAAGATATTCAGGTCGATGTGGTTATTGTTGGTGGTGGATTTACTGGTGTTGCATCAGCGATAGAGCTTTCCGAAAGAGGTTATAAAGTGGCTATTCTCGAAGCCAATAAAATAGGCTGGGGTGCAACGGGTCGTAATGGTGGACAAATAACGGGTAGCCTTTCTGGTGACCAGGCCATGATTCGTCAGCTCAAACGTAAAATTGGAACGCAAGCTGAAGATTTTGTCTGGGGCTTACGCTGGCGCGGTCACGATATCATCAAAAAGCGCGTCGAAAAATATGGCATCCAATGCGATTTAAAGTTCGGCCACTTACATGCCGCTTATAAACCCGGCCATATGAAGGAGTTGCAAGCGAGTTATGATGAGGCAGTGGCTAGAGGCATGGGTGATGAAGTTCGGTTGATGTCAGCGAGTGAAATCCCCGATATTCTGGAAACCGACATATATCACGGTGGCTTACTTAATCAACGTAACATGCATGTGCATTCTTTGAATTTATGCATCGGAGAGGCGAGGGCGGCCGAAAGCCTCGGTGCTCAAATTTATGAGCACAGTGAAGTACTTGATATTATCGATGGTGCCCAGACCAAAGTTGTGACAAAGCACGGCAGTGTTATCGCTAACACGGTGTTACTGGCCGGCAATGCTTATCATCGTCTCGGTGGCAAACCACTTAAAGGTATGTTATTTCCGGCATCACTTGGTAACCTTGTGACGGTACCTTTGGGCGATGAGATTGCTAATAAAATTAATCCACGAGATATTGCCGTATATGACTGCCGATTTGTGCTTGATTATTATCGACTCACTGCCGACAAAAGACTGATGTTTGGGGGTGGTACTAACTACTCAGGCCGTGACTCGAAACGAGTGGCTGAGGAACTTCGACCCGCGATTGAAAAAACCTTTCCTCGCTTAAAGGGAGTCGACATTGAATTTGAATGGACAGGTAAAGCAGGGATCGTTATTAACCGAATTCCGCAGTTAGGCAAGCTTTCGCAAAATGTCTATTATGCGCAGGGCTATTCTGGTCATGGTATAGCGACTACCCATTTTGTTGGCGAAATTATGGCCAATGCTATTGACGGCAATGTAGAGTCATTTAATATTTTTTCTGACTTTAAACAAATCCGGATACCCGCTAATGATTGGGCAGTTCAGCAAATGTTAGCTTTAGGCATGTGGTATTATAAAATGTTAGAGAAAATTGGTTAGAGCAGGGTATTATTGAGGCTAATAACCAACCAACCTTCGACCGAACCGCAGCTGTGGGAATGTCACTTAGGTTAGTTCAATTCAATACCACCAGCCTTATTTTTTCTATTCTTCCTCTATCTCGGCCACTATTTCAACAACTATAGGAAAGGTTCGTGGAACAATGGTATATGTACCTTGATCTTCGTCCGCTATGCTTTCACGTGCAGCCATTCGCCAAAGTTTGGAAGCGACAGTTAGCGTAGCGATTAACGCAGTAAAAACAAATAGCCCCGAAGTACTATCCAATAAAGTTTTAGTTCCAGCGGCCTGTAAGAGCCCAGCGGCTGCGCCAATGCCATAAATCACTAACAGGCCGGCATCGGCACTCACTCTTTGTTCGCTGGTTGCATGGTCGTTTAAGTGAGCCGATAAAATCGTATACAATGGCCACGCCGAAGCACCAAAAATTAACGCAAATACACTTAGTAACCAACCAGTAGGCTGCAATATGGCTAGCCCCAAACTAGAGCTAATAACAATGGTTAGAGCAATCAACAGGGTGAAATGTCGGTCAATAGTGTCAGACAGTTTACCCAGCGGCCACATGCCGATGACGCCACCACCGAGTAGTATAAACATAAACCAGGTAACAGCTTCAACATCAAGCCCGATGGAACTGGCGTAAACGGACCCAAGCCTATAAGCAACACCTTGCAGTGCGCCAGTCTAAATAGCAGCGATCATAGCCAGTGGCGATATGTGTTATAACTCAACCAGATTGAGTGATGCCAAGGTGGGTGGCGGTGGTGCATGGTGCATCGACTTTGGTGATGGCAATAGGCACGATTGCAATCGAAGCCAAAACAGACAGTAGCACAAATATCGATATACCCGTGCTATCAGGCACATTCAATATTAACTGCCCCAGTGACACCATCGCCATTACGAGCAATGCATACAAGGAAAATACGCGCGCCCTGATTTCGTTGGTGCACTTTTTGTTTATCCAGCTTTCAGTACAGATATACATACCGACCATGCACACGCCTTCGATAATCCGCAAAAAAGTCCAAAACTATGGGTCGATGAAAAATGGGTGTAACAACAGTGATGCTGATAACGTAGAGCCAAAAGCCGAGGAGGCTTTAATATAGCCAATGTGAGTTACTAGCCGCTGTACGTAAAACGGTCCAATAATCATGCCAAAAAAAGAACCCGAAGAAATCAAACCAACGGATAGCGAGGAGAAACCTACCTCTGTAATTCGCAGTGCTAACAAGGCACCAGCAGCACCATTACTAAATGCCAGAATGCAGATGCTGAGAAATAAACTGAACATCAGGGTGATAGCTTGCAACATGGATTGTCTCTAAATTGGGGCAAAGGATCTGTTATTGGATTGGTTAGAAATATCGAACAGGTGAACTGAGGACGTCATCAATTTGTGTGTGTTACACACTCTAGTTTGCTGTCTTTTCCTAAGATAAATTCACACCTATTTTTTAGGTCGTTACAGTACTAGGATTCGTCACATATTTTTTCTAAATTTAGACAAAAGGAAATGTTGAAAAAAAGACTAGGTGACATTGTTGACATAGCTATAAAAGATTCGTGTATTGGTCTTTTATTTCCTTTGGAAACATTATTGTCAATAGATATATTAAATAGTAAAAAACTATTAATAATATGTATTTATTTAATTTGAAGGTGAGCATAGCGGGTGTTAACCTAATTATTCAGAAATAAGTACTTTTTAAATTGTCTATTAAAGAAATACGGGAGAAATGAGTTATGAATGAATCGCTAAATATGGGCAAGTGCCCCGTTATGCATAATGCCAGTCAAGCGACGGGTAGTTCAGCCAATCAGCATTGGTGGCCTGAGCAACTGAACCTTAAAATTCTAAATCAAAATTCCCCATTGGTTAACCCAATGGGTGCTACTTTTGATTACTCCGCACAGTTCAAAAAACTGGACCTGAAAGCCCTTAAAAAAGATCTGACAGCCTTAATGACTAGCTCTCAAGATTGGTGGCCAGCAGATTATGGCCACTACGGCGGTCTTTTTATTCGTATGGCTTGGCACAGTTCGGGTACTTATCGAACCTATGATGGTCGCGGAGGCGCTTCAACTGGGTCGCAGCGTTTCGCTCCCCTTAATAGCTGGCCGGACAATGGCAACTTAGATAAAGCTCGGCGTTTACTGTGGCCTGTTAAGCAAAAATATGGCAGTAAAATTTCCTGGGCAGACCTTATAGTTCTTACCGGTAATGTCGCGATGGAATCGATGGGATTCAAAACCTTTGGTTTCGGTGGCGGGCGTGCTGATGTTTGGGAGCCTGAAGAAGATATTTATTGGGGCCCTGAAACTGAAATGCTAGATGATAAACGTTATAGCGATGAGCGAGAATTAGCGACGCCATTAGCGGCGGTACAAATGGGTTTAATTTATGTCAATCCAGAAGGGCCAAACGGTGTGCCTGATCCACTCAAGTCTGCCTACGATATCCGCGATACGTTTGCCCGTATGGCGATGAATGATTACGAAACAGTCGCGTTAACAGCCGGTGGACACACCTTTGGTAAAGGCCATGGTGCAGGACCAGAAGACAAAGTAGGGGTTGAACCCGAAGGTGGGCCTATCGAACAAATGGGACTAGGTTGGATCAACTCACACGGCACGGGTAACGGTGGCGATACAACTACCGCTGGTTTTGAGGGTGCCTGGACGGTCAATCCAACCCAGTGGGATATGGGCTATTTTGACGTCCTACTCGGCTACGACTGGGAGCAAACAACCAGTGCAGCGGGCCACGTGCAGTGGACTCCAACAGCAGCATCTAATGCTGACCAGCCAAAAGCGGCTCATGATGCTTCGCGCACCGAACCGTTGATGATGACTACCGCCGATATGGCGCTTAAAATGGATCCTGAATATGCGAAGGTTTCAAAGCACTTTCATGAAAATCCTGAAGAATTCGCTGACGCCTATGCACGAGCCTGGTACAAACTAACTCATCGCGATATGGGACCTATTGCTCGCTATTTGGGTGAAGAAGTCGCTACGGAAGAACTCATTTGGCAAGACCCAGTGCCCGCAGGCAGCACACTGAGTGACGCAGATGTTTCAACCCTTAAAGGCATGATTTTAAACTCAGGTTTATCCGCGCAAGTGCTAATATCAACAGCCTGGGCATCGGCTTCCACCTTCCGTGGTTCAGACAAGCGTGGTGGTGCCAATGGTGCTCGTATTCGCTTAGCACCACAGAAAGACTGGGAAGCAAACAATCCTGATCAACTGGCTAAAGTATTAGTAGCACTGGAAGGCATTCAAAGTGATTTTAGTGGCAATGTGTCGTTAGCGGATCTTATCGTGCTGGGTGGTAGTGCCGCGATTGAACAAGCTAGTGGCGTTAAGGTGCCATTCACATCCGGTCGAGGTGATGCGTCGCAAGCGCAAACCGATGCTGAATCATTCGACGTACTAGAGCCTACATTTGATGGCTTCCGTAATGTTAAAAATACCAAAGACAAGCGTTCAACCGAATCACTGCTAGTAGATAAAGCACAGTTACTCACCTTGACTGCGCCAGAGATGACCGTTTTAGTCGGCGGCCTACGCAGCTTAAATGTTAATGCCGATGGCTCTAAGCATGGTGTATTTACCGACAAGCCAGGCACATTGAGTAATGACTTCTTTAAGAATGTTCTTGATATCGGTATTGAGTGGAAAGCGACCGATAAATCACAAGAGCTTTTTGAAGGTCGTGATCGAGCATCAGGCAAAGTGAAATGGACTGGCACCCGTGCCGATCTTGTTTTCGGCTCAAACTCTATCCTACGTTCGCTTACTGAAGTGTATGCAGCTGACGATGCAAACGATCAGTTTGTAAATGACTTTGTAGCCGTCTGGACTAAAGTGATGAATCTTGATCGTTTTGACTTGGCGTAATATTTAAACTAAGTGATAGGAAAAGGGGCGTTGCATTTGCAGCGCCTTTTTTATGTTCACTAACCTTTGTGGCTAATCTAAGAAACTTAATTGAAAATGAACATTTAAAAGTTAACTTTATAAACTAAATCCATATTAGATTACTTGGCAATTCTAAACGACATTTTTTAATGAACAGGCGATTTATCTATTGCAAACCGGCTGGATGGATTAGTGAAATGTAAACTTCGAATGTAAAAAAACTAATAGTGAGAGGAGCAAACGACGTTTACAAGTCGAGTTAACGCTACCATACTCCGTTTGAAATATTGAACTCACATAAGGTGATTTATCATGTCAGACAGATTGAAGGTCAAGGCAAACACGACGTTGCTTCCATTTCTCTTCGATGAGCTGCAGGGCTGGTCAAGAAGTACGGTCAAACAACGTCTTAAAAGTGGTTGTGTTCATGTTAATGGAGAGCCAATTACACACCATAATTTCGAATTGTTGCCGAATGATCAGGTCAATGTCGAAGCTTCGCCACGGGGTCCTTCAAACGCACGCCCACAGATTGATATTCTCTATCAGGATCATGACTTGGTCGCTATCAATAAGCCCGCTGGTTTGTTGTCGGTTGGCTCTGGCGAGGATAGTGAGCCACATGCGCTAGGCATATTACGCGCCCAGCTGGGTCGCAGTAATCATTCGATTAAACTGTGGCCAGTGAATCGAATTGATCGCGCAACTTCGGGCGTTATGTTGTTTGCGCTGTCGAAGGAGATGCGCGAGGCGGTGATGGATGACTGGGATACGGCAGAGAAAACCTATCTTGCCATTGTTGAAGGCCGACCAGAGCCTGAGGATGCCACGATTGATCAGCCATTGCGTCTCGATTCAGAAATATACCAAATGCATGTTGGGGAGCATCCAGATGCAAAGCATGCGGTAACGCATTTTACTACCGAACGAAGTGTTGGGCGCAGAACGCTGTTACGGGTAAAGCTAGAAACAGGCCGTCAACATCAAATAAGGGCTCATTTGGCATGGCTTGGACATCCAGTGGTGGGGGATCAAAGATATGGTAAAGCTGGCGATCAAATGGGTCTTCATGCTTTAGAGCTGAGTGTGGTTAAACCGGGCACTGATAAGCTGCTGACATTTGAAACACCTGCACCATCAGAATTCTGGGCACTATTAGAGTCGAGATAATATTCGTCAAATCCAGCGTCAAATATCGACTAGGTTGTTAATAGTTCTTTAAATGAATGCCCAATAACTTGACGTTTATTTTTGATCGATTTTTTATTAAAGAAATTTCAAAGCTGCGGCAATGGTCCAGACGGGAACAATAGATACGCTACCCGACCCTACTGCAGTTCAATGTCGCGAAAACCTAGTCGCGACATTGAGTATCTGTTCTTTTACTGACCGATCAACAATCTATTAGAGTAATTTAATCTTATCCGCCTGAGCCTTAAAACTCGCTAGGGCTGATTTGGCCTCGCTAAGCTTTTCTTTTTCCTTATTGATGACAGCCTCTGGTGCTTTGGCGACAAAACCTTCATTGCTTAGCTTGGATTCGATTCGATTGGCTTCTTGTTCGAGTTTTTGAATGTTTTTGTTGAGTCGTGCAAGCTCGGCATCCTTGTCGATTAATCCAGCCAGCGGAATGAGTATACTCATGTCGCCGACGATTGAGGTAGCTGATTCTGCCGCTTGCTCACCCTCGTTTAGCCAGCTAATTGATTCGAGCTTGGCGAGCGACTTTAGCAAATCTTGATTCTGCATGAGCCTAGTTTGATCTTGATCGCTACCGTTTTGACATAACACGGGCAATAGTTTTCCTGGCTTAATGTCCATTTCGGAGCGAATTTGGCGAACGCCCATGATGAATTGTTTAACCCATTCAAGATCGGTTATGACCGCTTCATTAATCAAGTTGGCATCTGATTTTGGATATTGACATAACATGATCGTGTCTTCATTGACCTGTGCCAGTGGCGCTACTCGTTGCCATAACTCTTCAGTGATATAGGGCATGATTGGGTGCAGTAATCGCAGAATAGTTTCGAGTACGTGAACTAATGTATGACGCGCAGCTGTCTTTTGAGCAGTGCTGTAATTATCGGAATAAAGCACGGGTTTTGATAATTCGATATACCAGTCGCAGTAGTCATTCCAGACAAACTCGTATAGGTCACGTGATACTAGGTCAAATCTATAAGACTCAACATGTTGTGTCGTGTTGGCAACAACTTGCTGCAAACGAGCTAAAATCCATTGATCAGCTAGCGACGTTTCACCTGTGTTACTACAGTCTTGGTCTTCGGTGTTTTGCAGCACATAGCGAGTCGCATTCCAAAGCTTATTACAGAAATTCCGGTAGCCTTCGATACGGCCTAGATCGAAACGAATATCACGCCCTGTGGTGGCTAATGCCGCAAAGGTAAAGCGCAGTGCATCGGTGCCAAAAGCAGGAATCCCATCTGGGAAATGCTTTTTAGTGGCCGCTATAATCTTGGGGGCCATGTCGGGCTGCATTAAACCTTTGGTGCGCTTTTCAACCAGTGCATCCAATGTAATGCCGTCGATTAGGTCGAGTGGGTCGAGCACATTGCCTTTCGACTTCGACATTTTGTTGCCTTCGGCATCACGCACCAGACCATGGATGTAGACTTCTTTAAAAGGCACTTCATCCATAAACTTGAGGCCAA
>JBNMQI010000024.1:0-22492 GCA_051277905.1 Gammaproteobacteria bacterium | reverse complement strand
CATATTGATTAGCAAAGGCATCACTAGTGGTGTCGATGCCATACAGAATTTGCATATCTTCAATGCCTTCAATAAATTCCTGATTAACATTGAACAAGGCGCGGAATAAGGCCGGTTCACCACTAGCACCCGTCCCAATAGAATAGGCAACAGTTTGCAACGCCATAACGGTCGCATCGTTTTCATATTGTTGACTCAGCGTTACCGTGTGATTCAGCCGATTGTCAGGCGTGTCGACGCTGGTGACCCTAAAAATGTCAGCCTCTTGTGGGATTAATAAATCGTTGGAACCACAACGAGTGATTAAAGCAATATCGCCATCGACAAACAAACTGACCGAATTAGTAGTTATATAATCCATCGTCGTTGTGCTGAAAGGGGCACTCACATTGACTTGACCAGGCTTGCTACCACTGATGGTAATCGTATCGCTACTATTGAAACCACCTATGTCATTGGTGCCGAGGATCGGGCCATTGGTAATGAAGTCGTGTACGGAAGCTAGGTACCCCGCTTCCCCAACCAGATTGTTGTCAATATTAGTGATTGTTGTATTGTTAATGGTAGAAGCATTTAAAGGGTTGAAATTAATGCACCCCCAATTCCCAGCACTGCGTAAATCTCGGCTCATAGCATCCATTGCAAAGCGTCCATTTTCTTGGACTTGAGACAAAGCGCTGGAAAATTTATGGGTCGCCTTATTCGCCAGAAACACTTGAACAATGCCGCCCAACAAAAACAAACTGATGACAAGTGATACTAGTACTTCAACCAATGAAATTCCAGACTGTGAGCGTCTGTTTTTATAGCAATAGAATTGATCTTTTCTATAAAAGCTCATTGTTTGATCACTACGAGGTAGCACGACAGAGTGGCGTCAGGGCAAGGTGTACTGCCTGCACCACCTCCCGCAGCTGAACTGCTACCATCATCCCACATGACCGCAATTAATAGTCCATCGCTAGCATTGGCATTGTTACTAATAGTGCCTCTGCCTGCGGGCAAGTTGCTTACCATGATTTCCCAGTGGGCTGCATCAGCGGTTACTATTTCGGTATCCAGGCAGCTTTTGGTAATGCAGTCTGGATCGACATAACCATTATCGGTATTGATATTGGCATAGAGGGCAAATTGAGCATTGTTGGCTCGTATACGATCCGCCATATTGTAGGCCATCAGAACGGCCTGACTATGGTGTAGTGCGCTAGAGTTTTGGCTGATAGAAGTGACTTGAAGGGCGGCAATTCCGAGCAGACCGATCGAAATGATGAGTAGAGCTATCATTGATTCGACGAGTGAGACGCCAAGCTGAAGTTGCTTTAATTGCGATGGTTTGACAGTTAGCATGAGACACCACCGCCTTGACGTACTCGACCGGTAATGGAGATTTGAATGGACTTAAGGTTTGCCAGCAAACGATCATCACAGAGCGAAAAAGTACCAACCGCTGTTTTAGCGAATCCACGATTGTCATAAATAATAGACCTGCCGATGGTGCTAGTGAGTGTGTTGTCTACCAGTGCTTGCTGAACACGTAAAACAGTTTCGAGGTTATTAATGGTTCCATTGCCATCGCTATCTGCAAATACAATCCAGCCACTTGACCAATCTGTGCCATTACAACTAACGCCATTATTGCTAATGCATACAACAGTTTGTTGGCTTTGGGTGACCGCTTGGTTGCGCGCATAGGCAAGATGAGACACCAGAGTATTAATTTGAGAGGTCAATCGTTCATTCTTAATATAAACACCCATCGACGGAACCGCAATTGCTGTTACCACACCAATGATGCCAACGGTTATGATCAATTCTAATAGAGTAAAGCCAAGACACTTTTTCATGCCCTAAGCCTAGTAAACTAAAATGAAAATGCGCTTCAAAGAAGATGGACTAATAAAAACCACCGATAAACGGTACTGGTATAGCCGAATGAGTTAGAATTCTGCCTTAATAGAAATCCACAATGCTGAAGATATAAGTAACTGATGATAGAAGAATTAAAAACTGATCGTGCCATTAGAAGTTTTGCCCGCCGCTCTGGGCGAATGACCTTAGGGCAAAAGCATGCTCTGAGTGAGTATTGGCCGCTTTATGGCATCGACTATGAGTTAACCCAAGCAAATGTTACCACCGCAATACAGGATTATGAATCTGTGATTCTGGAAATTGGGTTTGGTAATGGAGATGCGTTGATTGAAATGGCAGGAAATGCACCTGACGTTTTGTATATTGGCGTAGAGGTGCATCGGCCTGGTGTCGGTCGATGTTTAAATATCATCGAAAAAACTAAACTAGCCAATGTGCGCTTAATTTCGTATGACGCGATAGAAGTTATGCAACATATGATTCCCGCGCAATCGTTAGATAAAGTGCTGCTTTTTTTCCCCGACCCTTGGCATAAAAAAAGGCATAACAAGCGTCGTATTGTGAATCAGAAATTCCGAGATCTTGTCTTTAGCTTATTAAAGCCTGATGCCCATTTGCACTTTGCCACTGATTGGCAGGAATATGCTGAGTATATGGCGGAAGAGTTATTGTCAGATGTGCGATTTTCAAATCAGGGCGATAGTGATGGTTATGCCCAGCGTCCAGATTATCGACCGCGTACAAGATTTGAACAAAGGGGGCTCAATTTAGGTCATGGTGTATGGGATTTAGTGTTTAAAAAGGTCTAGGCGCAATAAAAATATTATAAAAATCAAGCATCTAAAACATTAGATGCATCATAGTCATCATCACCGCAATAAACAGAATGCTCATGCCGACGCCTGCCTTCATATAATCAGGAACACGATAACCACCAGGCCCTTTGATCAAGGCATTGACTTGATGGGTCGGTAATATAAAAGAATTAGAAGTTGCAATGGCTACTGTGAGTGCAAACACAGCAGGGTCAGCGTCGACACCAATAGCGATATTAACCGCGAGGGGAACTAACAATACGGTTGCGCCTACATTTGACATCACCAAAGTAAAAAAAGTAGCCAGAAGAGCGACAGACATTTGTATCACCCAAGTTGGCATGTGACCAACCACTAGTAAGGTTTGTTCGGCAATCCATTTTGCCGTGCCACTGGTTTCGACGGCTAGCCCAAGTGGAATCAAGCTAGCGAGTAAAAACACTGTCCCCCAAGACACCGATTTGTAAGCCTCATCGATCTTGAGCACGCCGGAGAGAACCATACCAATAGCGCCACACATCAATGCGACGGAGAGTCGTAGATCGGTAAAAAGAACCATGGATAATGCCAAACAAAAAAACAGTCCGGCCCAGCCCACTTTATTAGGTCTAGATTCTTCACGCGGATATTCTGAGGTAACAATGACAAATTCACGATTACTCTCTAAACGTGCCAATGCTTTCCAAGAGGTGTGGGCGAGCAATGTGTCACCAGCTTCTAACGGGATGTCGCGAATACTTTCTCCCTCAAATTGCGTTTCGCCATCTCTGTGAAGAGCCACCATCGCCAGACCGTAGGTTTTTCGCATCCAGACATCACGCGCACTTTTCCCGATAAGAGAAGAACCGGGCGGAATAACAATCTCTGAAATACCGGCCTGATTAGACGACAAAACCTCGGAAAATGCTCGTAAGCCTTTTTGAATCACTAATCCGTAATTATCAACGAAGTCTTTTAAATGAGAAGGAGAGCACAGGACGCCCAGTGTTGCATCACCACCGATGTTAATGTCACGTGATAAATCACCTTGCCCAGCGCGCACAGCTGAGCTGGCAGCTTTCATGGCGATAATTCTAATTTTATTTTTGGACTCAATATCATCCAGTACTTGGCCGACTAGTGGGCTATCCTTCGGTACATTGACTTCGAATAGCGAATAATCAACGCCGTAAACCTCTTGCAGAAACTGAGCTGACCCCGCCACATTGGCCGAGCTATCGGTGGACACATTTGGCAGCACATATCTACCTGCAACAACAAAATAAATGATGCCAGTAACGACTAAGGCAAGGCCAATGGGCGTCACCGAAAATAGGCCCCAGCTTTCCATTTGTTGATGAGCTGGCAGTGCAATGTTTGATGTAACGATTAAGTCATTTAGCAAAATAAGTGGTGATGAGCCAACCATTGTCACTGTACCGCCTAAAATAGCGGTAAAGCCCATTGGCATCAATAGACGCGACATGGCCAATCCTGATCGAGCAGAGATCCGACTAACAACCGGTAAGAACAAAGCCGCAGCGCCTACGTTCTGCATAAACGAAGAAATAAAACCGACCGTGCCAGAAATAATGGGAATTATTCGACTTTCAGTACTACCGCCTACCTTCAAAATGAAACCAGCAACTTTGCTCATCATCCCTGTTTTATCTAGGCCCGCACCAATAATCATCACCGCGATAATGGACATCACCGCGTTACTAGCAAAACCATCAAACAGATAATCAGTCGATACCAGCCCTTGTTCTAAGCCCATCATAGGCGCAAGCAAAGTGGTTAAACCAAGAAGTGTCATGATAGAAATAGCGGTTTCATCAACACTAATGATTTCAAATGAAAAGAGATAAATAGTCAGGAGGAGAAATAAACTAACCCAGGCTATTTCAATACTGGGCGTTGACAATACGATCCCCCAGCCTAGGCCAATAAATATTAGACCTGCTATCCATTTTATATGGAGAGATTTGTTTAATTTAAACAAGCTTTATCTATAGCCTCTTGTAAGAAGAATTTTATTTTTGGAATTATTATTCGAACTGCAATGGCTTTGTGAACAAGCTCTATAGTTATAACCATAGATTCTACACGTATTCCGATTGGCGTACAAAAGCTAGCAACTATCATTTGATAGCTAACAACATAAATCTGACTCGCGATAAGTCTTTAAAAAATGTTAAAACTAAACACATGAAAAGAATTGTATAATCGATACAGTGACAAATTGCCTGGATATATAACATGTCGAAAAAACATCCCGTTGTGGTTATCACCGGTTCGTCTGGTGCTGGTACCTCAACTGTAAAGAAAACCCTTATCTCGATTTTTCAGCGTCAGAAAATTAATCCTGCCACTATTGAAGGCGATAGTTTTCATCGCTATAACCGAGAAGAAATGCTACGCCTACAGAAACAGGCGACGAGTGAAGGTGAACAGTTTAGCCAGTTTGGTGCTAGTGCCAATCAGTTCCAAAAGCTTGAGCAGCTTTTCAAAAACTACGGTGAAACCAATAGTGGAGAGCAGCGCCACTATTTACATAATGAAGAAGAAGTTAAGCATCACAGTAAACGGTTGAATACTGTGTTTGAAGCAGGGCAGTTCACCCCATGGGAGCCACTGCCTTCAGATACTGATCTTTTGTTTTATGAGGGACTGCATGGCTTAGTTAAAACTGAATCTGTCGACCTGCCACGTTATGTCGATTTAAAAGTGGGGGTGGTGCCTGTGGTCAATCTGGAGTGGATTCAGAAGATACACAGAGACACTAAAGAACGCGGTTATAGCGAAGAAGCGATAGTGGATATTATATTAAGGCGTATGCCTGACTATGCGAAGTTCATAACACCACAGTTTTCGGAAACTGATATCAATTTTCAGCGAGTCGCAACCGTCGATACCTCTAACCCGTTTGTTGCCCGTGACATTCCGACCCTCGACGAAAGCTTTGTGGTTATTCAGTTTAGAAACCCGGACATAAGGCACACCGACTTTTCTAATTTGTTGAGTATGCTCCACGGCTCGTTTATGTCGCGTCGAAATACTATCGTTGTACCCGGTGGCAAAATGGAGTTAGCAATGGAAATTATTTTCCCACCCATTATTGCCGACCTGATGGATCGACGGTGGGCAACTTAACTAATGGTGTTAATAGATAGCCATTGTCATCTAGATGATGATCGATTCGATATTGACCGTGATCAAATTGTTGCTCGCGCAAAGGTATGCAATGTCAGTCATATTATATTACCGGCTACAACGGCGAAGCGTTGGCAAAAAATTAAAACAGTAAGTGAATTATACGATGGTATATATCCGACTTATGGTTTACATCCGATGTTTATGGCTTCGCATCAAGAACCCCATATCAATGAGCTAGATGCTTGGTTAGACCTTGAAAAGCCAATTGCAGTCGGTGAGTGTGGGCTTGATTTTTTTATTGGCCGTGAAGATGAGGCGCAGCAGATAAAGATCTTTAGCGACCAGCTTCAGTTGGCAAAAAACCATCACTTGCCGGTAATCATCCATGTTCGAAAAGCGATGGATCAGACAATCAGTCTGCTGCGTAAGTTCGCGCCACTGACGGGTGTTATTCACAGCTTTTCAGGTAGTCAGCAGCAGGCTAACCAGTTAATTGATTTAGGCTTTAAACTTGGTATAGGCGCCACTGTGGGTTTTGAACGAGCCAAAAAATTACGCTCGATAGTCGCGTCAGTGCCAGACACCGGGCTATTAATCGAGTCAGATGCACCAGATCAGCCTGGCGCTCATCATCGGGGTGAGCGTAACGAGCCATCTTTCATTATTGAACAGTTAGCAACGATTGCTTTGCTAAGAGGTGTATCTGAAAATGAACTAGCGCAAACTTTGCGACGGAATACTAATGACTTGTTTGGATTTACAGATGAACCCTAAGCTGAGTAGGTTGGAAAAGCGAAGCGCCTTCCGACAAGTTACGAACAACAAAGCATGTCATCAATTATTGCGATTACTTCCTTAAAGTTTTGTTTGGTGATTTTGGCTGTTTGGCCAAGCTTGATGGCGCCGTGGCTTATCAGGCCTTCAGCTCGATAGCAAACGTCTCATCAATATGTGATTTTTGAGTGGTATCAGGATCGAAGCTTTGTTCGGTAAAGCTAATGGTATTGTGGTTTGAAAATTTAACCAGACTAGAGGCTCGTGTTCCATAATCAGGCAATTTAATAAACCGACTCGATAACAGCCGCTCCTTTTCTAATGGAATACCGGTAGTCGGTAATTGTTCATCAGACGCTTGTTGTTCGCTACTCAAAATGTCGATAAGGGCATCATCATCGGTATCATTTCTGAGTGCCTGTTCGAGGGCTATTTTACCTGATGTTAACTTGGGCCAAGCTTCGTCAAAAAAACCATTACTAACACCGTAAAATCCTGGTGTGAGTTTGCGAATGCCAGGTTGTCGGTTTGAATAAGACCACAGTTGGCTGCTGTCACCAATGAGTAAATTGAAACCTGCATAGTCATCTTGCTGTGACGCTATTCTTGCCAAAAACTGTTGGATAGACTCGGATCCAGTTAGAAATTCTCGCGTCAAGTCGCCACGTGAACGCTGACTTAATTGCTTTCGGCCTGGCTCTCGAACATTGGTCACAGCGGCAAATCGACCTTGTTTGCTCACCCCCATCCAAGTGCCTTGCGCCTCTAAATCTCGCCCACCAAAGGTATTTGAGGAATCCTCCCACCAATGTGCAGCTCGAGTAGGCCGAGCGTAAAACTCATCGCGATTAGAAATAACGATGAGGGGGAAATCGTTGCATTGTCCATAGGCTAATAAAATTAAGCACATAAAAGGTAATTACTGAAGATTAAGTTGATCAATTTCTGACAGTGGCTCATTCCTAATTGCCCTCTCAAACGAACTCAAACGCTTGTAAACCGACAGTAAATCAACAATCGTCGTCCACGAATTAACCAGGTATTGAAACGAGTTACTGACTTGTCCAAAAGCAGTCAAAATTTGTTGCAAAATACCAAAAGTAATGACACCAGCCGCAATAGTAGGCATTAATAAAATGTAGACAAATATGCCGTCTGCTTGCAAGTACAGCATACGGGCCACATTAAAGTACATGTAGTGAAAATATAAACGGAAATAATTTTTGCGTATATTCACAAATAGTTCACCCAGAGAAACCGGTTGTGCTCGCAATTCATCGTCTTCTCCATACACTAATTCTTTCCGAAAAGCAGCCTCGACGCGTTGATTTTTAAACTCTAGCCCCGGTAGCTTGATACCTACAGTGGCTAATAATGTAGTACCAAAAATTGCCCATAACAAAGCGGCAACAAAAAGAGGATGAGGAATAACACCAATAATGGGTAATTCACTGACGTATTCTGAGAGTGCCCAAAGTACCGGTAAAAATGCAAATAGAGTCATTACTGCATCCACAATTGAAACCCCTAAGCCTTCCATGATCGCAGCAAAACGCATAGTGTCTTCCTGTATACGTTGTGAGGCACCTTCGATATGTCGAACGTTTGTCCACTGAGCGGTGTAGTAATCGTTCATCGCCGTGCGCCATCGAAAAATGAAATGGCTAACGAAAAAACGAGTCGCAACAAAAAGGAAAATTGCAAGGAACGCAACTTCCGCAAAAATGAAAATTAAGTCTAATAATTCGTCCGTAATCGAAGCAATAGATTCTGCAGGGCGATCAATCTCGGCAGCATCGGTGCCGGGTGTTTTTAACGCTTGCTGTACGAGATCAAAAAATGGTCGTCGCCAATTGTTGATGGCAACTGAGACTTGAACTGAAAAAAAAGTTGAGAATAAAACTGCAGCTGAACCCACGATCGACCACCATTGCCATTGATGCTTAGCAATCCTAAACCAAACCATTGCAAATAAAGCGGTGCAGACAAAATAGAACCAATAAAATAATAAAAATGAATCAGTAACGAAATGTCCTAAACCAATCACTGGCTTTGACTCTGTCAGATCGAAACCAAAAAATTGACCGATCTGCACATTAAACCCGTACCAGATAGTGCTACAAAACGCAGCGTAAATCACGACTGACCAAAAAAATGGTTTTGGATTAGGAAAGAAAGACTTAAACATAGTTTAGGCTCGATATTTAAAAATGAGTTTCTTAGGGCTACTAGACCGACGCAGTCCTGATTGATTCAATGGTTAACTGCCCAGGCAGAAAGTTATGAGCAGATTAATTTGTTATTATCATAATATAACTGTCATTGTCATTCAGCACATTAATATAACTAACCCGTTAGTTGTCCAGGTTTGTCTATAGAGAAGGTGGTTCAATTCGCCTGTTAGCGTGCGTCGTTGAGATGGAGATGCCACCATTAATATTAAACTAATTACAACTAATAATGGCTAAATAAGCAGGAATAAAAGTCAATTTATTGAGAATTAAGGCTTGACATAAAAAGATACTCACCGATAAGGGAATTGATGTCTCTATTGATAATGCTGCTATTCAGTACTGCCATAGAGAACCTTAAATAAAATTTAAGTTATTGATAAATATATCAAAAAATAAATTGGTGACTATTTGAGCAATTTAACAAAAGGTGATGATTAATGCGGCTTCTGGCATTGTATTGACATTTCATCCACAGAGTTATCCACAGTAAATGTGGATAACCAAACTTATCTTGATTTATTAATGAGTTAGCGCGCATAAGCTAGAAAATTGATTAAAAAAATACGCTATCTGACGCTAAACCTCCCCGTGCATTTAAATTAACTGATTGACAAAATCTATTTCAGTGCGCTGTGGATAAAGTATCATAATGGTCCATTCTCGGAGCTTAGACGTTGTCAGACAAACCCGAAATTCATTTTGCCTCTTTCGCAATTGCGATACCTTTGTATCGTGTATTTGATTACGCAATTGAACCCATTGATCCAGTGAGTCTTGATTCAAACGGTAATGATGGAGTTGATAGTGATGTCAGTCATATCGGCAAACGTTTCCGTCTACCCTTCGGTAGTGGCAAAAAAATAGGCCTGTTCTTGGAGTCGGTGGATGACTCATCTGTCGCTCGTGAGAAAACCAAACCAGTGCTTGAATGCTTGGATGATAAGCCAGTCTTATCCGAACACATGATGGCGCTGGCGCGCTGGATGGCAAGCTATTATCTGCAACCACTGGGCGAAGTCATGTTCCAATGCTTACCAGCCCATCTGCGTAACGGTAAAAGTGAAAAGCCTGAACAGGTCAAGTATTGGTATGTGCAGATCACTGATGAAAGTTTATACGACGCTATTCGTCGACGGTCACCCAAGCAATTTGAAATACTGTTGGCTATCGAGCAGTCAATCGGTGGATTGAATGCTGTCCAATTAAGGCAAATCAACAGTGGTTGGGCGGGCCTGATTAAAGCCTTAGAGTTCAAGCAGGTCATTCGCTGGGATTACTCAAAACCCAAAAGCAGTGGTGCGACATTAGAGTCGCCCCCAAAATCGAGTGCTGATCAGTCGCAGGTACTTTCACAACTTGAAACCAGACTCGATGTCTTTTCAGTTCACCTGCTCGATGGCATTACCGGCAGTGGTAAAACAGAGGTTTACTTCCATCTGATCCAATGGCAACTAGTTCAGCGCAAACAGATTATTTACCTAGTGCCAGAAATTGGTTTAACTTCACAGCTGGTAGAGCGGGTACGTCGGCGCTTCGGCGAGCAATTTGCCATTTCTCACTCGGGTCTTACCAATCGTCAGCGCTATCTGGCTTGGGAGAGGTTTAGAGCTGGTGACGTCAATATCATGCTCGGCACTCGCTCCAGTCTGTTTTCTCAGAGTGATCGGTTGGGTTTGATTATTATTGATGAAGAGCATGATAGTTCTTACAAGCAGGTCGATGGTATTCGTTATCATGCGCGTGATGTTGCGATCAAACGAGCGCAAATGCTCAACATCCCAATTGTACTCGGCACCGCAACGCCTTCGCTGGAGAGTCTGCATAATTGCGATCGTGAACATTATTTTTACTATCAGTTATCGCAACGCCCGACTCGACATGCGCCACCCAAAATTGAATTAGTCGATACCAGCAATGTGAAGTTGGTATCTGGCTGTTCGCCTTATCTATTGAAAAAGATAGATTGGCATTTAGAGCAGAAGGGGCAGGTATTACTATTTTTAAACCGACGCGGATTTGCCCCTGTCGTGATGTGTCATGAATGTGACTGGCAAGCCAACTGTAACCATTGTGATTCAAAACTCACCCTGCACCATCGTATCAATACGCTGTTATGCCACCATTGCGGTCATCGTCAAACGATGCCACTGACTTGCCCCAAGTGTCAGCATGCCGATATCAAGCATTATGGGATTGGCACCGAGCAACTAGAGCAGGGCATTAAGTGGCGATACCCAGACACGCCCATCATTCGCATAGACCGCGACACAACAACGTCACGGGAAGAATTTGCGAAACGACTGGCGCAAATTCAAAGTGGTGAGTCCTGTATTATTATTGGTACCCAAATGATCGCCAAGGGGCACGATTATCCCGCTATTACCTTAAGTGCAATGCTTGATGCGGATCAGGCATTGTTTAGTGCTTCGTATCGCGCGAGTGAACAACTGGTGCAAATGGTGTTTCAGGTGTCAGGCAGATCAGGCAGGGGCGAAGTCAAAGGCGAAGCCCTGTTACAAACAGGTTATACCGATCACCCGATCATGCAGTCACTCGTTAATCAAAATTACCGCGATATCGCGTTGACTCTATTAAAAGGGCGCAAGATGATTGGCTTTCCGCCTTATGCTCGTGTAGTTATGTTTCGAGCGGATGCAATGACCTTAAGTGAGGCCATGGAAAAGCTCGCAGAGATAAAACAAGTGTTACAAACCAGTGTTCACCTCAAACAGCTCAGCTGTATTGGCCCTATTCCGGCATTAATGACGCGCCGAATCGGGCGATACCGAGCGCAACTTTGCCTATTTAGCGAGGATACGACCAAGCTGCGAACCGCTTTGCGCGAGACAATGCCGGCATTACAATCCGTTAAAAATACAGCGACAGTGAAATGGGTAATTGATGTCGATTCGTTTGATATTTAAATGGCTATTTTGAATGAGGATATTCAAAAAGGCATGTCGATCGATTATCCGCAAAGCTTATCAACAGATATAACAACGATGGCAAAAATTAACGGGTATTTTTTATGCGTTTTGTCTCTACAACATACGCTTCTTTAACGTAATTCAAATAACTGAAATAACATCAGTATTTTCATCGTGTCGATAGGCTAAAAGCTAGTGTTAATAACACTAAGCGTGGTGATGCCCTGTGTCGCGTTTCGGTAATCTGTTGTCGCGAAGATGTAGGATTAATCAAAGCGTAGTGTCTAATATGTGATGACTTAAAGAGTCTTTTGCTCGCTGGAGTTATTTGCATGACCGATATAGATGATGATTACGAAGACGATCTGGACCTTTCAACTTTACCCGATGACGAGCTTGTTGAGCAGATGCACGACGATCTTTATAACGGTTTAAAAGAAGAAATTGCTGAAGGCACCGATATTCTTTTAGCGCGTGGTTGGAGTGCAAACAAGGTATTAACCGAAGCGTTAGTAGCTGGTATGACCATTGTTGGTATTGATTTCCGTGATGGCATTTTGTTTGTACCGGAAGTTTTGATGTCGGCTAATGCAATGAAGGCAGGTATGGCTATTTTGAAGCCGTTACTTTCTGAATCTGATGAGCCAACAGCGGGTAAAATGGTTATTGGCACGGTCAAAGGCGATATCCATGATATTGGTAAAAATCTAGTGTGTATGATGATGGAAGGTGCTGGATTTGAAGTCATCGATCTGGGTATCAATACGCCAGTCGAAAGATACCTAGAAGCTCTAGAAGAGCATAAGCCTGAAATACTCGGCATGTCAGCCTTGTTGACGACAACTATGCCCTACATGAAAGTTGTCATTGATACGATGAAAGAAAAGGGTATTCGTGACGACTACATCATTCTAGTCGGTGGTGCGCCATTAAATCAAGAATTTGGTGATGCCGTCGGCGCTGACGCTTATTGTCGTGATGCTGCAGTTGCTTCTGAAACAGCGAAACAACTAGTAGCAGAACTTCGCGCGCGCTAAGTTAGCGTAATGGATTCTGGTGCTGATCTGAAATGGACAAAAACGCCTCAGTCCTAGTAATAACTTGTGCGGCTGTTGCTCGTGAGGTTAACGCTATAAAAAAACTAGGTCAGTGGTCGCAGATGGACCTCCAAAGTATCACTGCTGACTTACATGTTACGCCTGAAAAAATCCCCCAAGCTGTGGCTGACAAGATTGACGCAGCAGCTGATACCTACGATCAAATTTTTGTTGCCTACGGTGATTGTGGTACTAGCGGCGAATTAGATAAGGTTCTGGAAGCTCGAGGGGTGAGTCGTTTACCGGGTGCTCATTGTTATGACTTTTTAGCGGGTGAAGAAACCTACGCTAAATTACAAGATGAAGAACCTGGGACTTTTTATTTAACAGACTTTCTGGCGCAGCATTTCCAGCGTTTAGTCATTGGTACGTTGGCACTCGATAAGCACCCAGAATTATTGCCGATGTATTTTGGTAATTACACCCGGCTAGTGTATTTGGCACAAACTGACTCGGATCAACTGAATGAATCGGCGAGGTTAGCTGCAGAGCGACTTGGTTTACGATACGAACGGCTATTTACCGGTACTGGGGAAATGCTGCCCGCACTGGATGCCTCGATGCAAAAAGCAATGCGGATCGGTTTAGCCAGGTTAAAGTAACCAACCGTTGGTAGGTCATGTCAAGCAGTTGATCTTGATTAACAACGCTTTATGGGGGTAAAAAATTACCCTAAGCGAATTATATAGTTTGGCGATTTTATAGTGTATTCAGTTCGCCAATGGGCAGTAATTAATTCCAAAAATTTACGCAATGGCCCTTGTGAAGTGAAGCCTGAAAGGGGTTGTGTTTGGGTTGAAGCTTGGCGTGAAAATGCCGAAGCTAAAGCTTTGCTTAACCAGGCTGAAGAGACTTAATCATGCCGAATCATTAAATAATCGGGGTGCTGGGTGATCGTAAACCCCGGTATCCGGGTATTGAAGTACAGGAAAAAGAAGCACAAGTAAAAATTACCTAGATTGTTTTTAGGTTAACGTAAATAGACATTCAACACTTATTGAGGAACACCCAATGACCGAGACGGTCCTTAGCTCAGCCACAAAAGAATTAGTCATCGGATTTGATCGCCCATTCGTAATTATTGGCGAGAGAATCAACCCAACTGGCCGTAAAATACTGGCTGAGGAAATGAAGAATGGTGACTATAGTCGTGTTGAATCGGATGCTCTAGCTCAACTGGCTGCCGGAGCCCACATGCTTGATGTCAATGCTGGAATTCCACTGGCTGACGAACCCCGTATTCTTGCAGAATCAATTCAGCTAGTTCAGAGTTTGACCGACGTACCGTTAAGTATTGACTCGTCGATTATTGACGCACTAGAGGCCGGTCTGGCAGTTTATAAAGGTAAGGCCTTGGTGAATTCAGTAACAGGTGAAGATGAAAGTCTTGATCGTGTATTGCCACTAATTAAAAAATACGGAGCAGCGGTTGTTGCCATTTCAAACGATGAAACCGGAATTTCTGAAGATATCAATGAGCGTTATAAAATAGCTAAGAAAATTGTCGAGCGTGCTGCTGATTATGGTATCCCTGCTTGTGATGTTGTAGTTGATCCATTAGTCATGCCCATCGGTGCCATTAACTCGGCGGGAAGAGAGGTCTTAAGGCTCATTCACCGTTTGCGTACAGAGCTGAAAGTAAACACAACCTGTGGTGCATCAAACGTAAGCTTTGGCTTGCCGAACCGCAACGGTTTCAACGGTGCATTCATCAGCATGGCTATTCAAGCAGGCATGACCTCTGCAATTACCAACCCATTGCATGCAGAAGTCATTAGCGCGAGCCTTGGAGCTGACGTAATGATGGGTAAAGATCCAGACTGTACACGTTGGATTAAACAATTTCGTGAGCCACCAGCCGAAGGTGCCATTGTGCGTGGTTCTGGCCGCAGAGGCCGAAGAGGCCGCGGTTAAATGGCTGATTGTTAAAAAGCGAGTATCAAAGGTAACAATGCATGATTGAAAAAGAAGTCAGTGTATTATTTATGCCCTCTGGATTGCGTGGGCAGGTTCAAGCAGGTACAACTGTTTTACAGGCTGCTCAACGTTTCGGTGTTGATCTTGATTCTATTTGTGGTGGGCAGGGTAAATGTCGGCGATGTCAGGTATTGCCTCAGGAAGGAGAATTTTCTAAGCACGGCATCATCTCACGGCCTGAGCATCTTTCTGGTCTGACTGAAACGGAAAAGTACCTTCAAAGTAAAAACCGTCTGAAAGATGGTAAACGACTTGGTTGCAATGCGCGTATTCTAGGTGATCTGGTGGTTGACGTTCCAGAAGACAGTCAGCAACACAAGCAGCATATCACTAAGGATGTCACTGCCTATGACATTCAGGTTCAACCAGCGTTACGTCTCTATACCGTAACACTGCCTGAGCCAGATATGCATGCACCAATCTCGGATAAACGACGATTGCAAAATGCATTGGTGAGTGATTTTGAATTGCCAATTATGGAATGTGAACTGTCACAATTAAGACTACTCCAAAAAGCATTGGATAAATCTGGTCGGCAAGTGACAGCTGCGGTATACCAACATCAACAAATTATCGGCATATGGCCGGGCGTGAAAGAAGTAGTTTATGGTCTTGCCATCGACCTTGGCTCTACCACTATTGCCGCACAACTATGTGATATGAACACTGGCGAAGTTATCGCCACTGCCGCAGCCATGAATCCACAAATTCGGTTTGGTGAAGACTTGATGAGTCGCGTGTCCTACGTGATGATGAATGAAGGTGGCGACTTAGCAATGACCAAGGTAGTTCGTGAAGCCTTCAATCAACTCGCCAGTCGAGCAGCAAAATCAGCGGGTATTCAACTGGATGAAATTCTTGACTTGGTGGTTGTTGCCAACCCGATAATGCATCACTTGTTTCTTGGTATTGACCCGACCCCATTAGGAACAGCGCCTTTCACATTAGCAACTGATCAAACTACGATTCTCCGTGCTGTAGATATTGATATCAATTTACATCCTGAAGCCCGGGTTTGTATTTTGCCTTGTATCGCAGGCCACATTGGAGCTGACACAGCGGGTGTCATATTGTCCGAACGGCCTGACCTGTCGGAAGAATACGTGTTACTGGTAGATATCGGTACCAATGCCGAAATCGTATTGGGTAATCGAAATCGATTGCTTGCCGCATCAAGCCCAACAGGGCCTGCATTCGAAGGTGCGCAAATTACCAGTGGACAACGTGCAGCACCAGGGGCGGTAGAGCGCGTGCGCATTAACCCTGAAACTCTTGAGCCACGTTTTCGAGTTATTGGTTGTGACGTTTGGTCGGACGACCCAGAATTTGCAGAAAAAAGCGCCAAGGTCGGTGTTAGTGGTGTTTGTGGGTCAGGCATTATCGAAGTGGTTGCCGAAATGTATCTGGCTGGCATTATTGATCAAGATGGTGTGATTGGTTTGGTTGATGGCAAGGATAATAGTCGTGTAATTCTTGATGGAAGAACCTATTCCTATGTACTACACGATGGCGATAAAATATTGCGCATCACTCAAACTGATATCCGAGCGATTCAATTGGCCAAGGCGGCATTGCACGCTGGAATTCGGTTATTGCTCGACTATATGGGTATTAGCAAAATCGACAGAATCGGATTAGCGGGTGCCTTCGGAAGTCACATCGATGTTAAATATGCGATGGTTCTGGGGCTCATCCCTGATTGTCAAATTGACAATGTTGGTTCTGTTGGTAACGCGGCGGGCACAGGTGCGCGTATTGCGCTATTGAACTTTCCATCACGTCTTGAAATTGGAGAAATTCTACCTAAGGTAGAAAAGATAGAAACTGCCCTTGAACCTAAGTTTCAGGAATACTTTATCGAAGCAATGGCCTTACCGCATAAAACTGACCCTTACCTAGAATTATCAAAAATTGTAACCTTGCCACCGTTAAAAGCTAAAGCGAAAGCAGAAGGAGATGGGGTAAATGATCGAAAACGTGGTCGGCGTCGGGCTAAGGTATAAAAATTCGCATCGATCTACTTCTATTGGGTAGTAGCTTCGGTGCTGAAAATTTAATGTTATGCAAATCTATAAGACAAGCCAAAAGATATTGATTGCGGGTGCCATATTTGCGATGTGTGCAGTGATGATTGGTGCATTTGCTGCACATGGTTTAAAACAGGTGTTGGATGACCATGCGCTAGGTTTAATTGAAACTGCGGCCAAATACCAAATGTATCATGCCATAGCATTACTATTACTGGGTGTGATGTCTAGCCTAGCGCAGTTTCCAGTAAAATTGCTCAATTGGGCTGCCTTCTTCTTTACTTTGGGCATTCTCTTATTTAGTGGTTCTCTTTATTTGTTAGCTGTTAGCAATGTTAAATGGTTAGGCGCCGTGGTGCCATTGGGAGGCGTTGCTTTTATTCTTGGTTGGTTGATGTTGATTATCAGTATTCATAAAAGTGCCATTTCAACTAAGCCTTAATAATCTTGGCTAATATCGAAATACTGCTAAGGCCATCGATTTATGATGGAAAGTGTTATAATAAGAAATATTAAAATCATCTTATTATCATGGAAGCTATCCCACCTCATTACTTCGTTATAATTGCAGTCGCAGCTATTGCTTCGCTCTTGATTTACTTTGCAGTGCGACTGCGAATCCTCCAAAAAAAGTTAAGCTTACAAAACGAAGCTTTAACAGAATCAAATCACCAACTTGAAACTGAACTTGCGTTGGCAAAGCAACGTGAAGGACAATCACAGCAATTAAATCAGGCTTTGAGGCAAAGCCTCGACATTGAGCAGATACAGTTAAAAGAATCCCAGCAGAGCCTCGTTGAATCTGAAAAAATTAGTTTGAAATTGAAAGCTGATTTACAGAGAGAACAGGCATTAAGCGACCAAAAACTTGCTCAATTCGAAGAAAGTAAGATACAGCTTAAGGTCGAATTTGAAAATCTAGCCGGAAAAATTCTCGATGAAAAAGCCAAAACGTTTAATCAAAATAGCCAGGCCTCAATCGAAACGTTACTGAAACCCTTTCGAGATCAGATCGAAGGTTTCCAAAAACGAGTTAACGAGGTGCATAGTGATTCCATCAAGGGCAATTCGGCTATCGAAGCCGAAATCAAAAAAGTGCTAGAGGCTGGTTTGAAGATAGGTGATGATGCAAAGAATCTGACGTCAGCACTTAAAGGCGATTCCCAAAAGCGAGGGGGTTGGGGTGAAGCACAGCTTGAACGCACCTTAGAAATGAGCGGCCTTATTTCAGGCGCCCACTTTGAAAAGCAATCCTCATTTAAAGATGCCGATGGAAATCGGAAACAAACTGATTACTTAATCAATGTGCCTGGTGGCAAACAAATCATTATCGATAGCAAAGTATCACTGGTTGCTTATGACCGAGTCGTTGCCGCAGATACTCCAGAAGCAGAAACCCTCGCGTTAACCGAGCACGCGAATTCTGTTAAGCGACATGTCGATGATTTGTCGGGTAAGGACTATACTAATCTGATAGGAATACGTAGCCCCAGTTTTGTGCTGATGTTCATGCCAATTGAACCCGCTTATATTGAAGCGCTTAAGTTTGAGAAAGATCTGTTTAACTATGGTTATGAACGAAACATTATCTTGGTATCGCATACGACCTTGATTCCAATTCTGCGCACAGTCGCCAACTTGTGGATGATTGAACGCAGCAATAAAGAAGCGCGAGAAATTGGAGAGAAAGCCGGCGATATATTTAATCAGGTTTGCGAAGTCGCCATTCGGATGAAAAAACTGGGTGCTAATTTAAGTACGGCTTCAAATACTTACAATGACACACTCAAGGCAATTGTAGGTCGGCAGGGTTTGCATGGTAAAGTTGAAAGGTTTGAGCAGTTATCAAACAAGGTCAGCAAGTCGATGCCAGAGCTCGAGCCTCTTCACAATGATTTGAATCATGAAACTATTGAATTGATAGCGGAGGTTATTAGTGAGAACCCCGATAGTATTGACTAGCGTTTCTGATTAATATTAACAATCATAACGATTGAAAATTGAGTCGTTAGCCCAACTTATTAACATCATTACTGCACATAACAGGCATTGTGCCTATTTTGAGACAATCAGAAAAATATGAAGTATCAGGATTATTATAAAATATTGGGAGTTGAACGTGACGCTGTTACGCCAGACATCAAAAAAGCTTATCGCAAACAGGCCAGACGATATCACCCCGATGTGAATAGTGAAGCCAGTGCTGAAGAGAAATTCAAGGAAGTGAATGAAGCCTATGAGGTATTAAAGGATACTGAAAAACGTCAGGCTTATGATCGATTTGGAAGTGACTGGAAACATGGTAATGAATTCAATGGTGGTGGCGGTCGTGGTGGTAGTGCGGGTGCTGGTGGTTTTAATGGTGGAGATTTCAGTGATTTCTTCGAGTCAGTATTTGGTGGTAATGGCCAGCAGGCTGGACAAGGCAGGCAAAGACAGGCACCGCCAAAAGGTGCAGACCAAAGCTTGAAGCTCAGTATTTCTCTTGAAGAGGCCTATCTCGGTGGATCTAAAACTATCCAGTTCAGCCAAAAATCCCCCAGTGATGACAAGCTATCCACTCCGGAGCTGAAAAAGCTCAAAATCAATATTCCCAAAGGTGTCTCAACAGGGCAGAAAATTCGTCTCAGTAAACAAGGCTATGAGAGCGCGCACGGTGGGGAGCCTGGAGACCTTTATTTAGAAATGAATATTCTGCCTCACAGAATATATAAATTAGAAGGTAAAAACATCAACTTGAGGCTACCGTTAACACCTTGGGAAGCGGCGCAGGGTATCAGTCTTAAAGTGCCCACATTGGACGGTGAAGTTGGCTTGAAAATAAAAGCGGGCATGCAATCAGGTCAAAAGATCCGGTTGAAAGACAAAGGCATGCCTGGTGGTGATCAAATGGTTGAGGTGATGATCCAAACTCCACCTGCTGATAGCGAAGAGGCGCAACAATTTTATAGTGACATGAAAAAACAGTTCGATTTTAATCCACGTTCCTTTTAGATAGGCTAAAGCAGGCAATGGGTAAAATACTACTTGTACTAATTTTGTCAACTTGGCTCACGCTGGGCTTTGCAGGATTGCCGGTTGCAGTGGGTGGTCAGGTATTGCCTAGTCTGGCCCCCATGCTGGATAAGGCAACTCCAGCAGTTGTCAATATAGCGACCCGTGGTAAAACTAAGCAACGGCGGCAATCGTCACTTTATAATGACCCTTTCTTCCAACGGTTTTTTAACTTGCCTGGTGTTGAGCGAACACGAGAAACCCAAAGCTTGGGCTCTGGCGTAATCGTTGATGCTCAGAACGGTTATATTCTGACTAATAATCATGTCATAAAAAACGCCTATGAAATTACCGTTACACTGACAGATGGGCGAGAAATGCAGGCCGATATTATTGGTAGCGATCCTGACACCGATATTGCAGTGATCCAAGTGAAAGCCGATAAATTGACCGAATTACCGATAGCTGATTCAAGCCTACTTCGTGTCGGTGATTTTGTGGTGGCGATTGGTAATCCCTTTGGTCTAGGCCAGACAGTTACTTCGGGAATTGTTTCCGCACTGAGCCGATCAGGGCTCGGTCTCGAGTCCTTTGAAGACTTTATTCAAACCGATGCATCTATCAATGTAGGCAACTCAGGCGGTGCATTAGTGAACTTACGAGGTGAGCTAATCGGTATCAATACCGCCATTTTAAATGGCGGTGGTGCATCGTCAGGTAGTATTGGTATTGGCTTTGCTATCCCAATAAATATGGCACATCAAATCATGTTGCAGCTAGTTGAATTTGGACAGGTGCAACGCGGCAGGTTGGGTGCCCAAGGGCAAGATTTAACACTCGAACTTGCACAAGCATTTGGCGTTTCTTTAACGAGTGGGTTTATCGTCACGCAGATAGAAAAAGGCTCTCCCGCTGACAGCTCAGGTATAGAAATAGGCGATATTATTACATCAGCTAACAATAAGATTATCCGTTCTTCGCAGGATATAATTAATCTGGTTGGCCTATTACGCATGGGTCAATCAATGGACGTCACTTTATATCGGCAGGGCGAAAAAAAGCAACTTAAGGTCGTCATTCAGCCAATCGAGGTAGCCATGCTTGAAGGCAAGCATCTACTACAGAAACTGGCTGGCGCCAAAATTGGCCAGGTGAGTGAATCCAGTTTGAAATATGGCTTGGTTACTTATCTCCAAGTGATTGAAATAGAGAGTAACTCCCCGGCATGGCGAGCAGGTATGAGAGAAAATGACGTCTTATATTCAATTAATCAGCAGTTAATACCAACATTTGAACAGGCATTGGAAACCATTAAAAATCATCAGGGTGATATGATTCTTAATATTCAGCGAGGCAATCGAGCCCTTTATCTGGTCATCAAGTAGGCAAAATAATGAGTAAATTAACGCATTTCAACGAGTCGGGCGAAGCCCATATGGTTGACATTGGAGAGAAGAGCAGCACTGCGCGCCGTGCGGTGGTGAATGGTCATATCAGCATGGAACCGGCCACGCTGGCACTCATTACGCAAGGCAATCATAAAAAAGGTGATGTTCTTGGTATTTCGCGCATTGCTGGAATCATGGCAACCAAGCGCACGGCAGATTTGATACCATTGTGCCATCCGCTAGCACTCACCCATGTATCAGTCGACTTCAAAATTGACGAACTTAATAATCGAATCGAATGCACCGTCGCCACTGAAACTAAAGGTCAGACAGGCGTTGAGATGGAAGCATTAACGGGTGCACAGGTCGCACTATTGACAATTTATGACATGTGTAAGGCGGTTGATCGTGGCATGGTGATTGGAAATATTCGGTTGCTTGAAAAATCAGGTGGTAAGTCGGGTCACTGGAAAAAAGACTGATTTACAAAGCTCTATGACAAACTTTAAGCCAACTCTTTCAAAGCTCAAATAGCTTTTCAATCAGTCTCTATAGATCCCAGTGTCTAACAGATCGTAGTTTCCAAACGGCAATCAGTCATACGGTGGAAGATACTGCTTAGGATCAATCGCTCGCCCTCGCTGACGAAGTTCAAAGTGAAGATGATACCCAGTAGCATTGCCCGTTCGACCTATGGTTGCAATAACGTTTCCTTTTAAAACGCGTTGTCCCACGGTGACTAAATTACGGTGGTTATGAGCATAAGACGATTCAATACCACCCGCATGGGCAATAATAATAATATTACCATAACCTCTTTTTTGTCCTGAAAAAATCACTTTGCCGTTTGATGATGCTTTAATTGGCGTATCTCTTGGCGCTCTTAAATCAATACCAGAATGTAAACGACCCGATCGGTAGCCAAAGGGAGACGAAACATCGATGTTTAACAGCGGCCAAATATATTCCTCGCTTTCGATCAGGCTATGAATTTGGCTATGCACCTGTAATCCGGGCACAATAAGGCGAGAGCCGATTGTCAACTTATCTGGATCGATCGAAGGATTCATGCGGATTAAAAGTGTTGGCGCAATTTCAAGTAAAAGCGCTATCGAATCAAGACTATCTCCGGGTTGTATCGTGTAGTATTGCTTTACTGAGGGCTCAATCATTGGAGTGTAATTGGCGCAGGCGCTTAATATTACGGCTATTAGTATTCCGGCTAGAGCTTTTTGCATTATAAGTATTGAGTGTC
>JBNMQI010000023.1:0-22810 GCA_051277905.1 Gammaproteobacteria bacterium | reverse complement strand
GTTTATAGATTTTTGACTGGATGCTTTTATTCAGGTCTTAAATTTCCAGTGCCTAATGTCAAAAATTTTAATTCTTTGGTCAACAGGTAGTAATTATTAGTATGGATCGAGCTGATATTGTTCATGACAACTTCCTGCGGCGCGTCGCCGAACAGGATCTTGACCTTATAACCAGTGATTTATCATTAGCTGAAGCGGGGCTAAGTAAAGAACTGTTGGTTAGCCTCTTTTACTCGCAGGCTTTAAGTCGTCAGCTTGATCGCAAGTCACGTAAAATGCAGGCACAAGGTCAAGGTTTTTATACCATTGGTTCGTCTGGCCATGAGGGTAATGCTGCGATTGCGGGCGCTTTTCGGCCTACTGACATGGCTTTCCTGCATTATCGCGATGCGGCATTTCAGATAGCACGTGCAGCACAAGTGCCTGGCCAAACCCCACTTTGGGACATGCTACTCAGCTTCTCAACGGCTATATCAGATCCTATTTCAGGTGGAAGGCATAAGGTTCTAGGTTCTAAGGTTCTCAACATTCCACCCCAGACTAGCACCATTGCTTCTCATTTACCTAAGGCCGTAGGGACTGCTTATTCGGTGGGAATGGCCAAACGGATAAAACCTGAACACCAAGTATTATCTGATGATTCAATCGTACTTTGCAGTTTTGGAGATGCCTCACTTAATCATGCTTCGTCGCAGGCCGCATTTAACACAACTAGTTGGAATGCATTCCAAGGGGTTCCACTGCCACTGGTTTTCGTCTGCGAAGACAACGGCATTGGTATATCCGTTAAAACGCCTGTCGGCTGGGTTGAAGCCACTATGTCAAATCGCCCTGGTTTGAATTATTTCAAATGCAATGGGCTGGATATTGTAGACACTTATGCCACCGCCAAAAAAGTCGCTGACTGGGTCAGGAAAACTCGCAAACCTGCTTTTTTGCATATGTCTTGTGTGCGTTTATATGGTCACGCTGGGCCAGATGTACAAACCAGTTATTTATCCAGTGAGCAGATTGAAACCACTGAATCGCAGGACCCTTTATTGTATAGCGCAAAGATTTTAATCGATTCCGCAGGTTTGAATGCTACCGAAGTTATCTCGATTTATAACAGCATCGGAGAACGTGTTGAACGTGCCGCAGAACAAGTTATAAAATTACCTCGCCTACAAACGGCCGATCAGGTGATGGCCAGTATTGTGCCACCTAAACGACACTGCGAACCAGTCGCTCCCACGCTCGACCAACAAAGACAGCTCACCTTTGGAGCGGCAGACACTTCAGCACTCAACAAGCCACAACACATGGCGAAAATGATTAACTTCGCGTTGACCGATTTGATGATGGATCACAAAGAAGTCGTGCTAGCTGGTGAAGATGTGGGCCGTAAAGGTGGCGTTTATGGCATTACCCAGCACTTACAAAAACGCTTTGGCGTTAGCAGGGTCAGTGACACATTACTTGATGAACAATCAATTCTAGGGCTTGCCATTGGCATGGCACATAACGGCTTTATACCGATTGCAGAAATTCAGTTCTTGGCTTATTTACACAATGCTGAGGATCAATTACGAGGTGAGGCTGCAACTCTGCCCTTCTTTTCCAACGGCCAATTTTGCAACCCAATGGTAATTCGCGTCGCTGGGTTAGGATATCAGCGTGGCTTTGGCGGCCATTTCCACAATGACAATTCTCTGGCCGTATTGCGCGATATTCCAGGCATAGTTATCGCCTGCCCATCGAATGGCCATGACGCAGTATTAATGTTGAGAGAGTCTTTACGCCTCGCTCGGGAAGAACAACGGGTGGTGGTTTTTATAGAACCGATTGCCTTGTATATGACCCGAGATTTACATCAGCCCGACGACGGTTTGTGGACTCATCCATACCCGCTTGTCGGCAGTGAACCTACTCTCACTTTTGATACGGTCGGAGTCCGAGGTAATGGAACAGATTTAGCCATTGTGAGTTATGCAAATGGTTTTTACCTGTCGGCTCAAGCCGAAAAAATACTTCGTGAAACACATGGCATTGTTTGCCGAATAATCGATATTCGATGGATTGCGCCCTTACCAGAAAGGGCCATTATCAACGCCACAGCTGACTGCAAGCATGTTTTGATTGTGGATGAGTGCCGCAGCACCGGATCACAAAGTGAAGCACTCATGACATTATTCGCCGAAAAGTCGAACCAGTCTGCTGCTCGCCTAGCGGCAAAAGACTCCTTTATTGCAACTGGCCCTGCTTATGGTGTAACCATGCCTAGTCGGGATGATATTGTTAATGCCGCTCTAGCATTAGTTAAAACTCAGGTTGGGGCGTAACCAATGAACCGACAGTCAGCATTGGTTATCTGCCCCGGACGCGGCACCTACAACCGCCAAGAGTTAGGCTATCTGGCAAAAAATCATCAGGGGCAACAGCCGATGTTGTCTGAATTTGACGCGCGTCGCGATGCACTGGGACAGCCATCTCTAACTGAACTGGATAGCGCTGCCACCTATTCGACGAGCCGTTTAACTCGAGGCGATAATGCCTCTTCGCTGATCTATGCCTGTGCCTATGCGGACTTCTTATCGATCAATCGCAATAAATTTGACATTGTTGGCGTGGCCGGTAATTCCATGGGCTGGTATATAGCTCTTGCCTGCGCTGGTGCACTCAGGGCTAATCACGGATTTGAAGTGGTCAACACCATGGGCACGCTGATGCAAGATGCACTCATTGGCGGTCAACTTTTATATCCCTATGTCGATGAAAACTGGATCGAGATTCCCCACAAGCGTGATGAATTAATCGCATTGACCCATCGTATTGCTGATTTGTATTTATCAATTCAGCTCGGTGGTATGATTGTATTTGCGGGCACGGAGTCAGCGCTCAAGACTTGTGAACAAGCCCTCGAACCGATACAGGATCGGTTCCCAATGCGTCTGCATAATCACGCGGCATTCCATTCACCACTTCAACAATCTATTTCTGTCATTGCTAAAGAGCAATTAAAACCCCATTTATTTCAACAGCCGACTTTACCGCTGATCGATGGTCGTGGCCATGTCTGGCAACCACAGGCGTCTAATCAAGCGGACCTGTGGGATTACACGCTCGAACATCAGGTGGTAACGCCTTTTGATTTTCAGGCGTCGGTGAGATCGAGCCTGCATGAGTTTGCACCCGACAACATCATCGTCCTTGGCCCAGGCCAAACTCTTGGTGGTGCTATCGCACAATGCTTGATTGCAGAAAACTGGCAAGGTATTAGAAGTAAACAAGACTTTATCGACAGACAGACAGAGCAACCGTTTTTACTGTCGATGGGGATTGATGAGCAACGTACTCTCGTCATTTAAAGTTTTGTTGAAATGTTCTCATATTAAATCTGTGCCAAAAACTTCAGTTAGTTAACCAGACCCCTGCCAACGGGTCCGTGTATTTGGCTGCTTTTATAGGTAAACTAAAAAGCCATTTTGTTACTAGAATTAACATGCCTTTTATCAGCGTCAGCGATATTCAAATTTATTACGAAATTTCAGGAAAGGGACCACGCTTATTATACATCTCTGGCACTGGAGCAGACCTGCGCAACAAACCCAATATTTTCGATTCTCCACTGGCAGATCATTTTGAAATTCTTGCCTTCGACCAACGAGGTCTCGGACAAACTGATCGCCCAGACATCCGTTACAGCATGGAAGACTATGCCAATGATGCTGCTGGGTTATTGAAGGCTCTCGGCTGGGGTTGTTGCCATGTGATGGGCATTTCGTTTGGTGGCATGGTGGCACAGGAATTCGCTCTGCGTCATGCTCATTGCATCGACCGTATTGTGCTTAGCTGCACCAGTAGTGGTGGTGCTGGTGGGCATTCTTATGCTTTCCATGAAATGCCAACCTTGCCTGAAGATGAAACGAATTCGCTATCTACCATGATCAACGATAACCGCCACGATGTGCATTGGCAGCAACAACAACCTGAACAATATCAGGCGATTTTAGACCTAAACAATAGTCGCAATGCCGGTATTGGAGAACCCAATAGAGAAACCGGCGCGAAACGTCAACTTGAGGCTCGTATTAATCATGATACTTTTAATCGTTTACCCCAACTTAAACTACCTGTTTTTATTGTCGGAGGCGCCTACGACGGAATAGCCCCACCCGTAAATCTTGAAGCAATCAAAAACCAAATTGGTCAATCAGAATTACAGTTTTTTGAGGGTGGGCACGACTTTTATGATCACGATCCAGACGCATATCAGCGCATCTCCGAGTTTCTTCTGAGTAAGCTAGGTGATCAATAAATATCAATCAACGTTAGTGGGCATAACCAGTTTTACAGATTATGAATTCTGCACTGTGGCTTAATGGTTACGGGGTCAGACTATTCGTTCGATAATCTGTGGCAATGGCAGCCAAAGCTTCTTCATTAATCTCGACCCCGTGACCTGGACGATCAGAAAGTATGGCTTGTCCATCTTTCAGGGTAAATCCACTTGAACCAATACGTTCACAGTTTGAGATGTATTCTGGATAAATCTCTGCTTTTTCTGCATTGGGAATCGCCGCACAAACGTGCAACATTGCGGCAGCCGCCACCGTCATTGAGTTCCAACAATGTGGAGATACTGCAACGCCTTTGTCATGCGCCAGCGCCGCTATTTCGAGCATATCGAGAATTCCGCCCACTCCTGCAATATCTGGATTCAAGATATCTGCTGCACCAGCCGCAAGCAGTGTTTTAAAATGTGGCACACCACATTGCTTTTCTCCTGTCATAATCCTTAGGCCCGTTATCTTTTTTATCTCGACCAGCGCTTGAATATCTTCTCCATCTGCAGGCTCTTCAAACCAGTAAGGTTTAAATGGTGCAATTGCAGCTGCAAGTTCAAGGGACTGCTGAATATCCTTTGGCGCACCCAAATCAAGCATAAGGTTAATTTCATCACCAAAAGTAGCGTGAAGCTGTGCCACACAATCAGAGGCCTCTTTAACCGAACTAAATTGTGCAGTGTGGATTTTCATCGCCCGAAATCCCTGTGCTAGCAATACATGCAATCGGTCTACAAAGTGAGTGATAGTGGGGTTCGGCTTACTCCAGCAATTGGCATAGACAGATACTGACTGATTCCCTGAAGCGCCTAGGATTTCGTAAAGCGGCTGCGCAGACTGTTTTGCAGTAATATCCCACAACGCTATTTCAATTGCGCTGGTTGCAGCCATGTAATCTAAGCCACGGTGTTTATCAGCAATCCGATAGGCTAATTCACGAAACGTCCAAGGCGTAATTCCACCCTCTGCCGATATTGCCAGACTAAGCGCCTGTATGATCTCCGCAACAGCCTTTTCGCGACAAGGCAAAACAAATGCTTCACCCCAACCAATAGTGCCGTCTCTAGAAGTTAAACGCACAAAAAGAAAGGGCTTCACTACACCCCAACCATCATCGGTCGGAGCTAACCTAGTGACCCAGGTTTCTACGCGCACTAGTCTTATGGCCTTCGCTGCTGAACCTGCATTGGCGTTAAGCACCCAATTATTTTTTGTTTTATTCTCTTTATTTTTTAACATCAGACGTCACTGAAAAAACAATAAACTAACCATTGGTAAGTATATTGTCAAAAGGTAATTATAACTATAAGATAGTTAGTAAATATTTAAGAGATGGTATCGCTATGCAATTCGATTACATTATCGTTGGTGCTGGTTCAGCTGGATGTATTCTGGCAAACCGTTTAAGCAACGACCCAAACACACAGGTTCTGCTGATCGAAGCGGGACCCGATAATAAAGCCCTGTCTCTGAAAATACCCGCAGCCATGATGACTAATCTAAAGGGCAGGAAGCACAACTGGGCATTTAAAGGCGAACCCGAACCAGAACTAAACGGCAGGCAGATTATACATGACCGGGGTAAAACACTGGGTGGTTCATCGTCAATTAATGGCATGGTGTTTATCCGTGGTCACGAGATGGACTTTGAGGGTTGGCAGGCATCTGGTTGCGAAGGCTGGGGCTATGCCGATGTTTTACCCTACTTTTTACGACTGGAAAACTATAGTGGTGGTGCTAGCGAATTTCGTAGTGACTCTGGTCCTATGAAAGTTACCCGACCCATTCCCGAAAACCCTATCTCTTTGGCTTTTTTGAAAGCAGGCACCGAGGCCGGACACCCACAGACTGATGATATTTGCGGCTATCGTCAGGAAGGTTTTGGCACCCTTGATCAAACAATTCATGAGGGTGCACGTTGGAGCTCCGCGAAGGGCTATTTAGACCCTGTACGAAGCCGTTCCAACTTAACAATTGAAACTGGCGCATTAGTACAACGAGTTTTGATTGAAGAGAAGGTGGCAACCGGGGTGCAATTCACCAATCGTCAAGGTAAACAGATCAACGCCTTGGCACGCAAAGAGGTTATTTTGTCTGCAGGAGCTGTGGGTAGCCCACAAATCCTAATGCTGTCTGGCATTGGACCAGAGGATCATTTAAAGAATATTGGTATTCCACTTGTCTCGCATCTACCTGGCGTTGGGCAAAATCTCAATGAGCATCCTGATTTCGTTTTAAAATATAAGTGTCTGCAACCCGTATCGATATGGCCTAAAACTAAACCATTAGCCAAGCTAGCCGCAGGATTGCAGTGGCTAATGACTAAAAAAGGAGTCTGCGCAACCAATCATTTTGATGTCGTAGGTTGTATTAGATCCAATCCAAGCGTCAAGTATCCAGATTTACAATATACCATCATGCCAATTGCCGTAAATGACGACACTTGGGCACCCCTCCCAGAACATGCCTTTCAAGTTCATGTTGGACTAATGCAGTCATTCAGTCGGGGACAGATCGAATTACGCGATGCTAATCCTGCAACACCTCCAAAAATTTTAGTGAATTACCTTCATGACAAACGTGATCGGGAAGCCATGCGTTCAGGTATTCGTCAAATGAGAGAGCTCGTCAATCAGCCTGCATTTAAGCAGTTACGCGGGGCTGAAATTTTCCCTGGCGATGCGGCCCAAAGTGACGCTGAACTAGACGAACATATGAACACTCATACAACTACACAATGGCATTTGTCATGCACCGCGCGCATGGGACCAGAAACCGATCCGGGTGCAGTGGTTGATACTAGCGGTCGCGTGCATGGTATTGGGGCTTTACGGGTTGTGGATGCGTCCATTATGCCAAGAGTCACCAACGGCAATACCAACAGCCCAACGCTGATGATTGCAGAGAAACTGAGTGATGCCATTCTCGGTATTCCAGCGTTGCCTCGCATCGAATCAGAGGTGTGGAAAAACCCGAAGTTTGGTACTAAACAGATGAAATGATTAATTCAAGTCAATCATTTCATACTGAGACTGTGAGAATCAGTGCGGGTCGTTTTACGATAGCCTGAAATTCGTAACGGCTGGGCTTACATGGACTGCATTCTGTTTAAATTGGTCAACTATTGTTGTTTGTTACGTTCAACCTGACGATGCTTTTGAATGAAGACTAATAGCCCATCGTGTCGGGTTTACATTCACGCGTATTACAAATCCAAGAGCCTAGTCACCTTACCTTGAATGTGGAATCAGTTAGGTGAGGTTTAATTCCGCTAGGGACTTGATTAGAAAGTCATTATTGATGTAAAAAGAAACTGGCAATTTTGTACCACAGTTTATTTTAATCTAAATATAGATACGCTCTTGACTATGTGATCAATATTAGCAACGTTTTGGTTAATAATCACCAATCGAGAAAAATCTGATTCTCAAAACCAAACAGAGCTATAAACTTTACTAGATTAGCCAGCGCATATTTTTAAGTGCCAGCTTCTTAGGTATTGCACAATACCTGAGCAATTTTTTGCTCGATAGAATAAACTAATTGCATGATTAAAATTGACAATAAAATATGTTAAAAAAGGATGAGAAATGACTAAACGTGTTGCCATTATTGGTGCTGGCCCAAGCGGACTCGCCCAATTGCGAGCCTTTCAATCGGCCCAAGAAAAGGGTGCTGAAATTCCAGATATTGTTTGTTTTGAGAAGCAATCAGACTGGGGCGGATTATGGAACTACTCTTGGCGAACCGGACTTGATGAATATGGTGAGCCAGTTCATGGCAGCATGTATCGCTACCTTTGGTCTAATGGTCCAAAAGAAGGACTGGAATTTGCTGATTATTCTTTCGAGGAACATTTTAGTCGAGCAATTCCATCCTACCCACCAAGGGCAGTGCTATATGACTATATTATTGGTCGTGTAGAAAAAGCAAACGTACGCCAATGGATTCGATTTAACTCACCAGTCCGCCGCGTTAGCTATGACCAACATAACGGCATGTTTCAAGTCACTGTAAAAGATAATTTAAAGGATAGTGAGTACACCGAAACATTCGATCACGTTATTGTTGCCAGTGGCCATTTCTCTACACCAAACGTACCCTACTTTACTGGCTTTGATTCATTCAAAGGCCGAATTCTTCATGCCCATGACTTTCGCGATGCAATAGAATTCAAAGACAAAGATTTGCTATTAATCGGTACCTCTTATTCTGCTGAAGATATTGGGTCTCAATGTTGGAAGTACGGCGCTAAGTCTATTACTGTCTCCCACCGTACAGCCCCTATGGGACATAAATGGCCTGATAATTGGGAAGAACTTCCATTGCTAGTCAAAGTAGAAGGTAATACGGCTACCTTCAAAGATGGCTCAAAACGAGATGTCGACACCATTATTTTATGCACTGGCTATAATCACCATTTTCCATTTATTGATGAAGAATTAAGACTCAAAACTAATAATCGCCTATATCCAGTTAATCTATATAACGGCGTTGTCTGGGAGCACAACCCAAAGCTCATGTATTTAGGTATGCAAGACCAGTGGTTTACCTTCAACATGTTCGATGCTCAGGCTTGGTATGCCCGTGATGTCATCATGGGCAGAATTGAACTTCCCTCACAACCCGAGATGCATGAAGACATCGATCGAAATCGCGCTGAGGAAGATGCCGGAGGAGATGACTATGCCGCTATCAAGTTTCAAGGCAAGTACACCATGGATTTAATGGCACAAACTGACTATCCAGATTTTGACACGGCTGGTGCAATCCAAGCTTTCCTTGAGTGGAAAGCACACAAAAAGGAAAACATCATGACATTCCGAGATCATGGCTATAAATCAGCTTTAACAGGCACAATGGCACCCAAGCACCACACACCCTGGACCGATGCGCTGGATGACTCACTTGAATGCTATCTGGATATTAAAAGCTAGATCAGTAAAGATTTAGGTTTGATTAACTTTCAGTCAATCAAACGCTTTTTTATTTAGAGCTTCTAGAAGCTTGTGACTCTTCAGTGTCATTAGCGCCACAACTACGCATCCATTCTCCTCTCTTAAAAGACATACGACCGCCATGGATGGCGGAAGTGTCGTTTGTGCAGGAGCACACAAACGCGCCGTTCGTCCTGAACATAAAAAAGGCCACATTATTGGCGGCCTTTTTTATTTCGAAATGACAGGACTAAATTATTACTCAGGCACATCGACACCATTAAGTCGACAGGCTTGCTGCAGAGTGTTATGTAGTAGGCAAGCAATTGTCATCGGACCAACGCCACCGGGTACAGGGGTAATCGCACCTGCAACCAGACTAGCTGAGCTGAATTCTACATCACCAACTAACTTAGTTGAGCCATCTGCATTCTGGATACGGTTGATGCCCACATCAATCACAGTCGCGCCTGGCTTAATCCAATCACCTTTTACCATTTCTGGTCGACCAACCGCTGCAACAACAATATCAGCCTCTCGGCATTCAGCCGCTAAGTCTTTGGTACGCGAATGTGCAATGGTCACTGTGCAACTTTCTTGTAATAGCAATGCAGCCATTGGCTTTCCGACAATATTGGAGCGTCCTAGAACGATCGCCTTAAGGCCTGACAAACTACCTAAGTGATCTTTTAACATCATAATAGATCCTAGTGGCGTACACGGTACGATACCGTCAGCCCCTATTGATAAGCGGCCCACATTTGATAGATGAAATCCATCAACATCTTTATCGATATTGATTGAATTGATAACCGACTCTTCGTGTATATGTTTAGGTAACGGTAATTGAACTAGGATGCCGTGAATTGATGGGTCGTTATTGAGCTCTTCAATCAGTTTAAGGACATTTTCCTGACTGGTGTCAGCATCGAGTTTGTGTTCGACAGATTTCATACCTGCTTCAACTGTTTGCTTACCTTTACTCCGAACATACACTTGGCTGGCAGGGTCTTCTCCAACCAACACAACCGCTAGTCCGGGTGTTACTGAATGTTTTTGTTTTAAAATACCGACCCTTCGAGCTAACTCGCCCCGAAGATTTGCCGAAAAGGCTTTTCCGTCAATTATGGTAGTCACTACTATTTTGCTCCTAAAATATAGTCTATTGATATAATTTTACTTTATACGCGTTTTATTTGTACTTGTTTTTCTCATATACGACGCATGACATTAAAAACAAGTTTTGAAGAAAAGTATCAAAGCATTCAGCTGTTAAAATATTGGTGCCCTTCAATGGTTAAAATATTTTTGCCTCAATAGCAGAAAATGACCGCAATCAGATTGCGGCCATTTTAACTTGTGCATTAAAATTAATTAATACGAACCCTAAATAAAACCAATAAAGATAATTCTTCAATCACCTCTATCAGCCTAAAGCTTATGGGTTTGTAGCGTCTTCAGACTTCACTATTTTTGCCAGTGACTCTTTTCCGCCAAACTCACGAAGTTCCTCAGCTAACCCAGCACTTTCTATACTAGCTTGTTTTACTAAAAACCAAACAACGAAGATAGCACAAGCAATGCTCAAGTAAACCTCAGTACCAACGAACGGGTATGCGGGACCAATTTCTGAAATAGCACCAGCCCAAGTTTCAATATTTCCAGTAGACATCTATATTCTCCTAAAATTTTATTCGCCCAAGGTTCTAAGCCCTGGGCACATGATTTAGATACTATAACGTTTTGACGAATTCACGCTCGGCATCAATAATAGCTTGTTCATCGTTTACATCAGTTGTGTAAGCGCTAATATCAAGGCCCATTATTTCAATCTCTGGCGCTATTCTCAACATACCAAAAGCTTTCAGTATCGATGCGATAACGTAGCCAGGTAAGAAACCAAGCACACCAAACATGATAATTGCACCAATAAAGTTACCTAGTGGATTGATTGATGCGTAATCAGGGTTTGGTGACGATGGGTAACCCCAAAGCATGAAACCAGCAACAACGACGCCAATGAAACCAGCGTAACCATGCACGGCAACCGCACCAACTGCATCATCAATCTTGAACTTGCGTTCTACCCAATAATGCATCTTGTAAATAATTGGAACAACTGCAGCAGCAATCAGCATTGCTTGGATTGGATGGTACAGATCATTACCCGCCGAAGCAGCGATAACACCAGCAAGTCCACCCGAGTAAGTCCAGAAAGCATCACCTTTAGAGACAACATAAGCTGCCATCAAACCACCAGACAATGACATCAAGAAGTTAAGCGTAATACCAGACAATGTAGTAGGTTGTAGATAAATGTTAGTCGCAGAGTAGAAAACGCCATCACCCGCTTGCACATCCCACATCGGAATATTACAAGCAACATAGAAACCCCAGAAACCCGTATAGATTAAGAATAGACCAACGGTAACTAACCAAGGGTTACGTGGGTTGATGTTTCGGGGCGTGCCATCGGCAGAGAATTTTCCGATACGAGCGCCAAGCGGAATCAATACACCTAAAGCAAAACCACCCGCGATCGCATGAATAACGCCTGAAGCGTAAGCATCGTGATAACCTAACTTCTGCACCATCCATCCATCAGGATGCCAACCCCAAGCTGCATCAATGATCCAGAAGAATGAACCAATCGCAACCGCAAGGATAAGGAAGGCACTAGTTTTTATACGCTCGATAACCGCACCAGAAACAATTGACGCTGCAGTCCACGAAAACAATAAGAAAGCGGCCCAGAATACACCGTTGATACGCTCCCAACCATTCAGTTCACCAGCACCCATGTGCACTGCCATAACTTCACTATATGGAGTCGCCCATGGTGCTTCTAACATAGGACCAATAATCCAGGGGCCATTAGGGAAAGCAAAATATATCCACCAACCAAACAAGAAAAACGTAACCGTAACCAAAGGAATGATCATGGTGTTCTTCATCAATGTGTGAATGTGGTTTTTATGGCGGGTAGCACCCACCTCGTACATACAAAATCCGACATGTATCAAAAACATGAACACGACCGTGACCCAATAATAAAACTCAGTAAATATTATACCGAGTGCCGTTAACTCATTATCCATACTCTAAACCCCTCAATTATAATTATAAAAATGCGCTAGAACTTCTTTCCCCTAGCACTGCTAAATTTAGAATTTAACCCAACAAAAAAATTAATAAGATGAAATTTTTGTGCACCAGATTAAAATTCCAAAATTGTTATACCCGTATTTCTACTTCTGTTCAATAAAAGAAAGGCACTCATTTTGAAAAGCGTATTAATTTTAAGAGTCTTAAAGATACGACATAGTCAAAACCAATCCAAAACTTACAGATAAAATTAAAAAGCATTGCGCCAATGAATCATTGGATTCGCTATTGTCTGAAAAATCGATGTTGGTAGGAATCGTTACCCAGACATGGATGTTTTTATCAAATACAGTTCGATTACCTTCTTCATAACCCAAGTGAGCATCTTCCAGCCAAGTCAATTATCTGCACCCCACTACATTTGTATACTATAAAAGCAAGGTCTGCAGTGATCCACATCAGGCGCTAGGTCTACGCTGTTTCGATAATCAAAATGCTGATCGATTTTCTCCACTTGTCAGAGTCGATCTAACGCCTAAGAAACTGATCAATGTTTTTTGATACAGAATTAACACAAACAACTGTTTTATATCCATTTTATTGTGACCTACCTATTTGTTAACAGCAAAAATTGGCTGTTAACAACTTTAAACACCTTGTTTACAGGCCGCTTAAAACAGCTGTAGATTAACTTTAAAATAATTGTTTTAATGAGAAGCATTGAATTAAGTTAAAAAATTTTATCGGCCATAACCGTACCAAATAAGGTAAAAATTTTCATCGGGTTACATATGGTTGGTTTAACGAGACAATTATGAAAGCAAAACTATTAGTACCTAATTCTATCAATTATTATCATAGTCAACACAAAGTGCTATTTGATTTGATCGGTTCCAGTGGCCGCCAACGAAGCAAACAAACTAATCAAAAACACCTATCAAAGTGTGAAATATAATCTTGTATAAGTTGACCCTACTTCTTTAAAATCAGATCGAACCAGCTTAGGCTCAAAAAATGAAAGCACCATTATTTGCTTCACCCACTCGAATACTCGAGCCGGGCCTTAATGCATTACCACCAGACACCGAGAGATATGTTGCAACTGCCGGTGGTAGTGTGTCATTTGACTTAAATCCTGGTGATGAAATAAAACTGGTCAATCCTGAAGGTCTACAAGTTGCAGAAATCAGTGTTTTTGATGAAATGGGCAAAAGTGACATGCAAACCATTGGAGCCAGTGCGAACGGTAAGGCAGAAGGTCTTAAGCACATTTTATTAGATAAGAGTCAGCCCAGTGCTCAAAGGCTACTTCAAAACTTACAATCACGTTCCATTATAATCGACAATGCGACCAGTACTCGCATCTTTGGTGACAACTCTCCAGCGGGTGCTTCAGATACATTCACCGCCAACAAAAAACTTACCTGCATTATTGCGGCACCCGGCGAAGCCATGCTGGCTGACCAACAAAATACAGTCACTGACATTATCATTTTTGTCCATCGCCTATCATCAGCTGAAAAATCAAGGTTAATCAAACTACCCGACCCACTCGCTGACACCAATCATGAGATGCTTGTCAAAGCCCGCACTGCCTACAGCTATACGGTAAAGGCTGGTGAATATATTCAAATCATGGATGTCGAAGGTCGTGAATGCTCTGACTTCCAATGCTTTGATGCAGAGAAACTGGGTAAAGGCCTTGAACGAAATCTAGACGCCACTAACACGCGTTATATTATAGGTGCAGCCTACCCAAAACCTGGGCTCCACTCAAAATTTTATGATCAGGACTTAAGTGCATTACTCGAAGTCATTCAAGACACCTGTGGTAGACACGATAGCTTTGGCAATGCTTGTACCGCAAAATACTATGATGATGCTGGGTATCCAGGTCATGTCAATTGTTCCGAAAACTTCAATCGGGCACTCCAAACCCATGGCATAGAACCCCGAACTGGCTGGATGGCAATAAACCTTTTTTATAACACTACGATTGACGATAACAATCAAATGTATTTTGACGAACCCTGGTCTCGACCGGGTGACTACATCTTAATGAAAGCACTTAAGGACTTGGTATGCGTAACGTCTGCATGCCCCTGTGACATTGATGCAGCCAATGGTTGGAACCCAACCGATATTCAACTACGGATTTATCCGGCAACTAACTCTTTTAACAAAGCGACGGCCTTTCGAATGACTACTCATGCTGATACACAATTGACCCGTGAAACAGGATTTCATAAGCGAACTTCCGAGCACACACGCAACTTTACTGAATACGAAGGCTACTGGTTAGCAAACAGCTATACCCAATATGGTGTGTTGGATGAATATTGGGCCTGTCGCGAGCGAGCCGCTGTTATCGACTTGTCAGCACTGCGTAAATATGAAGTAACCGGACCAGACGCCGAACTACTAATGCAAACCTGTGTCACGCGCGATATTCGCAGGCTGTCACCGGGTCAAGTCGTATACACCGCAATGTGCTACGAAAATGGCGGTATGATTGATGATGGTACGGTATTCAGACTGGGCCAAAACAACTTCCGTTGGATAGGCGGCAGCGATGAAAGCGGCATCTGGCTCCGCGAGCAAGCAGAAAAGCTAGGACTGAAAGCCTGGGTCAGAAACTCAACCGATCAACTACACAACCTTCAAATTCAAGGCCCAAAGAGCCGTGATATTCTAAAAGAAGTAATCTGGACTCGTCCCGATCAAGCCAATATTGATGAACTTGGATGGTTTCGCTTTTCAATTGCTCGGATTGGTAATGAAGAAGGCATTCCGATCCTTGTGTCACGCACTGGATACACTGGCGAGCTTGGGTTTGAGATCTTCTGTCATCCTAAAGATGGTGCCAACGTATGGGATGCTGTTTGGGAAGCGGGTAAAGCTTATAAACTTGCGCCACTTGGTTTAGAAGCACTCGATATGCTTCGTGTTGAAGCCGGTTTGATTTTTGCTGGATATGAGTTCAGTGATCAAACCGATCCATATGAAGCAGGCATTTCATTTACCGTGCCATTGAAATCGAAAGAAGATGATTTCATCGGTCGTGACGCACTGGTCAAACGCAAAGAAAACCCACAGCGAGTTCTGGTCGGGCTTGAAATGGTAGGTGATGAAATGGCCTTAAACGGCGACTGCGTTAACATCGGTCGCAATCAAGTTGGGGAAATTACAAGTGCGGTTAAATCACCTATTTTGCGTAAAAACTTTGCGCTTGCTCGCATATCAATTGAATACAGCGAGATTGGAACCGAACTAGAAATTGGAAAACTCGACGGCAAACAAAAGCGATTACCAGCCAAAGTAGTACCGTTCCCATTTTATGACCCAACTAAATCTCGAGTAAGAGATGTACCAATGCCTGACTAATCAAAAAAGTAAAAAAATGGCGCTGTTCAGCGCCGTTTTACTTTAACTGTCTGTACCCTTTTTAGCGAACAATCACGCAATTTGCCTCAGCAATATCCAAGATCTTTCTCGATACGCTGCCCATTACCAACCCTTTCATTTTGCCTAGTCCTCGCGTACCGAGAACAATCGTATCGATATTCCTACGCTTGGCAAAGCCAACCACACTAGAGGCTGGATCACCGCTACCAATGGCTGTTTGTATCTTAAGAGCACCTTCTTTTTTCGCCAACGCCGAAGCTTCACTCAATATAGTGGTGGCAACCTGTCGCAAAATATCCTCACGCGTATGGTTGAACTCTTCTAGCTCAGGCGCTTCCTTTAAAACCGCAGGCAGCTGCATATCCCTAATCACATGTAAAATTAGTAATTCTGCATCATGAATAGAGGCCAGATAAGCCGCCATCATCACAGCACGATTAGATACGTCTGAGGCATCAGCTCCCACAAGAATTTTTTTAATCATTAAATTTAATCACTGACTGATGTTCTCAAAAAAATTTAACCCTATCACGCGCCCAGTAGACTAAGGTGAGCACACCCTTAACTTCAATAATTTGCACGGGATTATATTGGCATTTTAACCAAATATCTATTTTATTAAGGTATGTTAATAATTGAGAACAAAAAACTTTATGGCCACACAAATGCAGGCAAAAAAGAGGGCGGTGCTAATGAGTCGGATATATTGATTTCCTGCCAATTATTTTCATCAATCATCTCAATTTTTGGCCCTGCATGCTTTACATAATCACGGCCTTCTAACACACGAACAGCTTGATCGATTGAGATTCTACCTTGCATAACCGGCGCATCGGTAGGTGCCGCTAAAATGCGTCCACGACGAATACCACGATAGACCGCTGGCGTAAAATAAGTGGAAACAATTTCAATATTATTTTCAAGATGCCTGTTTCGTAGAGTGCTAATTGCAGCTTCTGCCATTAATGCATTCCCTACGATATAGTCAACATCAGGATGAGATTCCAATACTTCCTGTACAAGTGTGCGCTGAATTTCCTTTCCAGTATCGCCCCATTTAGTCACTACAACATCTACTGCACTGTCAGCCAGACCACTTTTAAAGCCTGACTCAATGAAGCCAACCCAGCCAGCACCTTTAGGCCCTGGAAACCAGGCCACTTTGACTGGTGTTGATCCTGATGGGTGCCGATTAGCAAGAAACTCACCTGCAGAATGCCCCATTGTAACCCAAGAAACACCCGACTTGGCAGTAATGCCTAAATTATCAATATCATTTACTGTGGCTAAAACTGGCATTTTTTTGGAAATCTCAAGTATCGTCTCGTTAAGGCCGCGAAAAGAAACTGGCCCCACGATTAGAGCATCTGCTCGATCAGCCGTGCATTGCTCTATCTGCTGTCGCTGTCGCTCCAAATTAGGATATCCGCCAGCTTCCACCAACGTAAACGAAACCCCAAGTCGCTTTGCCGCTTGAACCATGCCGAAATTAACATTAAGCCAATAAGCATCTTTTAAGTGTGGATAGGCTATGCATAAATGCCATTGTCGGCTGGCCACTTTAGTCGGCTCATAATCGATAAAGCGACTTTCACTCGAATAATCAAAAGGTACTGACCAGGTTTCAAGCCGCCAGGTTTCGGCTCGAACCGAACTAACCATTACAAGCATAATTAGAACAGGAATAATCAATAGCGGCGAAAAAAATAATCTATACAATTGGGTACGGCCAGACAAATAGTAAATTGATTTATTATTGTACGCTTGCATTTTTCAACTGCAAGGCGCAGCATTTTGTTATGCGAAAACTTGGAATTGCAGCAAAATTATATTTAGCTTTTGGCAGCATATTCTTGCTGGCAGTTGCTGCGTCTTATGTTGGACTGCAGGGTTTTCTGCATATATCTGAATCACAAAACTCTGTCATTGATGAAGCAATCCCCGGATTGCGTCAGGCCCACAAACTATCGGCAATCAACGCATCGATCAGTTCTGCCGCGAATCAACTGATCAAGGCTAGTAGTGACCCCGAACGTGAGAGAATCAGTTCAGACCTATTCTTTCAGGTTGTTCTGGTTAAATCGTTACTCGACGATTTCCAGCAACAAGCATTTGCGGTTGGATCATTACAAGCGCTCCGATTGACCATTAACAAGATCGAAGCTAAGTTACACCAGCAAGACGAACTAGTACGCCAAAGAATTCAACAACAAGCACGCTTTAATCGATTGGCCAGCAGGTTAATTGCATCCACCGACGAACTCAATGAGCTTGCTGACTCGCTAGTTGCGAATGCAGCGACCACCAGCACGGCCATTACATCTAACCTTTACGACCTGGTTCAGAACGACGCTAGCAAACAAGAACTTTATCGTGTTTTTGACCGTTTAGTAGAGGTCGATCTTGATGCAATGGAGAGGATGTATGAACTTCGTTTGCGTAGCGCCAATTTGAACGGCCTATTTAATCGTGTCACCAAGGAGTCTGACTTACCTGAACTGAATGCTTTACGCCAACGAACTACCGAAACACTTAATATTTTAAAACGCCGTGTTAACGAAATTAACGATCCAAAAAGACGTCAAAAAGCAAAAGAGTTATTGAGTTTAATGTTACTTGATAGCGCTCCTGATGATGCTAATGGGATATTTGAAACACGAATTTCACTCATGGCAATACGGGTGGCTCTAGCGCAGGTTTCAGTAGAAACAGCTGAAGCCTCACTAGCATTAAATGGAATAGTAAACGAACTCAATACGCGAGGTGGAGCACTCATCAACCAAGTATCAATGACTGCAAAAGAGTCACTCGATACCAGCCGTAGTTGGTTTGGATTTATTTCCATTATTCTTTTATTAGTCGCTGCCGCAATTTTGTGGTGGTTTATCAAGCGCAACGTTATTCGACGATTGTTGTCACTTGAATCAGCGACTCGATCTATCACCGACGGCAACTATAATGTCAACATTATAGTTGAGGGCCACGACGAGCTGACCGACATGGGCAAAGCGTTGCAAGGCTTTCGTAATAATGCAATCGAAAAACACAAGCTTGACCAAGAACTGCGAGAGCATAAAGATCACCTCGAGGAACTCGTCGAAGAACGCTCAGAACAACTTCGTAAAACCAACGAAATGCTTCTAGAAGAAGCACAAAATCATGCATTGGCTCGTGAAAAAGCGGAGCAAGCCAATCAGGCCAAAACGGCATTTCTTGCCACGATGAGTCACGAGCTTCGCACTCCTTTAAGCGGTGCGCTCGGTACATTAAAATTATTGTCTGATACGCAACTACAATCGCATCAATCTGACTATATACATATTATCAACTCGGCAAATACAACACTGTTAGACATCGTAAATGATATTTTAGGTTATTCACAACTTGAGACAGGTAAACTCAAAGTTTCGAATCGTCCTTTTGAACTATCCAAGTTACTTGATAATGTCATTGGCCTAATGAATGTGTCAGTGCGGGAAAAGCATAATAGTTTGCAGCTCGTGAAGAAAAACCCATTATCGCACTGGCTAAAGGGTGATTCGGGGAAGTTACATCAAATATTGATTAACCTCATCGGCAATGCCAACAAATTCACAGATAAAGGACTAATTACTTTGCAAGTTAGCAGTCATCTAAACGAGTTACAAAACACGGTACAAATTCACTTTTTGGTTGAAGATAGCGGCATTGGTATCGCGAAACACAAACAAGCTGAAGTTTTTCAAGCATTCACTCAGGTTGATACCAGCAGTGCACGACGCTATGGTGGAATTGGTCTAGGACTGGCTATTTGTGATCGCTTGGTCGACGCAATGGGCGGTAAAATTACACTCAATAGCGAACTAGGATCAGGTACCGCGATTGGTTTCACTCTTGAAATTGGCTTATGTGATTCAGCACCAGTCAGCCAGAAATTGGCTACTTTTCCTATCACCATTATCAATGGCATCGACGTATTAATGGTAGAAGATGATGCGACTAATAGTATGGTAACAAGTAATTATCTGGAGCATTTAGGCTACAGAGTAACGGCCGCACAAACCGGTGAAGAGGCTCTTAAATTCCTTGATGTCGTCAAACCTTCGCTGGTTTTGCTAGATATTAGCCTACCCGGCATTGATGGACTCACTATCTTGAAACACATACGAGCTCATGCCGACAATTTAATATCTAATATGCCGGTTATAGCCATGTCAGCCCATGTTTTTACCGAAGAGGTTGAAAGCTATTTAAAGGCAGGCATGAATGGATTTCTTGGCAAACCATTTTCAATAGAAAACCTCGAACAAGCAATAGCTACAGTTGCTAGTAGTAGCGTTATTATAGATAATCCCAACGATTCAAAAACTCAACTAAGCACCAAAACATTTAATGCTTCATTAGTTGACGTTGATATCGACCGTCTTGGACTTAATCGGGTTGAAAAAATAGTTGGTTTATACCTTAAGACCAGCGATAAACTAAAGTATGAATTGTTAGAGTCCATTGCAAACAGCAATTTTGACCAGATAAAAACAGAGGCTCACAAATTAAACGGTGCTGCCGGTAATTTTGGATTCGAGCGCTTATGCGGAATTCTTGGTGAGATGGAAGTAGCGGCCATCGATAGTGAAAAAATCTCTGCAACGCTCGTGGGTCAATTCAAAACCGCATTTAGTGAGTCAACAACAGCGCTTAATCTTTATATGACTAAGCAAGTTGTCACTCTTTCTCAAACTAGCTCCATTTCCTGATTAACAACGCCAACGAAACTAATACACTTCACTGGCAAATAAATAACCTTCGCCATGTACTGTTAGAATTGTTTGAGGCGCATGACTGTCTCGTTCTATTTTATTTCGCAACCGCAATACCAGCACGTCGATTGTCCTCTCATTTGGCTCCCAAACGCGGTGCGTCACTTTCTCCATGAGCCATTCACGGTGCAATGTTCTGCCGGGATGTTCAAGAAAAGTAACCAATAATTCAAATTCGCCTCGAGTCAACGCCAAATTTTCTTGTGTGTCCGACGATAAACAACGCCTAGATAAATCGAGCGTCCACCCTGAAAAGGATTTAGTGCGCTGCTTATGGTGCTTTTTTTGATCGGAGTGCTTTCGTCTGATGAGATTCTTGACTCGTGCTAACAGCTCTCTAGGGTTGAATGGTTTAGTGACATAATCGTCCGCACCTATTTCGAGACCCACGATCCGATCGATTTCGTCATCCCGTGCAGTTACCAAAATAATGCCTACATCGGTCTTTTCACTCAACTCTCTAGCCAGTTGCAAACCATCGTTTCCAGGTAGGTTTATATCCATTAACACTACATCAATTGTAGACTCTGCAATCATCCGATGAATACCCTCTCCATCTTCTGATTGGCTAACACGATAATTCTCAGTTTCAAAATAGGCCGCAATTCGCTCTCGCGTAACGGCGTCATCTTCAACAATCAGTAAATGATGGGTCTTATTGGTATCTGTCACAATGCGCCGCGTTTAATTATGCCTGCCTATCTAGATCATAAGATATTATCAGATAGTTACTCTATCGACTATATTAAATACTGAGGAAAACGACGGTTTAAACTACATTAAAGCTTCACAAATCAATTTATTCCAGCCATCACAGCACTCAACTATTTGTGTGCAGCTTATTAACAGGAATGAACCATCAAGGAATTCTATTAACAATTCGGAGCCCATAGTATTTAATCACTATATATAATTAAATGGTTATTGCTGCAGTTGTAAGAACTGTTGGCAGATAACAGCTACTAAAAAATATTAATTAAGATGTCGCTCACAAAGTTATCACTCACAAAGTTATTGTGATAGTTTAATTAATTATCAATCTAATAATCCTAGGAGGATAGTATGATTTTAAGCAAGCTTAAATTAAAGGTTTTACCACCAGTACTCGCGGCCACAATGGCTGCAGTGTCTTGTGCAACTTATGCCGATAGTAACGAACCTATCAGAATCCCTATTAAAAACTGGTCAAGCCAGATAGTGATGGCACATGTTATTGGCGGTATGTTTGAAAGCATGGGCAACAGAGTTGAATATGTACCTGTTGATAACCAAGCAAGCTTTGAAGCTGTCCGTGCCGGAGACCTCACTATAGTTCACGAAGTCTGGCAGTCAACCATGCAAAATGGTTACTACAATGCGATGGAAAAAGGTGGTTTGATTGATGCCGGTACCCATGACGTAGTCACTAAAGAAGAAATGGGCGTTCCAAATTGGGTTATCGAAAAAGGTCTGTGCCCAGGTCTTCCAAAGTGGGAAGCATTGAAAGATTGTCACGCAGCTTTTGCAACGCCTGATTCTGGCGGTAAAGGTCGTTGGTTAGAAGGCCCACAAAGCTGGCACGGCGACGTCATGCCTAACCGCGTTAAGGGTCTAGGCTTAGATAGTAAATGGACTGTTAAATTTGCTGGTGCAGCTGACGCATTGTGGACAGAATTAAAGGCTGCTGAAAAAGAAGGTCGAGGTACTGTAATATTCAACTGGTCTCCAAACTTCACTGATGCAACCGGTTTCACTTTCATTGAATTTCCTCCCTATACTGACGGTTGTAGACTGGCTGACGGTGGTAGTCTTGCAACTACAGGCTGTGGTTCACCCACGGGTTGGTTGAAGAAAGGTGCTAACTACAAGTTCCCAAAAACTCATCCACAAGCTTATGCAGCTTTCTCAAAACTAACTTTCAACAAGACAAATATTGGTCAAATGGCCGCTTTGGTTGACGTTGATGGTCTAACTCATGCCGATGCCGCTAAGAAATGGTTGTCTAGTAATGAAGATGTATGGATGCATTGGACCAAATCTACACTGGGTGCTGGCAACTAGGCTGATTATTTTTTGATGATTATTTCATCTGTTAAAGGCGTGTAAATATTAGTCCCCCACTATAAAGGGGGACTAATATTCTTTTACTGACGATGGATGCTAATTTTAAAAACTTGGAGCACTCCTCAAGTAATTCTAATAATAATTAATGCCTGTTTTTGCTCTATAAGCCCACCTAAAGACTACCCTAAAAATGGGTATA
>JBNMQI010000022.1:0-23195 GCA_051277905.1 Gammaproteobacteria bacterium | reverse complement strand
TCCGTCTTAGTTGCAAGCCATGATTTAAACTTGATTGATGAACTGCAAAAACCGGTTCTAACATTAAGTGAGGGAAAAATGACCCATAATGACCTTCTGTCCATAGCAGCATACGAATCATGAGTGGGCTCTATTAGTCATGGTTATGGCAACAATCAAAACCCGAAGAGATAGGCCAGAAGCAGCCAATAGGCTGGTGTCTTACTTTTTACATCACCTTCAGTCGCTGGTGTCTAGCCTTGGTAAAATTTACAAAGCGCCGACCACCACGATCATGACCGTTGCTGTTATTGGCATTACTTTATCGCTACCTAGCGGTTTTTACCTTTTCCTTAAGAATATAGAAGCTATGTCTGGCGACCTAAGCTCGAGTACACAAATCTCATTATATCTTGATCTAAATATCAATGAAGAAGATGCTCTAAATCTAAGCAAAACACTCGCCAATCAAGAAACCATTCAAAAAACCGAATTTATATCACGTGATAATGCCCTCCAATCCTTCCGCAAAAGTTCTGGTTTTGGTAAGAGTATTGATACTTTATTGAGCAATCCACTACCCCACACTATTATTGTCTTTCCCAAAAGTAGCAGTGATAGATTCGAGATAAAAAATCTGCTCAATAGCCTACAGTCTTTTCCTGAAGTTAAAATAGCCAAACTTGATACTGAATGGCTAGAAAGACTTTTTACCCTGTTAGAGATAGCCAAACGGGCTGTCGGCATTATTACGCTATTATTTGCTTTTGCAGTCCTGCTCATAATCGGTAATACAATCCGACTCGATATACAAAACCGATATCAGGAAATTATTGTCACCAAACTTATCGGAGCCACCAATGCCTTTATCCGTCGTCCATTTCTGTATAGCGGCTTATGGTATGGCCTTTTTGGGGGTATTATTTCTTGGCTAATTGTAGAACTGGGCTATCTGGCTATTTCTGGTCCACTTGAGCGGTTAAACCTGCTGTATCAATCAGAATTGCATATCGTCACTTTTTCATTCCAAAATTTTATTATATTGCTCACTTCAAGCGCCCTATTGGGCCTTATAGGTTCGTGGATTGCGGTGGCTAAGCATCTAAGCCAGATCGAACCAAAATAGACATCAAGTCAAATAACCATGAATAGCGGAAGGCTGACCTTATTACAATGCCATTACCGAAGGTAAGACTATAAAAATGATTAACTGATGTATTCTAGGGTTATTGATCTAGTTAGCTTAGATTTAAGTTAGATAGCTTATATAAAGCTAAGTTATTCTCATGGTTTATTTGGTCTTAACCACTTGGATCAAAAAATGTGTTATTCATTCACCAAACCCATTTTTTTGAAGATACATCTTGTGTGAATAAAGCTTTATTTAGGGTTATTTGCTGTTGCGATACTAATATCACTCTGTAGAAGCTCATTTAATAAGCAGATTTATTGAATTACGCTGATATTTTTAATCATAAACTGCTTAAAAGCGCATTTATTCCCTTTTAAATTCGGTATTTCACGATTTTAAAATTTATTATTAGACTAGGTTGAACTAAGTATTCTTTCTATGCTCTAATGTTTGGCACTCACCGATAAAGAGTGCTAAACACACTAAACAAGAGGTTTATTATGAGTACAGAGCTGGTCAGTATTAGCAATTCACTGCCAATCCTTATGGGGTCGTCTAATTTAGACGCCTATATACAGGCTTCGCGAAGAATACCTATTCTAACACCAGAGGAAGAATTTGCATACGCTACCGATTTGCAAATGACTGGAAACCTTGCCTCAGCACAAAAGCTAGTTTTGCCCCATCTTAGATTTGTGATTAAAATTGCCAATAACTACGCTGGTTATGGCTTGTCAATATCGGATTTGATTCAAGAAGGTAGTATAGGTTTAATGAAAGCCGTTAAACGCTTTGATCCAGAAGTCGGTGTTCGACTTGTTTCCTTCGCTGTGCATTGGATAAAAGCCGAAATACACGAGTTTATTCTAAAGAATTGGCGCATTGTAAAAATAGCGACCACTAAAGCCCAACGTAAATTATTTTTTAAATTACGTAGTCAAAAAACTCGATTAGGTTGGTTTAAAGCTGAAGAAATTACACATGTTGCTGAAACGCTAGGTGTTACGCGTGAAAATGTCATGGAGATGGAAAACAGGCTCAACAACCAAGATATCGGTTTTAATATGAGCAGTGATGAAGACGATGACTCAGCCTACATAGCGCCTGAGAACATGCTCATGTCGAGTACGCCTTCACCAGAATTCACCCTGGAGTCTAAAGACTCGCAGCAGCAGGACAGTCTTCATTTAAGAAAGGCCCTCGATGAACTAGATGACCGTAGTAAAGAGATAGTTTCACGTCGCTGGCTTGATGATGAATCTAAAGCAACGCTTCACGAACTTGCTGACGAATTTGGGGTTTCTGCAGAACGTATTCGACAAATTGAAAAGAATGCATTCAAGACGATTAAGGCGAAATTTGTAGCCTAGTTCTAATGTTTTAAGCTCAAAACTAAAGCACGGCTTTAATTGCCGTGCTTTTTTTTGTCTTTAAGAAAAGCATATTCGTTTCTTGATAATTGATTGTTCACATATTTTAATATAATCCACCATAATTTTAATATGGCACTGGGTTTAACCACCTTGGATTATGAGGTATTTTTATCTTATTATTGATATTCAAACAAAACTTTAGTGTCTTTGTTCCGCTCAGCAATCCATTATTTTTTATAACAGACATAAAAAACGCGACCCTAAGTCGCGTTTTAAAAACTAATCTTATTATTAATCGACCTAGTACTAGATCCAATAAACAAAAACAAAAAGACCTAACCAAACCACGTCAACAAAGTGCCAATACCAAGCAACTGCTTCAAAAGCAAAATGATTCTTGCCGTTAAAGTGCCCTTTCATTGCACGAATCATCATAATTAATAGCATAATTGCGCCCATGGTAACGTGAAAACCGTGGAAACCCGTTAATAAATAAAAGGTACTACCATAGATGCCAGAATCCATTCTCAAATTGAGATCGTTGTAAGCATGTGAATACTCTAGCATCTGTAAACCTACAAACACAAACCCCAAAGCAACAGTCGCAAACAACCAATAAACTACTTTAACTTGGTCGTGCTTTTTAATCGCCCAATGCGCAAATGTCAATGTCAAGCCAGACGTCAAAAGAATAACCGTATTAATTGCAGGTAGCCCCCAAGGACCCATTGCTTGTTTAGCAACAGTAAACTTGTCAGCAGAGGGTAAATTGATTAAAGGCCACGCGGCTTCAAAATTAGGCCACAATAACCAAGCGGTCGCATCATTATTTGAGGCACCATCTAGCCAAGGAATTGAAAGCGCGCGAGCATAATAAAGTGCACCAAAAAAACAAGCGAAGAACATCACTTCCGAAAATATAAACCAACCCATACCCCAGCGGAATGACCTATCAACTTGTTCACTATAAAGCCCCGCTAGACTTTCATCTACAACCTGTCCAAACCAGCCATACATCATAAAAATAAGAATGGCTAAACCAACGAACATCACGGTCATTTCAGACCCATGCAGATAGTTAGCAAATCCAACCACTGTTGTAGTCAAACCAACTGAGCCTATAATTGGCCAGTGTGTACCATGTGGTATGTAATACGTACCTTCCGATGCTGTACTCATGAATTGTTTCTCTCTCAATTATCTAAACTATTAACTGCTATTGAGCAGCTCATTAAATTTTAACTCAACCCTTATCCAAACTGAAAAAGGTATACGATAATGTTATTTGTTCAACTTTATCTGAAACATCGTTGTCAATTATAAAAGTCATCGGCATATCTCTCGTCTCATAACCAGCTAAATCTTGTTGACTAAAACAAAAGCACACGGTCTTATTGAAGTGCTGCGCAGCAATTCCAGGCGAGACACTAGGTATTGCCTGACCTTTTGTTGCTTGATCTGACGTACTGCGAACCCGATAGATTGCTTCGTACAATTGACCTGGGTGGACATCCATCTTAGTGACTAATGGCTCAAAGCTCCACGGTAATCCCGCAGTTGTATTAGCTAAAAATCTGACCTCAATAGTTCGAGATGTATCAACCACACTTTCATCTATCACTGACGCCTCTACACGCCCTGTTTTACCATTTAAGCCTGTAATGTCACACAATACATTATAAAGTGGCACCATTGCGAACCCAAACCCAAACATAAAGACGGGGACAAGACAGATTTTTATCATCTGAGATCGAGGGATGATATTTTTAAAAACGTTACTCACAAGAACTCTCTCAATTGTAGCGCTGACAAACAACTATATCCTAAAAACATACCTCGGTTTGAAGACCGAGGCATATAACATTTAAAGTATTACTTAACCTCAGGGGCTGTATTGAAACTATGATAAGGCGCAGGAGAAGGTAGTGCTTCGAACTCTAGGCCCGTAGCGCCTTCCCAAACAATATCAGTCGCTTTTTTGCCACCTTTGATTGTCTTAATAATAATAAATAAGAAAAACACTTGAGCTAAACCAAAACTGAATCCACCAATACTTGAGATCATATTAAACTCTGCGAATTGCAAAGCGTAATCAGGGATACGACGAGGCATTCCCGCTAGACCTAAAAAGTGTTGAGGGAAAAACAAAACGTTAACAGCAATCGTTGACCACCAGAAATGAATCTTACCAAGCGTTTCGTTATACATATTACCCGTCCATTTTGGAACCCAGTAATAAAAAGCCGCAATGATTGAGTAGAGCGCACCTGTTACAAGTACATAGTGAAAGTGAGCCACAACAAAGTAAGTATCATGGTATTGAGTATCTACTGGGGCCACGCCCAACATCAAACCCGACAAACCACCAATGGTAAACATCACGATGAAACCCAACGCCCACAACATCGGTGTTTCGAAAGTCATTGACCCTCTCCACATAGTTGTTACCCAGTTGAATACCTTAACCCCGGTTGGAATTGAGATCAGTATAGTGGCATACATAAAGTATAACTCTCCCGCAACCGGCATACCCGTAGTGAACATGTGATGAGCCCAAACCATAAATGACAGGATAGCAATGGAACCAGTCGCGTAAACCATCGAGCTGTAACCAAATAGTGGCTTGCGTGCAAAAGTAGGTACGATTGCTGAGATAATACCAAATGCGGGTAAAATCATGATATAGACTTCAGGATGTCCAAAAAACCAAAAGATATGTTGGAACATTACCGGATCACCACCACCAGCAGCATCAAAAAATGAAGTGCCAAAATGACGATCGGTCAACATCATGGTCACAGCGCCAGCCAATACAGGCATAACAGCTATTAATAGGTAAGCTGTTATTAACCAAGTCCATACAAATAAGGGCATCTTCATCAAAGTCATGCCTGGGGCACGCATATTCAGAATTGTAGCGATAACATTAATTGCGCCCATCACAGACGAAATACCCATCAAATGAACACCGAAAATAAAGTAGTCAGTGCTTGCGGGTGCATAGGTTGTAGAAAGAGGCGCATAAAAAGTCCAACCAAAGGCTGGTGCGCCACCTTCCATAAAAAAACTACTCAGTAACATCGTAAATGCAAAAGGTAATATCCAGAAGCTCCAGTTATTCATACGCGGCAGCGCCATATCGGGTGCACCAATCATCAATGGTAACATCCAGTTAGCCAAACCGACGAAGGCGGGCATGATTGCACCAAAAACCATAATTAATCCATGCATCGTGGTCATTTGGTTGAAAAAATGAGGCTCTACAAATTGTAATCCCGGCTGAAACAATTCGGCACGAATCACCATTGCGAATGACCCGCCAGTCAATAACATAATGAAGGCAAACCAAAGATATAATGTGCCGATATCTTTATGATTTGTAGTCGTTATCCAGCGAGTTAATCCATATGCGGGACCATGATCGTCGTGATCAACGTGCTCAGTTGTGGTGGTTGCATTTGTCATTTATAAATCCCCTTATCTCAAGCCAGTAATAGCTGATGGTTGAACCATGTCACCCACGCTATTGCCTAAAGCATTTCGTTCGTAAGTTACTACCGCCGCTATATCGACATCACTTAACATTGATTTAAACGCTGCCATTGCTGTACCTGCTTTCCCGTTCACAATAATGTCGATATGGTCCGCAATATCACCATTAACTACATCGCTTCCAGTCATAGCAGGAAACACACCCGGAATGCCCGCGCCAGTAACGCCATGGCAGCCAGAACAGTTAACTTTATAAACTGCCTCACCTTTAGCTATTAAGTCTTCCATGGACCATTTTTCTTCGGCGGCTGCTGCTACGGCTAAAGCCTCAGCTTTTTTACCATTTAGCCATTTCTCATAATCAACTTGTGTAACGGCCTCTACAACAATTGGCATAAAACCATGCTCTATTCCACATAACTCAGCGCATTGACCACGATAAGTGCCTACCTTTTCAATTATTGCCCAGGAATCGTTAATAAACCCAGGTATAGCGTCTTGCTTGACAGCCAGCGCAGGAACAAACCAAGCATGAATGACATCGTTAGAATGGAACAGAAACCGAATTTTTTTATTGATAGGTAAAACAATTGGCTCATCTACTTCTAGAAGATAGTTTGCATTCCCCAAAGGGTCCTTAATCACGTCTCGACTGGTTTGTGCCAACGAGCTAATAAACTCAACGTCTTCATCAACAAATCTGTATTTCCACTTCCACTGGATGCCCGTTACCTGAAGATTAATATCAGCATCCGTTGTAGCATCTTCAAGGTCAAGAAGAGTGCTGGTTGCAGGAATAGCAACGGCTATCAAGATTAAAAGCGGTGCCAGTGTCCAAATAATCTCAATTTTAGTACTTTCGTGAAAGTTTGAAGCCTTTGCTCCACGTGATTTTCTATGAAAGAAAATTGACCATGCCATGACAGCAAAAACCGCAGAACCTATTGCAACACAAATCCAAAACACGATCATATGCAAACCGTGCAAATCGCGACTAATTGGGGTCACACCCTCAGTCAGATTCAACGTATACGCTGCATTTGCACCCGACACCAGTAGCATAGATAAAACACCCGCTACAACTGCAAACCACCGCGCGGTTAACTTTTTAAAACCCATTATAAAACCCCCAAATTGATGCTTATTCTATATTCCATGCAAATAACCTAGGCAGTCCTTGCCTCAGTAAAATTGTCGGTATCTAAATAAAAAAATCCGCCCGTGTCACTTGACTCAGATCGGTGCTAAAAATCATGGCGAATTATACAGTTATTAAATTCAAACGCTAGCGCATCTCACTCCTTGTTTTTTAAACAATTGCACATTTAAATACAACCACTCGCAAATAAATTTCAACATGGCTCTCACTGCACCTTAGTAATTATTATTAGCTGCAATATACTCTTAGAAGCCAGTAAGGTTAATTACATTATTTCCTTTAACTACCTATATCAATCATAACTAATAATCGGCACAATTAGGTCTAAATTAAGTCTTAATCAAGTCTTAATTAACGAACAAATTGGACATATTGCGTGATGGAAAACAGTGTTAAAAATGAAGAAAAAATCACTATTACTTTTTGGCAGCTACTAATGAGCACTATGGCCGCATTTATTGGTGTACAAAGTAACGCCAATCGAGAGCGTGATTTCAAACATGGTAAAATCACACACTTTATTGCGATAGGCATTTTATTTGGGATCACGTTTGTCCTAACTATCACCACCATTGTTAAGATAGTAATGTCATCTTTAGGCGCTTAATAAGGCGCGTCAATTTCTTGAGCAATAATTTAAGCTAAATATCCACGAATAAGAATTCTGGCATAATGATCCACCAATAAAAAACCAAACAAAACGCTGAGATAAAAAATAGAATAACTAAATGTTTTCATTGCAATAGCATTAGGCTCATCATCTTGATAAAGCTTGATTGCATAGTATAAAAATCCAATACCAAGAGACACGGCTCCCGCAAGGTATATTAAACCGCTCATCTGAATCAAAAATGGCACTAAAGTAACGATAAACAGCAGTATCGTATACAGTAAAATCTGAATTTTAGTAAAGAAAACACCATGCGTCACAGGCAGCATTGGGATATCCGCCTTCGCATATTCTTCTCGCCGACGAATAGCCAGTGCCCAAAAATGTGGCGGAGTCCAAATAAAAATAATTAAAAACAACAAAAGCGCTTCAGTTTCAACCTGCCCAGTCACCGCAGTCCAACCCAACAAAGGCGGTGCTGCACCCGCCGCACCCCCTAATACAATGTTCTGAGGCGTAGCTCGCTTTAAATACATAGTATAGATCAGAGCATATCCGACTAAAGAGAAAAAAGTTAGAACGGCGGTTAGTGTGTTAACAAAAATAAGCAGCATTGCAATGCCGAGCACTCCCAGAGAAAGTGCAAATATCAGCGCTTTACCCTGCCCTAAATCGCCACTCGCAATAGGACGATCCTTAGTTCTTTCCATAATCTGATCGATACGTTCATCAACCACGTGATTAATCGCTGCCCCTGAAGCCGCTGCGAAACCGATACCCAGCAAACCAAAGACAAAAATATCAAGCGGTACCGCACCGTCAACCGCCAGCAACATGCCAACCATTGCGGTAAAAACAATCAGATAAACCACTTTGGGTTTAGTTAACTTATAGTATTGCGACCAAGTGGCCATCGTTAAAGTAGTCATTTTATGTTCTAGCTTTCGAGGGACAAGCCCTGAGGAATTGAACGGTCATCATACCAAAATCACCCTATCTGGGACAACTTTATTAGCTTGCGAATATCTTCCAGAATTTTATTATGATCGTTCTCAGCCGGGTAATACATCATATAATTTTGGTCAGGGTCGACTAAGTAGAGTTTAGGCGAACCACCTACAGCATCCTCACCTTCAATTTGAAACTGTTTAAATAGTGCGGGTTCATCAACTTCGTCAATGACAATAAGATTAGGGTAATCGACAAAAAAGGTCTTCAATTCTTCACTGATCGGTTGGGTGCTAATGAAAACATTCGAAATACGCGGCGTATCGCGTCCGAGCAGGATCCTTAACTGGCGCATATAGTATAAATTAGATTGACATAATTCAGCACAAAGACCATTACTAAACATAATAAAAGACCACTGGCGCCCCAAACCATTTTCGTAGGTATCGCCTTTAGTGCTTTCTATTACAGGCCAACTCACCCTCTTAACCGGCTCAACAAGTGTGCCATAATTACCGTTGGTTGGTCTTACGTCAAATACATATAACGCCATCCAGCCACCTATGAAAGGCGATAAAAAAACACCAATAAAGGCTAATAGCTTGGCTCTGTGCCAAAACAGGCTTTTATTTTTCTCACTCATTCTAATTTCCGTAAATTTAAAAATAAATACAAACCAACCGCAATCAGGGCAAAAATAAACCACTGCAAAGCATATGCCCGACTTTTTTCAGGATCAGCCCAAACTGGATTCCAGTGGCGCTGATAGTAACCCGGTTGATCAGGTGCAAGCCATATCATTAACGGTAACAAACCACCTGGAAAAGACGACTGCATTGCATCAATATCGGTAAAAGGCACCACTTGCGGCCAACTACCCTTCAGAGACACTTCTCCCATACGAAAACCCTCGGTATTAGGTACTGAAGCAATGCCCTTCACTTTAGTTAACAACACTGGTGGCGCAATTACCGGCAAAGTATCTCGGCTATCACCCAACGCAACCCAGCCACGATTGACCAACACGATTTTTTGACTGCCAGACAGAATAAATGGCGTTAAGACGTCATAGCCTGCGCGCCCTTCAAACATTTTATTATCAACTAAAATTGTTCGACTAACATCAAAGTCACCTTCTAGAATCAGGTTACGATAATCAATATCAACCAAAGTATCACCTGCTGAAAAAAGCTCATAGTCAGTCGCCAGCCTTGACTCAAACTTGTCTTTAACCAAATCTTTAAAGTCAGCACGATCCAACTGCCACATCCCCAGCTTCACAAATACGACCACAACCACTAGGGTAATAATCGTCATCAGCCAATTTGGCTTAAAACGCCAATTTAGAATAATCATTTAAGAAAAATCATATCGCAGTCAAGGCCCCTATCGAGTAAGCTGACGCATTGTTCACTTACACATGCATCTATTGCGACAACTATCGCATCGAAATTCCTTTTGTGATATTGATATCGCTTTAATCGCAAATAAAGAGTGCTCACTTAACCAAATTCCTAAAATTACCTGCCTAAAATTATGCTTATAAAATTCATCATCTTAATACTATTTGTTCTGATACTAGCCAGCCTCGCTGCTAGCATGTTCACCTTCATCAGAGACAGAGAGAACAAGCAACGCACAGCAAAATTACTCACCATTCGAATTACTCTATCCATTATCCTGTTCGTTGTACTTGGCCTATCGTTTCTCATGGGATGGATACAACCACATCCGCTGCTACCCCCTATGCAGTAGGAAGCGCCTCGTTGATCCAAGCATGACCGTAGATAACTTCATAACTGGCAATGAATTTGCCATCCTGAAATCCTTTTTCGCGATAAGCCGCCTCTAGCTTTTCCAATCGACCCGGTGTCATCAAACCTTTATTTCGATTCTTATCGGCATTACTGGCGCCGATATTTTTCAAATCATTGAGTACTTGACGAAAATCGCTGTATTCAAGCTTGATGATTTCAGCATCGACTACCGGTTGAGAAAAACCAGCCTTCATCAAAGCATCACCAATGTCGTGCATGTCAATAAACTGATGCACATGCGGACGCTGGTCGACTTCATACCAGCTGTCTCGAAGTTCGATCAGTGTCGATGGACCAAAAGTAGCAAACATAAATAAACCGCCCGGCTTACCAATCCGAGCCACTTCTCGAAACGCAACATTTAAATCGTTAGCCCACTGTAAGGCCAAACAGGAAAACATCAGGTCAAAACGATCATTTCCAATTGGCAACCGCTCCATATCAGCATTCACCATTCTTTTCTTACTCAAGAGCTTGAATTGCTTTTTAGTCTCTTGCAGCATCGAATATGCCATATCAAGGCCAACCACTTTAGCGCCAGAATAAATCTTTTGTAGGCCAGCAACACCTCGGCCCGTACCACAACCAATGTCAATAATTGCCGTCGGGTCAAGGCGAACATACTGTAATCGACCTAAAAGTCTAGAAAGTACCTCATCCTGAAGGACACCCGCATGATTGTAAGTTGTAGCAGCACGGTTAAATGATTTTTTAACCGCAGCCTTATCCAGTCGAGGTAAATTCAACAAATCCAAGGGTGAAACCTTAATTGAGTGTTAGAGGGTGAAAATCCAGGCATAATTCAATTCGTTTTTCTAATTAAATTATCGAGGCAATTTGTGCCGTGTTCGATAAAAAAGGGGCATGTGCGGCATCGAGTAGTAATTCTACCTGAATCTGAGTGTTAATTTCACTGATTTCTTTCGTAATGCTGACTGGAACCAATGCATCTAAACGACCAAAAATCATCTGAATTGGTATTTCTAATTGGGATAATACTAAACGATTATCGGCAGACTTCAATAAATCGAGCCCAAAACGTAGCGCCGCTGGATCGGGCTCTCCTGACTGCTCTAGTTTGATCATTAAATCCCGAACCAACTGCCGAGCATTTGAGTGCCCCAGCATCTGTAACGTCAAAAAATGCTTTATTGTGTGCCGCCACCCTTGCTGTAACGATTGAGAAAAATCGTCAAATACTGACTCATCAACAGCAAAAGGCCAGTTCTCACGGCTGACAAAACAAGGATTACTGCACATTAATATTAAACGACTAAAACGACTTGGGTTCTGCCTTACCATTTCAGTGGCATACAGGCCACCCATTGACCAACCAAGAAGAATACCCTGCGGTACTTGCTCGCTAATCAAAGCAGCCTGATCTTCAAAAGTCAGTGACTGACACCACTCACTCTGTCCGTAGCCAGGCAAATCAACCGTAATCACTTCATAATGATCGGACAGCAGCTCACAAAGCGGATCAAAAACCGACCCACTCATACCCCAGCCGTGGAGCAAGATAATTGCCTCACCTTGACCAGACCGATTAACAGACAATGCTTTTTTCAAAGCTTTCGTTTCTTTACAAATAGCATAAAGCCAAATCCAATGTATTCTGCTAGAGTGGCGTGTATACCCTATAAATTCAACTATTAGGTAACGCAATTACTGCATTATTCGAAACAATCATCCTGCTGAGCGTTGCCTACATTTTAGGGTCGCTATCATCTGCTATTATATTAAGCAAGATAATGGGGTTTACCGATCCAAGAAGTGATGGATCAAACAACCCTGGTGCGACCAATGTGTTACGCATAGCGGGCAAAAAAGCGGCGGCTTTAACGCTCACCGGCGACTCACTGAAGGGATTAATTCCAGTGCTTGTCGCGCAGTGGCTAACATCCAGTGAATTAGTTGTTGCTCTAACAGGCCTGTGTGCATTTTTGGGGCATTGCTATCCGTTATTTTTCCGTTTCAGAGGCGGTAAAGGTGTTGCGACATCCATTGCAGTTGCAGTGGGCTTTAACTGGATGATTGGTCTTATCATTATCGCAATTTGGCTATTATTTGCCAAAGTTTTCAAGATTTCTTCACTCGCCGCAATCATAGCGCTTGGCACACTGCCTTTACTTTTATATTGGACTGGCTCTTCAACCTCAGTCACCTTAGTCTTCTGTTCAATATCAACCATCCTCATCTGGCGTCATCGCAGCAACATCCAACGTCTGCTAAGTGGCACAGAGGCTTAGCCGTTAATCGCTAGCGTTTGGGGCTCTGGTATTTAGATTTCAGCAGCTAAAAATATCACGCTGGAATTTTAACCAAATCTTCGAGTGACCAACGCGCCAATACATCAAAAACATCATCATCATCTTGCAAACCAGCGTCTAGTCTTAAAGCACCGGCATAGGCAATCATTACGCCATTGTCGGTGCAATACTCATGAGCAGGAAAGTAAGTTTTGCCCGAACGGCCCTCGGTCAACTTAGTCAACTCTTTGCGTAAGCACCTGTTTGCTCCCACACCACCAGCCACTACTAGTCGATAATAGCCAGTTTCGGTTAAAGCCCGGTCGCACTTGATGCGTAAGGTATCAACAACAGCCTGTTGAAATGCAAAACAAATCTCGGCTCGCAAAGCATCATCTAACGGCTGATTTTTTTGAACAATATTGAGTGCAGCTGTCTTCAAGCCACTAAAGCTAAATTCAAGACCAGGCCGATTCACCATTGGACGCGGGAAAACAAACCGTGACTCACTCACCTGATCCGCCAAAGCAGCCAATTCAGGCCCACCTGGATAAGGTAAACCTAGCAACTTGGCTGTCTTATCAAACGCCTCTCCAACGGCATCATCGAGAGACTCACCCAAAATCCGATAATCGCCAACAGCCCGAACGTCAACCAACATAGTATGACCACCAGATACTAGCAATCCCACAAACGGGAACTCTGGCTTATCGTCTGAAAGCATTGGTACTAACAAATGTCCCTCCATATGATGAACCCCAAGCAAGGGCTTATCTGATCCCCAAGCCAAACCACGCGCAATACTCGCACCCACCATTAATGCTCCAGTTAATCCAGGACCTCGGGTATAGGCAATTGCATCAATATCGTCTAAAGAACCAAATTCCAAAAGAATATCTTTGATCATCGGGGCTGCTTTAACAACATGATCTCGTGATGCTAATTCAGGCACAACTCCGCCATATTCACGATGTTTCTCAATCTGAGAATACAATCGCTGCCATATTTCACCGGTCTTAGTATCATAAATTGCGATGCCAGTCTCATCACAAGAGCTTTCTAGGCCCAAAACTTTCATATTTTCACCATAAACCCTAACTTATTTGCAATTCGCAATTGATATTTAATAAAGCCTCCTTATAATTGTCCGGCTCAAAAGCGGCGTGTGATTTTTTTCTTGCGCCAGAAATTCAACATACCGGATATTTGTTAATATGCCATCAGTTAAAGTAAAGGACAACGAGCCGTTTGATTTTGCACTTCGTCGTTTCAAAAGATCTTGCGAAAAAGCCGGTGTTCTAACCGAAACACGTCGTCGTCAACATTACGAAAAGCCAACGGCCGTGCGCAAGCGTAAATCTGCCGCAGCAGTGAAACGTAACTTCAAGCGTATTTCCAAAGATTTCGGTACTCGTCGTCGCATGTATTAAGTTTCTGTCGAAATGTCAGAAGCTAATCTAAAGCTACAACTTCAGACTGATATGAAGTCGTCAATGAAAGCTGGCGATAAATCTCGTCTACTAGTAATTCGTACTATGCTTGCCGCAATCAAGCAAATCGAAGTCGATGAAAGAATTGAACTCGACGATGCTCGCATCGTCGGAGTTCTCGATAAGATGTTGAAACAGCGGCGTGAGTCAATCAGTCAGTTCACTACAGCTGGACGCGATGATTTAATCGCAATTGAAGAAGCCGAACTTGTCATTATCAAAGAATTTTTGCCAGAAGCTCTTTCTGAAGAGAAAATTGCCGCTTTAATTGAGCAAGCAATCAACAGCACTGGCGCTACTTCGATAAAGGAAATGGGCAAAGTAATGGGTATTCTTAAACCGCAACTACAAGGTCGAGCTGACATTGGGCAAGTCAGTCAATTAATAAAGTCCAAATTGACTTAACACAAAGGGCTGGTTACCAATGTCTAACGTATTTAAGTTTCTAGATCAGCAGCGTGCTGATCCCCCTAAAAAACCAGTGTCTAGCCGAATAGTTGAATTTGGCGAAATTTATACTGATTTTGGTCAACAGGAAGCAGCAGACCAATCCGATCGTTGCTTAGAATGCGGCAATCCTTATTGTGAATGGAAATGCCCCGTTCATAACTACATTCCAAACTGGTTGAAATTAGTTGCCGATGGCAATTTGATTGAAGCCGTTGAAATGTCCCATAAAACCAATAGCCTGCCCGAAGTGTGTGGCCGTGTTTGTCCACAGGATCGCCTGTGTGAGGGCGCTTGTACATTAGATGTTGGTTTTGGTGCTGTCACTATAGGCTCAGTCGAGAAATATATTACTGATACCGCCATTGCTCAAGGCTGGTCGCCCGACTTATCAGATGTTGTTGCCAGCGGGAAGAAAGTCGCAATAGTGGGTGCAGGACCAGCAGGCATTAGCTGTGCTGATGTGCTGACTCGCAATGGTGTCAAGGCAGTTTTATATGACAGAAATCCTGAAATAGGTGGATTACTTACTTTTGGCATCCCCCCTTTCAAACTTGAAAAAGACGTAATCACTCGTCGTCGAAGTATGTTTGAAGACATGGGCATTGAGTTCAATCTGAACTGCGAAATTGGCAGAGATATCATGTTCGAAACGTTGCTTGAAGAATATGATGCAGTTTTTCTCGGTATGGGTACTTATACCTCGATGAAAGGTGGATTCCCTGGGGAAGATAAGTCAGGCGTACATGAAGCCCTGCCTTACCTTATATCAAATATTCATAATCAAATTGATTTCGATATCCCTCAAAAACCTGAGTTTATCGATTTTAAAGATAAAAATGTCATTGTTCTTGGCGGTGGTGATACGTCTATGGACTGCAACAGAACAGCAATACGGCAAGGCGCAAAAAGCGTCACTTGTGTTTATCGTCGTGATGAAAAAAACATGCCCGGCTCAAAGAAAGAAGTCGCTAACGCGCGAGAAGAAGGCGTTAAATTTCTATTTAATCGTCAACCGATCGAAGTATTTGGTGACACGAAAGCCGAGGGTGTAAAATTTGTCTCCACTGAACTAGGTGATGCCGACGAAAATGGTCGTCGTGTCGCGCAAATAATAGAAGGTTCTGAACAAAGTTTAGAAGCTGATGTTGTTATTATTGCCTTTGGATTTCGACCTAATCCAGCCGACTGGTTCTCACCATCAGAAATTAACATAGATGCTGCAGGGAAAGTCATTGCACCAGAATTGCCAGTTAACCCTGGAGCTCATCATTTTCAGACATCCAATCCAAAAATCTTCGCTGGTGGCGATATGGTTCGAGGATCTGATCTCGTAGTGACTGCTATTTACGAAGGTCGCAAGGCGGCTGAAGGCATGCTCGATTATCTTGATATCTAGTTATTAAGTAATAGGAAACACTCGAATTGAAATTTACTCCACTTCAAAATGATCGTATGATCAAGGCGTTATTGCGCCAACCAACCGATACCACCCCTGTTTGGATCATGCGTCAGGCAGGTCGCTACCTACCAGAATACAGAGAAATAAGAAAAAAAGCTGGCGGATTTCTAGATCTTTGTAAGAATAAAGAACTCGCCTGTGAAGTCACATTGCAGCCCTTACGTCGTTTTGATTTAGACGCAGCAATACTATTCTCTGACATACTAACTATTCCAGATGCAATGGGATTAGGTCTTTATTTTAGTGAAGGTGATGGACCAAAATTCGAACGTCCAGTTCGCTGTGAACGTGATGTTGACCAATTGGGTGTCCCCGACCCATCAGAAACCCTGCGTTATGTCACAGATGCCGTTACTTTAGTTAGACAAGAGCTAAACGGAAAGGTACCTCTTATTGGCTTTAGTGGCAGTCCATGGACACTTGCAACCTATACGGTAGAAGGCGGTAGCTCTAAAGATTATCGTCATGTCAAAGGAATGCTTTATGAAAACCCTGCCGCGATGCATCGTCTTCTGGATAAATTAGCCCAATCAGTTGTGTTGTATTTGAACGCACAAATTGAAGCTGGTGCTCAGGCAGTTATGATATTTGATACTTGGGGAGGCGTGCTATCTCCGGAAGCCTATATTGAATTTTCGCTTCAATACATGCAGCAAATTGTATCTCAGTTAAAAAGTGATCATGACGGACAAAAAATTCCTATCACCCTCTTTACAAAAGGTGGAGCACAATGGATTGAAGCAACCGCCGACACTGGCTGCGACGCCATCGGACTAGACTGGACTATCAATATAAACGAAGCGAGACAACGGGTTGGAAATAAAGTGGCGTTGCAGGGTAATCTTGATCCTTGCACACTTTACGCATCACCAGATACGATTCGCAGTGCAGTGAAAAAGGTAATAACTGATTTTGGTTCTGGCCCAGGTCATGTATTTAACTTAGGTCATGGCATACACCCTACAATCAATCCAGACCATCTGAAAATTGTCGTCGATAGCGTGCATGAATATGGCTACGAGATTCGCCAATAGCGCTTGATGGTCGGCAAAGTTAGTTCGGCTAAGTCAGCTATTTGAATTAAAAAACTTCTTCGACTATTTGATCTTCACTTTCTGGCTCAGTTACCGACGACTGACCTAAACTATTATCCCTTGTCCTAGAAACAACAAGTTCCTTCGGTGCATTAGCGGTTCTAAAAATTTCGAATCGACTATTAACCGTATCGGGACCCGCTCGCTTTCCAGTATCCGCGTCAATTTTAACGGTTACCATACCATCAGGTTGTGGCTCAAGATCTTCGGGCATTCCACTTAATGCAGAGCGCATATACTCAATCCAAATTGGCAAGGCAGCCTTACCACCGGTCTCGCGTGAGCCCAATGGTTGCTGATTATCAAATCCAACCCAAGCTGTCGTAGCCACTTGGCTATTTAGACCACTAAACCACGCATCAACCTGCTCATTTGTGGTACCTGTTTTTCCACCTATATCTTTTCTACCTAAGACTTTAGCACGAACTGCTGTGCCTCTTTGAACCACCTCTCGCATAATCGATCTCATGATATAGGCATTTTGAGCCGTAATGACTCGTGGAGCGTATAGAATCTCAGGCACTTCAATCGATGCAAATTCTTCTTTAACGGCCAGAGTCTTTGCTTTTGAAGCTAATGCCAGCCCATTATCAACAGTCATACTCTCCTCAATAGGCGTTTCGATGAGACAATCTTCACAAACAATTCGGGGAATATTTTCGAATACAACTTCACCGGAACCGGAACCTGATTCAACTCGACTAATCAAATAAGGGTCTATCAAGTACCCTCCATTAGAAAACACGGCGTAACCACGAGCAATTTCAAGCGGCGAAAAAGCGCCACTTCCGAGTGCCAATGACAAATCATAAGGCATGTCTTCTCGCAAAAAACCAAACTTCTGTGCATAGTCAATCGCGAAACGCAGCCCAACTGATCTTAAAACTCTAATAGACACCAAATTGCGTGATTTAACTAAAGCCTCCCGAAAACGTGTTGGGCCATACACCCGACCCGAATAATTTTCGGGCCGCCAAGCAACCTCTAAAGAGTCATCGTCGAATACAACAGGCGCGTCATTAATAAGACTCGCCGTTGTAAAACCCTTTTCGAGTGCTGCAGAATAAACAAATGGTTTAAAATTCGAACCAGGCTGTCGCTTAGCCTGCATCGCGCGGTTAAACTTATTTTGAAAAAAGTCAAAGCCACCCACCATCGCTCGAATAGCACCATTGCTAGTGTCTAACGAAACTAGAGCGCCCTGAACTCGAGGCAGATCAGCAAGTAACCATTTATCATCTCGCTGTTCTAACCAAATAACATCACCTAACGTCAATACATCTGATACCTTAGATAGTTTGCCACCTAGTCTGTTGACAGTTATATATTTTCGAGCCCAATCAATGCCGCCCTTAAACAAGACTTCAACCTGCTCATAATTAGAAATTAAAACGGTTGCAGCTAATTCATTGACGGATAAAACCACACCTTTACGTAAATTACCGATACGCTCATCACTAAGAAAATCTTCTTCAAATGGATCATCCCCAATCAAACCTAAATCTATATTATCAATAACACCTCGATAGCCATGGCGACGATTGTAATCAAGCAATGCAGTTCTTAGCGCAGTGTTTGCAACGGCCTGCAGTTCACCATCAATACTGGTATAAACATCCAATCCCGTTTTATAGACATCATCACCATATTTTTCAAATAAGTCTGCACGAATAGACTCAGCAACATATTGCGCATCGGCCACCGTGCGAGTCGCATGTAACTCCGCAGTGACTTTTGCCTCTCTTGCCAAGGCATATTGCGCATCATCAATATAGCCTAGAACATTCATTCGATTTAGAATGTGATCACGCCTTATAAGTGCTCGCTCTGGATTAATGATTGGATTATATTTTGAAGGTGCTTTAGGTAGGCCAGCAATCATGGCTGCCTGCGCCAAAGAAAGCTCTCTCATCGGTTTATCGTAATAAACCTGTACCGCAGCTGCTAGTCCATAAGAACGATTACCCAAATAAATTTTATTCAGATAAAGCTCCATGATTTTTTCTTTACTCAGCTCTCGTTCCACTTTCAAAGCCAGCAATATCTCATTAAGTTTTCGGGTATAGGTTTTTTCTGAACTAAAAAAATAGTTTTTTACCATCTGCATGGTAATGGTACTGCCACCGCGAGTTTTTTCTCCCGTTGTTATTAACTGATAGGCAGCCGCCATTAAGGCCTGTGGATCGACACCAAAATGATTCCAATATTCACTATCCTCAGCAGACACAAACGCATCAATTATGTACTTAGGGATTTCCTCAAAAACAACGGGGATTCTTCTGTGCTCGCCAAATTCAGCCAGCAACCTATCATTTTTATCGTAAATACGCATCGGCACCTGGAGTTGAGTATCCTCTAAGTTTTCTATAGAAGGTAGATTAGGTACCAAAACACCAAAGACATAAAGTCCCATCGCCAGCATCGCAATTGACCCAGTGGCAAATAGCACTGATATTATTTTTACTAGCTTTCTCATAAATTTAAACTATACACAAAGTGACACACACGACTTATCTGGAATAACATTGACTTGAATTCGAGCCAATTATAGTTGAAATAAAATCATTTCGGACTTTATAGACCTACAACTCATTGCAGATTTAAATTATCACATAAAATTATTCAATATAGGCATATAATTGAACACAGACATATAACTGAGGAAACCCTGTGTTTTTAGCTCGAAAAAAACAAACACTGATTGGTTTAGATATTAGTTCAACATCCGTCAAGATAATGGAACTAAGCAAAACAGGATCTCGCTACCAAATCGAAGGCATAGCCGTTGAACCACTACCAGACAATGCAGTAGTCGAAAAGAACATAGTCGAAATTGAAGCCGTGAGTGAATGTATAAAGCGAGCGCTTCACAAGTCAAAAATTAAAAACAAAAATGTGGCGATTGCAGTTGCCGGCTCTTCTGTCATTACTAAAAGGATCACAATGCCTATCTCTTTATCTGCAGAAGAGATGGAAGGCCAGATACAACTCGAGGCTGATCAGTATATTCCCTACCCTTTGGAGGAAGTAGCCCTAGACTTTCAAATTTTAGGTGTAACCAAAAACAACCCTGAGACAGTTGACGTTCTTCTTGCCGCCTGTCGCCAAGAAAACGTTGATGACAGAATGGCTGCAGCAGAACTAGCTGGCTTGACACCAAAGATTATAGATATCGAAGCTTATACGATTGAATCAATATTTTCGTCAATGGCATCACAAGTGCCCAATGACAGTTCTAAAAAGACTATTGCCATTGCGGATATTGGCGCAACTATGACAAGCCTTAGTATCATCCAAGACCATAAACTCATCTACACCCGCGAACAAAGCTTTGGTGGCAAACAACTCACCGAAGAAATCATGCGTCATTATGGGCTGTCGTCTGATGAAGCGGAGCTTGCTAAGAGGCAAGGCGGGTTGCCTAAAAACTACGAATCAGAGCTACTTAATCCGTTCAAAGAAACAACCGTTCAGCAAGTTAGTCGATTCCTACAATTTTTTTATTCGACCGCAGGGGGTAATGATACAATTGATCATCTAATACTCGGTGGCGGAACGGCCTGCTTACCAAACCTAGCTGAATTAGCAGAGTTCCAAATTGGTGTACCAACGTCAATAGCCAATCCATTCATGGGTATGTCTGCGTCCAAAAAGGTGAATAAGGCCGCCTTTGAATCTGATGCACCGTCGTTCCTAATCGCCGCAGGACTCGCTATTCGAGGCACAAAATACCAATGACTGAAATTAATCTTTTGCCTTGGAGAGAATGGAAAAGACAAGAACAGAAAAAGCAGTTTGGACTGTGGTGCTTTTTATCACTCTTCCTTGCTGGTTCAATCATGGCACTTATTCACATGGAAATGGATAGAAAAATTGATTATCAGCTTTCACGAAATAATTATATTTCAAATGAAATTAATGAATTGAATAAACAAATCGAAGAAATTAGTGAATTACAAAAAGTTCGTCGTAGCCTACTTGAAAGAATGGAAGTTATTCAAAATCTTCAGCGTAGTAAGCCTTCTATTGTCCATTTATTTACTGAGATCGTCAGTACTGTGCCAAACGGTGTTTCTTTGCAAACGCTATCTCTAACAGGCGGCAACCTAGTGATTAATGGTGAAGCGGAATCTAATGCTCGAGTATCAACTTATATGAGAAACTTGAGTGATTCTGATTGGTTTAAAGACCCAAATCTGTCTGTTATACAAATAGAAGACAAAAAAGTAAATCGAATTAGTACCTTCACTCTGACCGTTAAACAGACATCACCAAATTTAACTGAAGAAAAACATAATGAAGGCGGCATTCATTAATGACTTTTGAAGATATTCAACATCATCTCGCGCCTGAAAACATAGGCCGAGCGCCCATTTCAGTCAAACTTTCAATGCTTTTATTAATTTTTATAGCCGTCATCGGATCTGGCCTGTATTTCGATACAAACGGCCAATTTGTCGAATTAGAACGGCATGAAAAAAAAGAAATTGAACTAAAAGATGAATTTAAGCTTAAGGCCAACAAAGCTGCAAAACTGGAAATATTTAAAGAACAGTTAGCAAAAATGCAGGTTTCATTTGGTGCGTTACTTCGCCAGCTACCTGAAAAAACAGATGTCGAATCACTGCTGGTGGATGTATCACAGACTGGATTAGCCAGTGGGCTTGAAATCAAAAAATTTAAACCCGGCGTTGAAAAAAAGAAAATATTTTATGCTGAGCTGCCAATAATACTCGAGGTCTCTGGTTCATTTCATCAATTAGCTTCATTTATTAGTGGCATTGCTTCATTGCCTCGAATAGTCACGATACACGATTTAAATCTCGCCCCCATTACAAGCGAGGACAATACGCCTCAAAATAAACTGAGCATGTCAGCAATCGCTAAAACGTATCGTTATCTTCAGGTGGATGAGCAGTAATGTCTAAACTCAAAGATTTTCTTCGCCTCGCCACTATTTTAGTGTTTTGTGGATTCGTATCAGCCTGTAATCAGGGTCTGGCGGATTTACAACAATTTGTTCAGCAAACTATTAAGCAACCACCCGGAAGAATTGAGCCAATACCTGAGTTTCAGACTTATCAAAACGTTGAATACACTTCACATGACTTACGTGACCCGTTCAAGCTGGTTGACTTTAGACGCCCCGATGAGAATCAGAACACAATCAACACTATAGCCAACGGGCCTAAACCTAATATTAATCGAATACGTGAACCTCTAGAAGAATTCCCTTTGGACACATTACGTCTTAAAGGTTCCGTTACCCAAAATGGTGTAAAGTGGGGGCTAGTATTTGCCCCAGACAATACAGTACACCGGGTGATTAAAGGCCAATACATGGGGCAAAATCATGGACGCGTTATCTCTGTCACCGACCAGAACATTGAATTGACTGAAATTATTCCTGACGCACTCGGCAACTATATTGAACGTTCATCAGCCATAGCGTTGACTCAGTAGTGAGAATAAACTTTATGAAATCAGTGCTCTACAACAATATCATGCATAAAATACTGAAAGCGTCACTCGGCATTATCATGCTATTAACGTTTGGTGCCAATAGCGCCATTGGGCGAAGCTTGGTAGGACTTGATTACACTATATTGACTGGAAATGCAGTACAGCTCGTTTTTACTTTTGATGGGGCAGCGACAGAGCCTCGAACATTCACTATCGATCAACCCGCACAAATTTCGATCGACTTTGCCAACACCTCAAACAAACTCCCACAAAGAAATTACCCGATGGGGATCGGTAACATTCAAAGTATCATTTCTGCATCGACTAAGGATCGTACTCGAGTTGTCTTAAACCTGACAAAAAAAACTACATTTTCAACAAAAGTTAGTGGTAACCAAATGACTTTGACGCTGGCCGATCCAAGTCAATTAAATGCCTTAATAGATAAAACTCAATCACAGCCAGTAACTAACGCCCCAC
>JBNMQI010000021.1:0-23231 GCA_051277905.1 Gammaproteobacteria bacterium | reverse complement strand
AACAGCATCTTGTACTCCCTACGACGAGCAAGATTTGCTGCGTCGATATCTCGGACATAGCCAATTTCTTCAATCGTTTTGTACACCCGTGCAATTGTTGATTTGCGCACGCCTGCTCTTCCATTTAATACACGATCGACGGTAGCTAAACTCACTTCAGCATGTTTAGCGATGTCTTTTACAGTTGGTCTGGCCATATACTCTCCTTTTTATCCAAATTTATACTGCGACTATGATGTACGTCAATCATTTTTGAGAATATAGTTTAAAACACTAGCGCTAGTGTCATGGTGAATTATTGAAAAGATCCATTCCTTTTTGATCTCGATCACGGTTTTCTAATGGATTTAGCCATTGATACTGTTTGCGCTCTAAACAATAATTCTGGACAGTCCTGACTTTACTTTCTGGACGCTTTATACCAGGCCGTTATCTAGATCCAGAGGGAGACAATACCCTTTTTTCGAAAGCTCACTCTAGGACATACTTTTTAATTAACGGGGGTAAATTTTACACTTAGATAAATCCAGGTTGTCGTTTCAATGTTACAAAATTTACTGACAAGTACGAAAAGATTTTTCATACTCCATTGACAGCCAATGCAGCAATACGGCTATAATTCTGGATTATTGAAAGTCAGGTTAGTTTATTGAACACTAATTATCTTGATGGCACCTCTATTAACGGTCCACAGTAGTTTCTACCAGTAACTCATTTTCTGATTTCACCTCAAGCTTTTGGTGAAATTTTAACGTTCAATTATTTGAGGTGGACTGCAATTTGCATTAAACCATCGACTCATTGGCCTGTTGGAGCAGGGTATATGAATTATGCAACAGACCTAATTTTTCCTAGCCACTACCTGACTAGAGGTAATTAAGCCTGTGGCATTATTTAATCCGAGAGACTGAAGGACTCACTATAGAAGGCTATATATTGATGAACATATAATCATGAACTAATTGTGCGCCCATTAAAGCCTTAAATTAAGCCATTTTTATTGGCTAAAAAATAATTGCTGAAGGTGGGTTAATTTATTGTCAATAACTCAACCTCCCAGTTGAGTTCCAGCCGTCCGAACAAATATACGGCCTCACCAGTTGAGATGAGCTTTTTTATATTGACGCTACCAATAACTCATTGCTTGTCGATAAAGCAATTCAAGATCACTCTCCCTGACATCGCAAGGCGCATTAGATAAAAGTCGTTGTTGGGCAAAAGCCCCGTTTGCAAGGTCCCCAACATGTGCTTCTGCATAACCAACTCCAGAGACACCGTTTGGCATCCCAGTTTTCTGCATCATATCGGTTATTTTATTTGCTAATAATTCACCAGCATCCCCTTCATTTGCTCCAACAATGTCGGCGCCAAGTAATTCTGCGGCCTGTAAGTGCCGTTGTGGGCAATGTTCTGCGGTATACCTAAATACTGCGGGTGCATTAACAATAACCGACATGCCATGGGGGCACATGGCGTGATCCGATGGATAACCTGCCGGGCTAAAGTCTTTTATCATACCAGCAACTGAATAAGACATTGCGTGAGGGATATGAACGCCACTATTACCAAAGGCTATACCGGCTAATGTGGCCGCAAACATCATTTTCTCTCGGGCTTCCTGATCGTTCTCATCGTTAACAGCACGCACCAGATACAGTCCTGATAAACGTAAAGCTTCTCGGCAACCCATATCGCTCCAAGGGTTTGCACCCTGACTTAAGGGTCGTACTGCAGGGTTAGCGGGTTTACTACGATTGGTAAAAGGTGATGCGGTATAGGATTCTAGTGCATGACTCAGAACGTCAAAACCACTACAGGCAACGACGGTAGCTGGCAGTGTCTGTGTCACAGCCGGTTCTATCAAAGCTCTGTTTGGTTTTAAATATTTCGACGCAACACCTGTCTTAACATTCTGGCTAATAAGGTCAAACACAGCAATACCAGTACATTCGCTGCCAGTACCCGCTGTTGTCGGGCAAGCAATATGTGGCTTTAACTGGCCAGGTACCGGGATTCCTTTTCCTAGTGGTGCATTAACGTAATCTTCAAAATCTGCTGGGTAACTACTGTAAAGGTTCGCTAGCTTACAGGTATCAATCACCGATCCGCCACCGATTGACACAAAACCATCAAACTGTCCTTCTTGAGCAAATTTAATGGCCTGCATCATAGACAGGTCTGATGGCTCGACACGCGATTCATCGAATACAATTATGTCGATTCCTTCACGTTTACAACTGGCTAAGGCCTCTTCGAAAAACCACAGTTTTGAGACATCGGCATCGGTAAATATAGCCACGCGAGAAAGGTTTAAACTCTTTATTTCGTGCCCTAGTTCTTTTAATACCCCATGACCACAACTAATGGCAGTAGCATCAACAGAAAAAATAGATTCATTACCATCTTGCTCAGCGAAATAATGACAGCAGGACATGGGTTACTCATGAACGGTAAAAATTGATCACGCGTATTTAGCCAGTAAGTCCGCGACACGTTTTATAAATATTGCATGCTCGCATGCTTCTTCAGACGAAAAAGATCCTTCCAGCATTTCCACTGGCACACCACGAATACCTGAACAAATACCAATCACATAGTTTGTGTGCAATTTTTTGCAAATGGTAATATATTTTCCAGTCATCGGTGCACGACGAAACTTATCGAGCACTGTTTGCAAATCCTGACTATGGTCGACAGGCGCTCTGCCATTTTGTGGAGGTCTACCAATAGGGGTTGCCTTGTGTTCAGCTATTAGTCGACGACGTGAATTTTCGTCAGTGAGCAAGGGTAAAACATAGGTTCTAGTAATGTAATCATCGGTGCTGGCATGCGCCTGGTTGGTTTGAACACCCGTTGGTTTATCTAACATATTATTTCCAGCATTTCATATTCCTCATATTCGATACAAAGACTCATGTCACTTCAAGAACAACGGCAAGGTGCGGCTTCACCGCGCTCTTCTTTCATACGCAAGGCTTCGGCTTGAGCGAGCTCAGGTGATGAGAAGTTTTTATTTTCAAAGATAATCATTGGTTTTATGCGATCTGCATTGAGCTGACCAACACACCATTCCACCTCCGGTTTAGTGCAAATCACCATGTAGGCGCCTGCTATAGGACCATAATGCCGGTTATTGAGCACGAAAAGGCACTCGGCAAGATCACTTAATTTGTCGACATCAAGATCTTGTAGAGCAGCCATTTCAAGTGCGTTTGGCGGTACTGAACTAGCACCAATCATTTCCTTTCCCTGAGGTGGATCCATCATCGGTATATTTTGATTATTTGACATTATGATTACCTGCTATTCTCAGATTTATGGTAAAGGTCCATCTTTAAGGAACATTGAAATCGTATTTTCGAGTATTCGAGAAACGTTATTCTGATAATTGTTGTGTGACAAACTTCCACACCAAGACAACGAACCTGGGGCAAACACGGCACCATCATTTGGCGTTTTGTAATAAACCATATCAGCACGTACCTGAGGATTTTCTGTACCACCACCATAGTAGCCTCGCACCGAAAAATGAATCTCTTCATTGACCTGCAACATCATATTGGTGTGGCCCTCAGATCGTGCTAACAGATAGGCATTATGAGGAGTACCTAATTCAAGGTCATAGCGATCAAGCTCCAGACCTGCGGCACCACCGCCGACTAGTCCAAAATCACCAATGATTTCATCATCTCCAACACCTTCAAAAATCCACGAGCATTCAGGTCGTCGACTATCATCCTCACGTTTATAGTAGGAAGACACATCAAACCCATAAGCGGTAAAAGTAATGCCACAGGTTTTACTCGGTATCCGTCCACGAGCACGCCACATGCCACCATATTTTCCATCGAAAGCATTGTTGTATTCACCCGGGTTCGCTGTCCAGGCGCGTGTTCCTGCCTCGCCTTTTCGGACTTCGGTAATATTAGGATTATTAGGGTGGTATTCACTAATCCAGTAAAAACCATTGGCACCCAGATATATCCAACGACCACCCTGTTGTTGGTAGGACTCGTAAGCATCAAGCATTTTTTCTGAAGAATATTCCGGATGACTACCGGTTAATACAACCTGATAACGGTTTAACAAATCTACACCTTCGTGGTGCAAATCTTCATCAGTATGGATATCAAACTCAATGTTTTTCTCTTCGAGCCAGTCGGTTAGATGCAAATCACCATTAAGCTGCCAAAGAGATGGCGATAGCCAATGACGGTATTTGGGTCGCATATTCAAAATTGGACGCAAGCGCGACGAATAACACACGCCACTGCCATCTGAATGCAGCGAGTAGGTCGACAATCCATATTCACGGTGTTCATTTAAATATAAATCAGACGGCGTCATTACTGGCACTTTACCGGCCAGTAGCTGTGCCACTACAGAGTTAGTTCCAAGGTTATCATTCGAATAAGCCATGTAACTATTGGTCGGCATAATGAAAGCTACCTTGGATGTCGCCGTGCCTAGTGGCGGACGTACAATGAAGGGTACGTAATCTTCAGTATCAGCCGAGTCTTCGCCACCGATTCGTAGCCTGGCGGCATAGATTCCGCTTTTGAGCCCCTCGGGAACTGTATATTCAAAATCGACATCCCAACGCGCGTCGTCGATGTCATCATCATGAAAATGGATAGCCCCATATTCCTCAGGTTTGTGATGAAAGACAATGTCGTCACCTGTCCAGTTATACCCGGTCATCGCGCGCACTGGCATATTAATAATGTGACCATTTAACACATTGGGCGACGTGTCGATTATGTAGGTCGAGGCAATATTAGTTGTAATATTAGCTTGGAAGTCCCAGGCACCAATAACTTCATTACGTAATTCTGCGGAACAGCCTCTATAGCCACGGGCTAACGATTCAATCTCTGCTTTGCTTAAAGCTCGGCGGCTTAATCTAGGTCGATCAATTTTACCGTTATAAACATTGTCCTGTTCGGGCAATTCAACTGGCGTAGTGGCTTCGTGATAGTGCGCTCCGAATATTTTTCGCCCTGTTCTTTCAACTTTTGTCGATGCTGCCATTAGAAATGGCGCATCATTAATTCCAGGACGCATGCTATTCATAGATTCAACGACTGAAAAAGTTTCATCAGCCGGATATAACATCGACATACCAAGGCCACCATTGGTTGCTGTTACCACAGGCTCTTGATAAAGAATGACACGACCCGTTTCAGCATCATAACTGGCAGCAACCAGATACCACACTTTACGCAATAACTTCTTGCCACTGGAAACTTTCGTTACCATGCCGTTGCCATCACCAATTTGAAGACTAAGGCAACTGTCGTCATCTATAAAAAGGCCGTAGCCTGTTTCAGATTGTTCCACCCACTTAGTTAGCAGACCCTGTCGTCCTTTCTCTGGCGTGGTGGGGAAAATATATGCTTGCAAGGTAAAGCTATCCACATTCAAGCGTTTATCCTGTGGCACAACAACGTAGGAACCACCGTGAATGCATTGATTACGCCCTTTATAAGTCTGGTTGCAGGGTGCTGCAATTTCCGCTTCTTTATATCCGGGACCATCAGGGTTGGTATCACCATGAATGAGACGTACCATTTGCAATTCAAAGTCTTCGTTGTGCTCAGAGTTAATATAAAACTGCAGATCGTCTCCTGGACAAACTGAGTATTTATCACTGTACCCTGTAATTCGTAGCATTGTTTATACCTCTAAGGTCTTCAATTTTTTTACTGTTAGATGTTGGATATTGATATCAATTATTAATGTTAGACGTTAATGTCTAATCACTGACAATCGGGAATCTCTTTAATCTCGTGTTTGGGCATAGCCGACATTTCGACCTTATTGGCCAAATACCAGATCATGCCAACCCCCAAAGCCCACCAGATAATTTGCCAGGCCCAGATCGAGGGCATTCCCAAAGTCCAGGCTTCATAACCCGCATTGGGTTCGCCAAATAAAATATTACCAATCACAGCACCCGGACCGATGGCAAAAAACATCCAGACCAGTACGATTATCCAGGCAACTGACTTGGTCCATCGGCGCGCATAAGTTAAAGATCCATACTCATGCAGGAAGGTATGAAATTGCTCTCTGTGTTCTCGGTTTTCGTCATGACGTGTTAATGCAGAAACCATCAAACAAATAATGATATTGAAAAACATACCCCAGGCTGCCGAGTGAATCGTCCATGGCCACCGTCCCCAGGGTAGTGAGTTGCCAGTAATTTTCTGACCAATGGATTCGGTTAATACAACAGCTACTATTCCAGCAATGAGTCCAAGAGTCGCGGCCTGACGAGTGATCCAGGGAAACCAGGTAACTCCAAGTAAAGAGGGCCATAGTTGGAAGGCGCAAGCAATAGCCAGACCACTGAGTAATATAGTTGCCTCCATCGAAAATGTTGCTAGTAACATTGCTGCGAGGAACACTAAACCAGTGCACAGCCTACCAACCATAATCTGTTTTTCGTGACTGGCATCTGGCTCTAAATACTGTTTGAAAATATCACGTGTTAAAATACTACCGGTAGTAGACATGAAAGCAGCCCCAGTAGCTTGCAGTGCAGCAATCGCACAAACCGCCAAAAAGCCAATTATCCAGGGCAATTTATCACCCATCAGTTTGATGAAATGCGTTACCAGTTGACTGCTTTGTTGCGCAGAGATTTCAGGTAAGACTTGGGCTGTCGCTATACCGGCTTCGTTAACCTCAGCATTCGCACCCAGTAAAATCGCACTAACACCTTGGATAGTGACGAAAAAAAACATGATAAGTCCAACACAAAATGCAGAACCCCAAACTTGATGTATGGCAAATCCGCGCGGAGACTGGCTTGCAAATCCCCACATCGTAAATCCCGGCGAAGCCTGAATACCCATGACAGACATCATAAATGTTAGAACCATAATAGCGGTCCATGGACCACCTGCTGGTGCCTCTACACCCAGTCCTGCAGTCCACTGTATGACGCCTGGAATCGCAAAATAACCAGGGAAACTGCCACCCCCATTGCCATCTGTATTGCCCCACAACCCAGACAGATTTTGCGCCACCTTTGATAAACCTACATTCAAAGCGTCAAAACCACCGACAATATTCAAAGCATATAGCCCAATGATTGAAGCGCCTAGTGCGAACAAAACACACTGAACAACAGCAATTTTGGCAACGGCTTGCAGGCCACCAGTGACACAATAAAACAAGACAAAAGCAGACAAAATCCACATTGCGACATTTCGAGAAATCGCCTGGTCAGTTATTTCACTAATTAGAAACCCAGATGCACCAAATAGAATAGCTACGAATGGCACCCCAAATAACAGTGCGATACCTACCGAGATAAGTCGCAGCGCATCACTCTTAAAATAATCAGAAAACATTTCACCTGCGGTCATGTAACCGAAGCGGCGCCCTAACATCCATTGTCGCCTGAGTAAAACGACACCCGCAAGCGGTACGACTATTGCGTAATAAGAAGTACTTACAAATTGAAATCCGTCTCGAAAAATCAACCCTGGCTGAGCCATGAAAGTCCAGCCAGCTAATGACACAGCCGTAATGGCCAGAGCACTCACCCAAGGGGACAGGTTTCGACCAGCCAGAAAAAAATCACCGGCAGTATGTGTTCGACGTGCCGCACGAATGCCCCAGAAAAAACAATATGCCCAGTAAAGCATTACAAAAATGAATAACCAGGTGAGGCTATCTGTCATAACTCACCCCTGTTTTCTTTACTTTATTCATGAGATGTATTCACAAAATTGGTACTCTAGAAAAATCACTATACAAACTGCCTTGGTGCTTGTGGCACCTGTGACCAAAATTCAGGGTCGTGGCCGTAAATAATTCGCGCACCCGCTTTTTGTAGCTTGCGTATGAGGAGCAGAGAATTCATCATTTCTGTACGATTGTGGACCAGATGAGGCAAATGCAAATTGGTGAGTGTTTCTTTCAAATAACAGGCATCGGCTGTGAGTAGAACCTCTCCAGAGTCAAGTCTGACTTTTAATGATTGATGCCCTGGGGTATGCCCAAAAGTCGGTATTGTGACAATTCGACCATCGCCAAACAGATCGTGCTCGCCGTCAACTTGCTTTATTAAGTGACCATGGTCATAGTCAGCCTGTGCATAACCATTAGCATTGATGAACTCAGGCGTTTGCCCAGCTTCCCATTCTTTTTTCTGAATAATTATTTTGGCATTTGGTATCAGTTCATTACCGCCGGTATGATCAAAATGTAGATGCGAATTAATTAGATACTCGATTTTATTAGCATCGACATCAAGCGACTCAAGGCGTGATCGAATATCTTCCCCCTGTCGAAATTCTATGTTGAATAGATCAGCCATAGAGCCTATTCTGCTCCGTGCATCATGCTGACACTGTGGATGTAACCCAGTGTCAAATAAAACTTTACCCTTTGGATGGTCAATTAAATAGGCAGGTACCGGAAACCGTATTTTGCCTGGTTTCCCAGATAACATCATTCTGAGGTCAGAGGTTAACCAGCCACAGGTCATTGCATATATTTTAACCGCCACTTGAATTATCCGTCCGTTCGTTCGCGAATAATGCGCAAGGCTTCTTTCAGATAAACCCTAAACACATCGTGATTTTCACTCATCGGAAAATGCCCAATGTCGTCCATTTCTATATAGACACCGCCTTTAATTTGTCGTGCCGTATTTTCCGTAGCTTCTGGTGGAGTCAGATAGTCATAAGTACCAGTCATCATTATAACTGGACACTTTCTGCCTTGAATATTTTGCAACTCATTTCTCATATCATGATCAACAGAATAAAAGTGGAGATCACCCTTAAAGGTTTCTGCGCCTTGGGTATAATAGTGCCAGGTTAGCCAGCGATCTCGCTCTGGCGATTGAGGTGCCATCAAATCCCATGTACCACTAGCACAAACCTGCGCCGCATTGGCATGAGGATGCCGCCACCAGTCTAAATAGAAGCCAGGGGAATAATCCGCCGCTTCAACCGGTATCACTGCCTTGAATCGATCGGGTCGGCGCAAAGCCAGTTGTAATGCAATGTTGCCACCAAATGAAGACCCCATAAAAATTGGATTTTCAAGTTCTAACGCATCGCAGAACTTAATAACGAAGTTAGCAAAATGATCTGCGGTAAGTTTGTATTCTTCTTTCCACCATTCGGTGTTATTTGGCGGGTCGGATTTACCGTGACGCGGTAAGTCATAAGCAATAACGTTATAGTTTTTGGTTATTTCCTCGTCTTCGAGTAATCCTCTCCACTGATGGTTATGGCAACCTGCTGTATGCTGACAGACTAAAGGCTGACCCTTGCCATTTTGTAGATAAAAAACTTTGTATTCCTTGCCATCAACATCAAAGGTGACGTAGCGACCAGTAACTGGTGAATGTTTTGCCATCTTAATTAACCCTAAATTCTATTTGTCTGATTCACGACTATCGGTGTGACTGCTTTGATGAACTATTACACCGGCACGCCGCTTTTACGTAACAACTCGAATTGCACAGTAAAGTTACGAAGGTTTTGCATTAATACCAGATGATTACCTTCTATTTTTAAGTCTCGTCGAAAGCTTGCCGACCAGATACCGTGAAACATCGGCTTAGGAACCGGTTGTGAAAACTCCCGCCATGTTTGGGCCGATGCTCGAAGTGCAAAATCATAAGCGTCCAACGGTCCAGGGTTGGTATTGATATGCTTAACCTGGCCGTCATGCATCTCAATGATGACCTTGCAACTCTCCATATCGAACATAAACGAACAGCTATAATATTTCGCCATAGCCGCAATAGTTTGATCACTATTGGTAATGCTTTCGTATTTATCCGCCCAACTTTTAATATCTTCTTTCATCGTTCAGTACTCTTAACCATTGGTTAGTATGGGTGTGGCCTATCGATCAACTAATGCATCAACTTATCAATTAGTTTTTCTTTGATTTAGACATTGATTTAGTTACACCACCATCGTCGACAACATCCTTATCAAAATTACCAAGGATATTGCTGATGTTACTAATCTCATTAGGTGACATGCCGATCTCATGCAACAAATTATCAACAAATGGCATTTGCGCCCTATAGCGCAGGGCTGAGTTAACTACATTGTCTGCTAGGCTACCGCCAGATCCGCCTGCACCCGTACCATTACCACCCGAGCCACTTCCGTCACTGTTACCGCCATCACCATTAGAATTGCCATTACTAAAGCCTGGCATACCATTAACTTCGAGAATCTTAATTGCATCGATGTTTTGCATTGGTTTGACTGATTCACGAATAATTGAATCCAGATTGCCTGCCAATTGCATACGTAAAGCGCTACGCCGACTGGCATCGCTGCGCATATTTTCAGCTTCATTTAACAGTTGCTTGCCCGCAGCATCTACTTCGTATCGTAACTTAGCCGCTAACGAGGCATATTTTTCTGCCTGCTCTCGATCTTGTGACGCCTGTTTTTCTGCACCCGCAAGAATTGTCAGTTGAATGGCTTCGCGCTCTGCCTGCTTAGACGCACTGATTAACTCTACCGATTTTTCACGTTCAGCAATTTCAACATTGCGTGCCGAGATGACTCTTTCCTCAGCAGATGCAACTAAAGCTTTTGCTTCCTCTTCTTGTGCATTGGCCCCTAAAACTTTCTTCGACTTCTCGAGCACAGCAAGGTCCCGTTCCTGCTCATCCAGTTGCAATTGTTTGCGCTTTTCGATTTCACGAGATTTAGTTTTTTCTTCACTTTCTATTCGAGCCGTCTCAAGGTTTCTCTGCTGTGTAATTTGAGATTTTTTGACATCTTCCTGAGCTTTTATCTGCGCTTGTTCCGATTCTTTGAAACGCTCAGATTCTTCCTTAATTACGTCAGATTTTTGTTTCGCTCGACGCACTGAAATCTCTTCTTGCTGTTGCAATCGCGCATATTCATTTTCTTTAGCAATATCCAAAGATCTAATTTCAGCTTCAAGATTCTTTTGTTGAATTTCAATCTCTGTATCTTTTTCAACTTGATTACGTGCCTTACGTCGCTCTTCAATTTCCAAAGTCAATTTGTGTTCACGCAATTCGCGTTCAACTTCGATTGTCTGTTTCTGAGAAATACGAGCCTTCTCTACTTCTTCTTCTGCTCTGATCAAAGCTTGTTCAGCAGTACGTTCCTGCTCAGCACGTTCGATTGCCATTTCTGTTTGTTCTTTGGCACGTTGCTTGGAAATATCACGCTCCTGCGCAAGTCGTGAGAATTCACTGTCTTTATCAATATCAAGTCTTAGTTTTTCGGTTTCAAGATTCTTATTTCTAATCTGCACCGCGGTATCTTGCTCAATATCATTACGTTTTTTCTTACGTGATTCTATTTGCTGGGTAAGCTGAGTCAGACCTTCAGCATCGAAAGCATTTGATGGATTAAAAACTTTGAGATCGGCCTGATCAAGTCCTGTTAAAGAGACGGCTTCAAGCTCGAGACCAGTTTGACTGAGCGATTCTTCGACCAGTTTTTTAACCGCTTTGACATATTCGCCTCGTTTCTCTTGCATTTCATCCATACTCATTTGCGCTGCGACTATACCGAGTGCATCGACGAAACGACCCTGAACTAGTTCACGCAGGCCTTCAGTCTCAAGCGTTCTTTTGCCCAACGACCGAGCAGCAGTTGCTACCGCTTCTCGCGTGGGGCTGACGCGTACAAAAAATTCCGCTAGCAATTCAACTCGCATGCGATTTTTCGTAATCAGCGACTTTTCACCCTTCCTACCCACTTCTATACGCAGGGTCCGCATACCGACAGTTGTGACGTTATGAATGATGGGTAGCACAAAAGCACCACCACTAATAACAACTTTCTCGCCGCCTAGACCAGTTCGTACGAATGAAACTTCTTTCGACGATCGACGATATAACCAATGTAGTAGGTAAACGACGATCGCGATAGTAAGCGCAATCAAAATGATCATCGCAATAATATCTGCACCACTCATAGCTTGTTGCTCCTCAAAAAAGTCTTAATATTTCTGTAAATGCTTGGTTGATTTAATAGGTTCATTTTTTTCACGCTGTCGGCCCGGATATTTTTCTACTTCGAGTGTCGTTCATGGCGGCTCGATAGATTACAAAACCAAAAATAATTTTATTCAGAAAATCAGCCAGGTTATAGATAATGTTTAAGCTATTAGTATCGACTCCACCACCCAGGTGCTGAATAAAATATCCCAATGGATAAATCGCCCAGCCAATGGTTACAATCAGCCGAAGACCATTAAAAGCCAGATGCGTTGCTTCGTTGTCACTATCCGCATTCAACCGCCCAGCCTCACCCATGTAGAGCTCACCGAGGATATATAGCCAACCCACTAAACCGATTAAGAATCCTATTGTGACGCTCATATATCCGGCGGCACCGAGAAATTCGCCGATGACCATTACCAACGAACCAATCAGCAATCTCCAGAACAGCGCTGTAGATACCTTAGTGACTGCAGTTAACACGACGTAAAACAAAACTACCTGCATAGGATGTGTTATGACCCAGTCGAGATAACGCAAAATTATTGGAGCCTCACCAGTTGTCACCCACATATCTTTTGTGTAGTAATAATGGATAGCGGAAATCAATGTCATTACGCCAAGTAGAGTCATTGTTGTGTGCCAACGACCCGAAACTTTGTTTCGCTCAAGCAGGAAAAAAATTGTGGCTCCAATCATAGCTATGGAAAGCAGCCAGAATGTCCCACCGACAACATCAGTTGGTAATAGCATCTTATTCATAAGTTCTCTTTCATCATCAAACTAGTTAATACAATTATTATTGGATTCATTTGTCCAGAATCATTTATCATGGCTATTTATATTTGTGTCCGTATATGTGGCGAGCGCGCATACAGCGCCACCATAGGCAAAATTAATAATCCAAAGACGAACTGCTGGCCCTGATAATCGAGACCAATTCCAACGAGGAATGAGGTCAATACTTGTAGCACTAGCACTCCGATTACGGTTAAACCATAACCACCCCAGCCGCCCAATAAGGAAGTACCCCCCACGACTACGGCGGCTATTGTCATAAATAGATAGGGGTCACCAACACCAATGAATCCTCCACCACTCCAACCTAATAACAAAGCACCGGTAAGTGCAGATACCAAACCGCTGATGGTATAAACCCCAATCCAATAGCTATGCTCCGATATAGAAAGACGACTGGCAGCCGTTCTGCTGCCACCAATTGCATATAAATTGCGGCCCCAGGAAGTATTGCGTAATCCAACGATTAGAATGATTGAAGCGATGATCCATATGATGATTACGGGAGGGAAATCTAGACCTAGAAAAACGCCATTCATAGCCGCTAGGTTCGTTAACCAGGCTGGAACAGTACCGAAGACGTTACCGCCAAATGCAGTGCCTATGCTGGTTAGAATTTGCGTACCTCCAGAAACTGCAAAACCTGTTCCAAGGGTCAAAATTAGAGCTTGTCCCTGTAATCGAAAACTTAGTACACCATTAATGAAACCAATACCTGCACCGAGCGCTAGAATAAGTATGAATGCGATCCAGGGGGGAGTGCCCAGGGTAAGTAAGTACATCAGTCCAATATTTGAAGACCCAATTACAAATGGGATTGATAAATCGAGGCCACCTAGTAACGCTACTAGTGTTTGTCCAATACAGGCCAAACCGAGAAAAGCCGCAAAAAGTAGCATCGACTTTATATTTAACGCAGAAAGGAATCCTTCGACTAGTAGTGACCCAATAATGAATAATCCAATTAGAACTGCGACTCCAATGAACGCGCTTTTATTAGTTCTAATTATTTTATTAAGAATAAATATGAATATGATAAACGCTGCAAGTACGATAACTGCCAATACATTACGCCAGTGGAAAAAATCCTCTATCGACGCTGCTGTAATAATAAAAGCGATAATCATTAATAGCAGACCAATAAAACCACTTTTATTATTGCCGACTAAAGTTCCAATGTAGCTGGCTTGATATTCATCGCCTAACACCTTGCCGGCAACAGATTGACTGGGATTACCTGCATTACGCAATGCGATCTCGTCAGAGCTATATATCCAACGTACGGAAAGTTGATGCCAGCCCCATAATATCAGAGCAAAAATTGCCACTGTATAAAATACAACGTGCTGCATTGGCACATCGTCTATGGCACCTAAAATTGCACTCACAGCAGCAACTACAGCTGCAATAATAAAGCCGAGCCATTTGTAGAAAGAATATATTGCTCTAGACTTCATCGCTTAGCCGTCCCACTGGCTGATAGCCCGATCACGACGTTGCTTGACTATATAAGTGCCAATGATATGCATGACATTTGGCGCAGCCATAATCGCAATACCAATTACCAAGACTATTTGCCAGAGAGGAATACCTATCGCATAAAACAGGCTACCCCAAACAAAGGATGCCATGACGGGGATATACCAGTAACGCCAAAAGCATCGAAAACTGAATTCACCCATCGCTATCTGCAAAAACACATGCAACATAACGATAATAAATGCGCTGTAAGCGACTTGCATATAGACAGCCATTGATTCTTTATCATCATCGACTTTTATAGCTAGAGATTCATATTCAATATCAGCAGGCGCTATAATCTTCGAACTAGTTGCCAGAACTGGTGCCGCATAAATAGGTGCCTGGCTCGTTACTCGTCCGTCTACATCAGGATTGTTTGGCTCGGTAAAAAAATATACTGATATAATCGCCAGCACACCGATCGAAACTATAAACACATTGGAAATATTGCTGAATTTAGTATGCAGTAACGGCGCAGTAAGTATGAATAGACCAGTGCCAACCAGAACAACGGCATAGATATCGCCCGGTAAATTACCGACCAGATAAGCCTGTTCCGGCCCATCAAAGAATAAAGCGCCAAAAGCAACAATAGCCACTACAAAAACAAATAACAGCGAGGCTACTCGCTTGGTCCGGACTTTCACATGCGGCAACATCACCAGTATGATTAATGAAGCCAACAACACCACACCAATAATGCTGATGACAGCGAAGTAAGATTGGACTAAATCTTGATTAAGACTAACACCGCTGCTTTCGATGACTTCCATTGCATCATAATTCGGACTATAAGCATCTAGTCCAATTGGCGCCAAACCTATCGATGCTGTTTCTTTCACATCATCTGCTTTTTCAGGGTTAAAAATTAAACCTAGCGCAGTGATTACAAGAATAATCATAAACCCTATCATCGATGCATTGAAGTGCTTAAATAGCTGTCGAAAAGCGTAACTGACAACAACGAAACCAATAACGACGAATAAAAAATAGGTTCCTGCAGAATAGGCATCAGCATTGGCTGCTGTTCCCTGAACAACGCCACCATCACTTAATATTATGACCGAAGCAGCCGCAAACCCTACTAATGGGGCCATCTGCTGATCCATAGAGGTATGCATAATGACGCCAAGAGCGATCACTGCGAGAATCACAAAGAATACCAACGGTGACAGATTGCTTATGTACTTTCGTATCTGCGGTACCGCCACACTAATAAGCAAAGACACGACCAGCATGACACCATAAGCCAGGTCAGTAACGTAGCTTTGCACCGTGCCAAAATTGAATGTTGATAACGCGTAGGTAATCAGATATATGTTAAGCGCACCAAGCAGAGAACCGAAAGCGCCACCCCTCCCTCCTGCTAGATTGGCGCCGCCCAATACCAACGCCGTTACCGCCATTAATGTATAAGTAGTACCTTGGGATGGATCACCCGAGCTAATTAGCGCAGTAAAGGCAATCGCTGCCAAACCTGCATAAACACCACCAATTGCATGCGCACCGAGTCGAACCATGTTGATCCGAACACCACTGGTATAAGCCGTGCGTTCATCAGAACCCATCAAACGTAAATGGCCAAAGAATGCAGTACGGGCAATCAGATACCAGGCAGCGGTTGCCAGCACTAGTATCACCAGCGTTGCGGAAAATATGCTAGTACCTGCTCCCCAGGAAAACATCCATTCTGGTGCCACACCCCCAGGTCTAGGCATTACTATTAAATTCAAACCAACTAACGCTAGATAACCACTCAACGACACTATAATTGGCTGTACGCGAACAAAGATGATAATTAGTCCGACGAACAACTGATAAATGACACCTACACCCATGGCATAAAGAAAAAAGGCGATAGGTGATTCCATAAAACCTGCAGCATGCAATTGAATCATGCCGACATTTATAAATCCGATGAGTGGACCTATCGACAGGTCAACACCAGCACGGCCCGCCATAACAATAATCGTGAGTGCATAGGTCGCCAATATCAACGGCGCAACAACGATCACTGCACTGCCAATACCCGCGCTAGAAATTAAATTTGGCCCACGAATAACTGCAAATATAAGCAGCACGAAAAATATTAGAATCGGAACCAATAGATAGGTATTAACTCCTGATTCAGATTTTTTATTCACTAGTTCGCCCATATCAGAAATACCGGACCTTTATTTTTTTACCTTTTTTGTTACTGGACTGTTTATCGGAATCGACAATTTTTATGAACCCAACGTCAGCCCCTGTCAGTGGAGGTGGTAATTCCTTACTAATTTCGAAAGCGCTACTTTGGCTAGCTATCCTGCTATTTTGATCTGAAGACCTACCAATAACAGGTTTTCTGGCCTCGGTAACTACTGCATCCACCAATGTTGGACTCTTTACAGATGACTGAATTGACATGCCTGAACTTTGATTTGCACGCGACCTTCGTAATGCTCCAGTGGCTGCGTCATCGACTTCTAGTGTTTCAATGCTTTTAATAATTACGCCATAATCTTCACGCGCACCATTCAGTGAGACCAGATTATTTCGGACATCTCGAACTATTTTTTCTATAGGCCTTTGAAATGGGTCTCCATAACCACCACCACCAGGATTTTTGTTGGTTGCCGTTTCACCGGGGTTAATCGTTGCGATAACATTAATGCGGGTAGTTTCAATTTCGCCACTGCGGTTAAACTCTACCTTGCCCACTTTTGAATCTATCATTGTTGAATGGGCGTTCGCTGCGCCCATAGCTGGTAATCGTCGACCTTCACCAAACATGACAAAAGTCATTGGTTCGTCGATTGGTTCCACTTCCCAACAAGTACCAGAACCACCACGAAATTTTCCAGCGCCACCAGAATCAGTCATTAAACTGTACTGGTGAATAATGATTGGATAGGAATATTCCAGCAGCTCAACATCACCCGAGGTTAATGCTCCAAAACAGGATTGTGGTCCACAGGCATGCCAACCGTCTTGTTGCGGCGTGGCACCCGCACCAGATATCAAGGTTGCCAATACCATCGTGACGTACTCTTCTTGTGTCTGTGAATTCCAACCAGCGATGTTACACCCGTTGGTATGTCCCCAAGAGGCACTCACCCGATCTGGTGCACCCTGTTCGAACGCAAGCCGAACGGCATCAGTAAGAGTCTCCATTGGTGTCGTTGTGCAGTTAACATGTGGCGCCGGTTCCTTGGCATTGCAGAGTGTGCCCTTCTCACCCATATCGACCGTTACACAACGATACAGCCCCTCGTTATAAGGCGGTGGAAGTTGAGCAAACATCATCATTCCGAGATAGACACCAGAATAAGAATTACCCTCATATGAGTTAATAAAATATGGCACTTGCGGCGGACTGGTAATTCGAATGTGGCAACTGTTACCTGTTACTGTCAATTTGGCACTGATATCCATATCACCAAAATTATGTCCAGCATCTTCGAGCACTGCCGTACCAGAATATTCACCATCAGGGATTTCATTTACTAGAGATCGCATGTGCCGATCGGCCATCGATAACAATTCTTCTATGCAATCCTGTACCTGTTCAGCGCCATATTTATCCATCATGCTGAGCAAGTTACGTTCACCAACCTGACAGGCACCGATGAGCGCATTGAAGTCGCCCTCCTGGTCTCGGCGTGCTCGCATATTAGTCAACAACATGTTCAGAATATCTTTTCGGGGAACGCCTTTGTCCCAAAGCTTGATAGGTGGAACGCGTAAACCTTCAGCATAAATTTCTTTTGCATCAGGATTATAACCAGCAGGTACCGGCCCACCAATATCGGTCAGATGCCCTTTGCATACAGTCCAGAAAACATGTTCGCCCTTATAAAAAACAGGCTTGTACATACACATGTCGATGATGTGGCTACCCATGTATTCAGGATCGTTATGCAACAACAGGTCGCCTTCGTGTATATCGCCTTCAAAAAATCCCGACACTGCTTTCATCGCTGGCATCAGAGAGCCCAAGTGAATCGGAATATCCTGACCCTGCATTATCATTTCGGGTTTCGCATTAAACATTGCGGTGGAATAATCATGAGCAAGGTTAAACACACTGGAACGCCCCGTTTTTTCGAGGGCCAGAGTCATTTCACGTTGTGTTGTTTCTAGCACTCCGCGCACGACAGACAACGTGATCGGGTCAACTTTTCTACTATTAGTCGAGGCCATTACCTCACCCTCGTAATAACGTAGGAGGCACTTTTATGTAATTCGACCTGCCAGCCGGGCTGGATGACAATCGTAGCTGTTTCTTCTTCAATGACTGCGGGTCCGCTAAAGCGATTACCCGCACTGATTTTTGCGCCATCGTAGACTGGTACGCTAGTGGACTTACCATCATCAGAAAAAATAAGATCGCGATGAGATTTTATCGCATCCTCAATTCGATTGTTGCCGCCAAGCTCAGATGGATTTGGGCGCTCAACCCGACCATACATGGTGCTTTCAATATTCACCAACTCAACAGGGTTGTGCCTTTCTGAGTAGGTGAAGAGTTGTTCGTGGCGATCATGAAACGAATTTTTTACTTTTTCAATGGTATCTGCAGTTATTTCAAAAGATCCAATATCGACCGTACATTCGTGAATTTGACCAACGTAACGCATTTCCATACTGCGCTGAATATCAATATCCTTATTAGCAAAACCGTCAGAATTGAGATGTTCAGTACCTTTAGCTTCTATGTCTTTGAACATGCTGTTAATTCGAGAAAAAGTTTCATTACCTTCGAGTCGCACTGGGATCGTCGCCATGTAATTGTATTTGACGTCAGAAATAATTTGTCCATAGGCACATAAACCCGACGTTAGTTTCGATGCGACAATAGTGTCTATGCCCATTTCATTCGCCAGTGCAGTGATGTGTGCACCCGTTGCACCACCCGCTGCTACCAGCACAAAATCTCTTGGATCATAACCACGTTCAACAGATACACGACGAATACCATTAACCATATTATTGTTAACTATAGTGAACATGCCATGCGCCGCCTTTTCCACCGAAATATTCAAGGGTCGGGCTATGTTTTCTTCAATGGCACGATAAGACAAGTCTTTGTCCAGTGGCAATTTGCCGCCAACCAAACCAGCGGGGTTTAAATAACCCAAAACCAAGTTGGCATCAGAAACAGTTGGCTTTGTTCCACCTCGGCTATAACAGGCAGGCCCAGGATCTGAACCCGCGCTTTGTGGTCCCATTTGTAGTAGACCCATATCATCAATCCAACCTATCGATCCACCACCCGCACCCAGCGTTTCTACCTGAATCATTGGCACACCAATTCGATAGCGCAGGAAGTCGATATTTTTATTTAAATTGGTATTGCCATCTCTGGCCAAAGTGATATCAAAAGAAGTCCCACCCATATCGACTGTAATGACATTTTTATAATTGAACGGTGCACATACCGATAACGCAGCCTGCGGCGCCGAAGCAGGACCAGAATTAATCGCATAGACCGAACGATCTGTCATCGCCTGACCAATCGCCAACCCACCATTTGACTGAAAATAACGTACCGGATTAACCGCTCCAAGCTGGAGGAAATATTCGTCAATCGCAGTAACATAGTCTCTTATTATTGGCGCGAGGTAGGCATTAGTTATGGCAGTTGAGGTTCGAGTATATTCTCTAATCTGCGGGTATAGTTCACTGCCAACAGTAAGAATGATGTTAGGCATCATTTCGCGCACGATTTCTGCAGCACGTGTTTCATGCTGCGGGTTTAGCACAGACCAGATAAATGAAATCGCGACGGCTTCAACACCTTCTTTTAAAAAGTGTCGGCAGGCCTCACGCACGTCTTCATCATGCAAAGGCGTTTTTATATCGCCGTTTGAAATAACTCTTTCACGAACACCTCGCCGCAAATACCGCGGCACCAACATGACAGCAGGTGGATACTCAGGATCATACCTATAACCATCTTCTTTATGACCCAGACGTATTTCAATCGAGTCTTGATGTCCCTCGGTTGATATCAAACCAACTTTGGCCCCCTTGTGTTGGATCAGGGCATTAAGCCCAACCGTAGTGCCGTTAATACACAAATCACATTGTGAAATAACCTCTTTCGGAGTTATTCCAAGTTTGTCCCCAATCAACTGCAAACCACTTTTGATGGCTTCGGTAGGGTCGTGTGGTGTTGATAACGTTTTATAGATATCGACTCGTCCAGCTGCACGATCAGCCAGTACAAAGTCAGTAAACGTGCCGCCTGCATCAATACCAAGTCGGTAAGGAGTTCGCATGTTTTTAGAATTATTATTTGAAGGCTGCATCTTTATTATTCGAAATATTTTATTTTGACTTGGTTCCGACCAAGACGAGACAAGTTCTTTTCTTTCGCCTGCTGTTTATCAAAATCAATAATTTTGATATGACTGGTTTCCGCTACAGATTTCGAGGCTTCAGATTTACTGATCTGATCATTACTTTCACCAAACTCTTGGTACATTAAATGGCTAAATGACTGTTCATCCGCCAAGCTATACCCTATTGATTCCGGTTCTAATGCTTCAACTGGTTTTATATCCAATCCTATTATTTCTTTTTGATCAGATGGTAAAAAATTGATTCTTGATTGCATTTGTGAAGTCAGGTTTGAATCACTAATAGTCGATTCGATAGAATCAAACATACTGCTATCGCTATCCGAGTAGCCACCCACTAAATAACTATTAACCATCGAATGGCTACCGCTTGAGACACTGGCAGGAACTGCGTTTTTCATAAGTTGCTCAAAAGCTTCATTATCAGTATCGGTATAATCCAAACCAGCACCACTAGCTTGATGGTGCTCTTCTTCTAATCGGCTTGGCTTTCGCATTTGTGGCTTTATCGTTCCGGGCCCTATGTCAGGAAAGCTCATTAATTTCTCAAAGTTTTCATCGTCTTCATGACTATATTTTATTTTTTCGTCCATAATTTACTCGAAGTAGGAAACTTTTATTTTGTCTCGATCATCCATTAACCGTTGGTCCTTTTCGTCGAATTCGACGATTTTAATATGTCTGATATCTGCACCCTTTCGAACCTTTGAATCTAACTCATCATCAACTTTTGATTTAGATTGATGAACTGCCTCAGACGTCATATTTTCAGCATCCAAGTTAGCGTCGGAGGTTTCATTAAATTTCCGTGAACTCTGATTTCTAACCCGCCCAAACATACTTTCGAGAATTCCCACCGGCTCAACGTCTTCATCTATGAATGTGTCAAATATACTGCCATTGCGGAACACAAGAACTCGAGAACAAAAACCAATGAACTCTTCAAGTTCACTGGACATGTAAATGACTGCATTGCCCTCATCAGCAAATTCACGTAAATGCTTATAAAGATCACCCTTGGTATCGACATCAATGCCACGCGCTGGATCGTTCAACACAAGAATTTTTGGATGCAATGCAAATGAACGGCCGATAACGATTTTTTGTTGATTACCACCACTGAGTGAGGTAATCAAGTTCGACTTTGGCCCTGTTTTTATCGATAGACGTTCTACTTCCCAATCAAATATATCGGACAAGCTCATCCAGTCGATGAATCGGACGCCTGGCACATGCGTATTGGTTTTATATAAGGGAATTAGTAAGTTTTCAAAGATACTCAGGTTAGTCAAAATACCTTCTCGCTTTCGATCTCCAGATACGAATGAAATTCCCTGAGCTTTGGCTTCGTCCAAGCTTTTCAAAGCGACATACTCGTTATTTTTGTCTTTTACTTCGGGGTATCCCAGCGTCGCTTGTGCGACACCTGCCAGTATGCGGACGAAGTCATCTTGACCATGACCATCGAGGCCAGTGATACCGACAATTTCCCCTTTCAATAGACCAAAATCTACTGGATCACAGTTATCCCATACCTTCAACTGCCTGGTTCGCAGAGTTGCTTCCTGACTGGTTGCCTTATTTGCAGCTTCAGCGCTTTTTTTACCTGCATTGGCTCTTCCGGTCATCAGGCTAAGTAGGTTTTCTTCTGTAATTTCACTTCTGGCTAGCACACCTACATCTTTACCATCACGCATAACCGTAGCGCGGTCGCTGATGCGAATCAGCTCTGCTATACGATGAGTAACGATCAGTATCGCTGCACCTTTGTCGCGTAGCTCACGCATTTTATTAAATAATCTTTCAGTCGAATCGAAATCAAGCGCTGCGGAAGATTCGTCTAATATTAGTACTTTTGGTTCAGTTAATAATGCTCGCGCGATAGTAATCCATGCTTTTAAACTCAACGGTAGCTCACCCGCAGGCATGAGCACGTCAATATCTTCATCGGCAAGTTCACGCATTAACGTTTGTGCTTTGATTATTTTTTCAGAGTTTGGCATCGAACGGGTCCAGAACCCATCGACCCCAGTAAACAGGTTGTCTACCACCGACGCCTCATCAGCAATCATAACTTCCTGAAAAACAGTAGCTATACCAACAGATTTTGATTCAGAAGGAGAGGACGGGTGATGCCCCAGAATAGAAACCTTCCCTGAATCAAGTGGTAATACCCCGGATAAAACTTTAGCAAGCGTGCTCTTTCCGCAACCATTACCACCAACAATTGCATGAATTTCACCAAAATTAGCGCTAAACGAACATCCATTTAAGGCTTTAGTTACGCCAAAAGATTTATGTGCATCTTTGACGTAGAGCTCACCTGGAAAAATGGGCAGTGCATCCATCGTTGTGCTGGAAGCACTGCCAGAAATGCCCGATAAAACTTTAGGTTGATTATTACTCATATCAGCATAAACCGAGTCTAAGGAGCTCTTAAAGCTTACGGCTTGTATTTCTTAGGATCGGCTGGACGTAAGAAAAACTTATCCAGATATTCCTTACCACCCCATTGCTCGATACCCACATGAAACCAGTCCGTAGAATTACGGTCACAGTTTTCATCAAGAAGCACTTTTACGTCTTTA
>JBNMQI010000020.1:0-23295 GCA_051277905.1 Gammaproteobacteria bacterium | reverse complement strand
GGTTCAATTTTAGTTTTAGCGGGTGCCGGAAGTGGAAAGACACGAGTTTTAACCCATCGAATTGCTTGGGTTTGCCAAGTCAACGGATTATCGCCCTTTAGCCTGTTAGCGGTCACTTTCACCAACAAAGCCGCCAAAGAAATGCGCTCACGAGTCGAAGAATTGCTCGGTATTTCTGCCGGTGCAATGTGGGTTGGCACCTTTCATGGCTTGGCGCACAGAATGCTTCGCGCCCATTGGGAAGCGGCTAAATTACCACAAACATTCCAGATACTTGATAGCGATGATCAACTGCGTATGGTGAAACGAGTGGTCCGTCAACTCGATTTAGATGAGGCTAATTGGCCGCCAAAGCAAGCTCAATGGTTTATTAATCAAAATAAAGATGAAGGTTTACGTCCACAAAGCATTGATGCGGGAAATGATCATGTGCAACGCCAGATGCTTGAAATATATCGTTTGTATGAAGAGCTATGCCAACGCGCTGGCGTGGTTGATTTTGCTGAACTATTACTCAGGGCGCTAGAACTCATTCGTGACAACGACGATTTACGCAGCCACTATCAAAAACGGTTTCAACACTTACTAGTCGACGAATTTCAAGATACTAATGCCATTCAATATGCCTGGATACGTCTAATGGCGGGTGCTAATACCCCCGCTTTTGTGGTGGGTGATGACGATCAGTCTATCTATGGCTGGCGCGGTGCTCGTATTGAGAATATTCAGCATTTTGAAAAAGACTTTAATGGCGCGAAAGTCATCAAGCTAGAGCAAAACTATCGTTCAACCGGTACTATTTTAAAGGCTGCAAATGCTCTCATTGATAATAATCGGGGCCGTTTAGGCAAAGACCTATGGACTGAGAGTGCTGATGGTGAACCCATCATGCTTTACTCTGCCTATAACGAAAAAGATGAGGCCCGTTTTGTTATCGACCGTATTCAGAGCTGGGTCGATGGCGGACGCAGCCGTAACGAGGTCGCTATATTGTATCGCTCTAACGCCCAGTCCCGTCAGTTCGAGGAAGCATTGGTAACGCGCGGTATGCCCTATCGTGTTTATGGTGGATTACGATTTTTTGAGCGAGCTGAAATAAAGGATGCTTTAGCTTACTTGCGTATGCTATCTAACCCGATGGCTGATCATGCATTTGATCGCACCGTCAATCATCCACCTCGCGGTATCGGTCAAAAATCTATCGATATGATTCGTGAGCAAGCTAAACTTCAGTCACAATCACTTTGGAATGCAACCCTCGCTTTACTCGAATCAGCGCCACTCTCCTCACGAGTACGGACTTCGTTGCAGGTTTACGTTGATTTAATAAAGTCTATGACGGCGAGCCTAGAGCAGGCGACTCTGGCAGAGAAAATGGAGTACTGTATTCAACACAGTGGATTAAAAGTCCATTTTGAAAAAGATAAGTCTGAGAAAGGTCAGTCGCGAATAGAGAACTTGCAAGAACTGGTTGGCGCAGGCAAAGGTTTCGAGATTGATGCCGTCATAGAAGACGAAAACATGAGCCTCCTCGATGCATTCCTCGCGCACGCTGCACTTGAAGCGGGTGAAGGTCAAGCCGAGGCCTGGGAAGACTGTGTGCAATTAATGACGCTTCATTCTGTTAAAGGGTTAGAATTCCCATTGGTCTTTCTGGTTGGCATGGAGGAGGGCTTATTTCCACATCAACGTTCAAGTGAAGAACCCGGTCGATTAGAAGAAGAGCGTCGCCTTTGCTATGTCGGCATCACCCGGGCTCGTGAGCAATTAGTTGTCTGTAGCGCAGAAATTCGCCGACTATATGGTAAGGAAAATTACAATATGGTGTCTCGTTTTATTCGTGAAATACCCGCCGAATATGTTCAGGAAATTAGGCCCAAAGCGCAGTTTAGCCGGCCCAGTTTTTCGTCGCCAGCACCACAACTCAGTCATCGTCAAATTGAAGAAGATACGGGATTATTTGTTGGGCAGAATGTTAGTCACGCTAAGTTTGGTAGCGGCGTTGTATTGAATCTCGAAGGCCAAGGAAGCCAGTCGAGAGTACAAGTTAATTTTGAACATGCAGGCAGCAAATGGTTGATGGCCAGCATGGCAAACCTTCAGCCATCTTAAAAACTATTCAGCGAGAAACAAAATGAGCAAACAACAAGTTGCCTTTATAGGCTTAGGTGTCATGGGTTACCCAATGGCAGGACATTTGTCTAAAGCAGGCTTTCAAACCAAGGTATATAACCGGACTTCGGCAAAAGCTAAACAGTGGTGTGAAGATTACGAAGGAACATTTGCTGAGACACCAGCGCAGGCAGTGGAAGGTGCTGATTTTGTCTTTATCTGTGTTGGAAACGATGACGATTTAAGGTCGGTTGTTTATGGTGATGATGGGGTTTTAGCCGGTATTAAGCCTGGTGCAATTTTAGTTGATCATACTACTGCTTCGGCGAATGTTGCTCGAGAGATCAGTGAAAAGGCAGCCGTTGCTTTTTTAGATGCTCCCGTCTCAGGTGGTCAAGCTGGCGCCGAAAATGGCGTATTAACCGTCATGGTTGGTGGCGATCAGGCAGCCTTCGATCAGGTTAAACCGGTCATAATGAGTTACGCCCGTGCGGCAGAATTACTGGGTGCTGTAGGTGCCGGTCAGCTGACTAAAATGGTGAATCAAATTTGTATTGCAGGCTTAGTTCAAGGCTTGGCTGAAGGCCTTAACTTTGCGCAGAAATCTGGACTAGATGGTGCCAAAGTGGTGGATGTCATATCTAAAGGAGCTGCTGGATCATGGCAAATGGAGAACCGTGGTAAGACCATGTTAAATGACGAGTTTGAATTTGGTTTTGCTGTCGACTGGATGCGAAAAGACTTGGGTATCTGTATCGAAGAAAGTGAAAAAAACGGCGCAAAATTAGACGTGACTCGTATCGTTAATGATTACTATGGCGAAATACAAGAAATGGGTGGTGGACGTTGGGATACATCCAGTTTACTTAGGCGCTTAACTCGCTAATACTTTGTTAATAAGAAGTATTTTCAAATCAATCTACTAACGCATTGTAATAGGGCTTTTTCTTAGGGGCTAAACAGGTACCAAGAAATGAATTCTTAGTACTAGGATTCAGTCGGGCTCCTAGCTAGGATTATTATTCAGGGGCTCTTTCGAAAAAGCTTTTGCATATTTTTAATTTGTAATGCTGTCTCTATTTCAGCTAACAGGCAGAGACGGTAGAAAAAATATGGACATAAAAATATATAAGCACATCTCTATTGCTATGAATATGACCTTACCATTTAATACGTTAGTAGGTTATCTAGAAATTAAATCACTTTAAATAATAGTGAAGAAGCATTTTTTAAAGCATAATATTGAAAAAATAATCAAAGGACATCTTCTCAATACGAATTAGGTCTGCTTTTTAGCCAAGCTCCATCATCTTACAGATTGTTAAGCCATAACAGATTTTTTGCTGTAAATAAAATCCATTGTTGATAATTAGCTAGACAGCAATTCAGTTTGGAATATGATGCCCGCTAAATAATAAGGATTAATTTATGCCACATTTCGCTGCAGGGGTTGTACGATTTCAGAAGGAGGTATTCCCTAAGAAAAAGGATTTATTTCAAAAGTTAAGCCTTGGCCAATCACCAGAAGCTCTTTTTATTACTTGTTCTGACGCTCGTATTGAAACGGCGATGATTACTCAGACTGATCCAGGGGATTTATTTATCTGTCGCAATGCAGGTAATATTGTGCCACCTCATACCAACCATACTGGGGCCATGACAGCCTCGATTGAGTTTGCGTTATCAAGTCTTAATGTGCCTCATATTGTGGTCTGTGGGCATACCCATTGTGGTGCAATGAAGGGTGCAATGAATCAAAGTAGGCTGGAAGGAATGCCTCATATGAAAGAATGGTTGAGTTACTCGAAAGCCGCCATCGATATCGTGAATGAACTGGGTCAAGGAAAGTCTGATGACGATAAAATGATGATGCTGCTTGAGCAGAATGTCATTCTACAGTTACAACATTTAAAAACACACCCAACGGTTGCACTCAAAATGGCAAAAAAAGAACTTGAATTACATGGTTGGGTCTATGACATTGCCTCTGGTGAAGTTCATTCTTATGACGAAAAGCAAAATAAATTTATTCCGGTTAGTGAACGCTACGCGGACTCGTTTAATGAAGGCTTATTGCCTCGAGTTGAGCAAGTCTAGTGAGCGGGGCGGCCTAAACATAGTTCGATATGACCCAGGCGATTTTGAACAGCCTGTAGGCATCTAGAGCTATGTCTTAGGGTTCTATAACGTAATTACACCCTCGAACCTTATCAGATTTACTTTTCGCTTCGGTATCAGTAATACCAGTTTTTAACGCTCCAGTTGAAAATGGTATCTTACAGACCTATATAGTTAGTTGCACAGCTCTGATTCATGCCACACTATTCCTGCTGCAATTATAGCGCGTCAAGTTAGTATGGATGTCAGACTTGGCAGTGGCAGATCAAAGCAACGAATGATCATTCGTGCCAAGTGCTGCTAATAGACCTTAAATTACTCTTGTCTAGGGAGGCAAATATGTCATTACGAATTAACGACCAAGCACCTAATTTTACTGCTCTTACCACTCAGGGTGAAATCAATTTCCATGACTGGATTGGAGATAGTTGGGCTGTCTTGTTCTCACACCCGAAGAACTTTACACCTGTGTGTACAACCGAGCTGGGTTATATGGCGAGTATTCAATCGGAATTTTCAAAACGTAACACGAAAATCGTTGCCATTAGTATTGACCCAGTAGAAGACCATTTAGCTTGGATAAAAGACGTTGAGGACGTCGGTGAATCATCAGTCGACTATCCCATTATTGCCGATACTGATCTTAATGTGGCGAAGTTGTATAGCATGTTCCCTGCAGATGAGAATGAGAGTGCAGAAGGCCGTACGGCGATGACGAATGCAACCGTTCGTTCTGTCTTTATTATTGGACCAGATAAAAACATTAAATTAATGATGACTTATCCAATGACAACAGGTCGTAACTTTACTGAAATTCTTCGCGTACTCGACTCGATGCAGTTGACAGTCAAGCATAAGGTCGCTACACCAGTGAATTGGCAGCAGGGTGATGATGTGATTATTGTGCCCGGCGTAAGCAATGAAGACGCTGCTAAAGTTTATCCTGATGGTTGGGAAACTGTTAAGCCTTATCTGCGTAAAGTTAAGCAGCCAAGCTAGTCAGTCTGGTCTAATCTCTAATCGATTTGACTCTTTTAAAAGATATTAAATACTAAGTAGTTATCTTTTAATTGAGTCAATTTTAGGAACTATTGCTATCCTTGGAAAATTCCAACCAATAAGTTTAGACTATTTTGGTGACGGTAAAAAATTGCAGTGAGATCAGCCTATGTAGGTTTATTGAAGCCTTACAAGGATTTATTGCTTGGTTTCATCTGTAGGACTATTTCCTTCTAGGAACTGCACCGTTGAAGGGCGTTTAATCAATCAATAGGTAGGTGTCATTCGAATAAAAATATTCTAATTAAACCCTGCCCAGCGCTATCTTATTGATATTCAAAAATAAAATTATAGCGAGTAAAAACCCACAATTACTCTTTATGACGCTGTAACAAAGCTAGAGTAAGCTCTCATTTTTAATTTCAAAGTGAGGTCTATCAGGTGTTAGAAAATTTAACGAGTGGTAATAATCTGATCAATGGATTAGCACTGTTCTGGCTTTTTTTTTGCTGGGTTGCTTATTCGTTATTTGCGAAAGTAATGGCGAAACGAACGGCTTCATTATCATCACTACTGCATGAATATCGAATTGACTGGATGAAAAGCATGGTCACTCGAGATATTCGCATTGCAGATGCGACGATGTTGGCTAGTCTTGAGCGGAGTGTTAATTTTTTTGCATCCACCACTTTATTAATACTGGCTGGCTTATTGACCGTGCTCACTCGTTCGGGTGAAGCATTTACAGCGTTGGAACACATGGCTTTTGCTAGTGCGAATAGCGCCATACACGTGCAGTTCAAACTACTCGTAATTATAGGGATATTGGTTTATGCTTTTTTTACATTTACCTGGTCCATGCGTCAGTACAGCTTTTGCAATGTGTTGATGGGCGCAGCAACTAATGTTACGAAATCTGATGTTAATTCTGGCATTGGAGAAAGTTTCACCTTACAAATGGCCAAAGTCCTTGATCAGGCAGGACACAGTTATAACTATGGATTAAGGTCATATTATTTTGCAATGGCCGCGACAACTTGGTTTGTAAATGCCTGGGTATTTATGGCAACAGTAACATTTGTTATCGCTATATTATATCGCCGAGAATTTCATTCTAGACCAGTACAGGCCATGCGCGAGATCAAGCGAGCATAATCAAATAATAAATTGGTGCCAGATAAGCACTCTCTATTTCTTAATAGGAGGGCTGCTTATCTGACATTTTTAAATACAATTTATTGGCTTTTAACTGCCTTAATCGCCATTTTTTCACGGGCTTGGTGAAGCTTCTTATAACTTTCTATCAGTCGAAGATGCTTATCTAAGCCTTCTAGTTTCATGCTGGTCTGGGTCAGTCCAAAGAATTTAATCTGACTATTCACTGAGCCAACAACATTGGTCATTGTTTCTTCGCCAAACATTCTATTTAGGTTGACGACGAAATCTTCAAGCTCCATTTCCTCATCAATAACGATTTCTAAAACGGTGTGAACTGCTTGATAAAATAGACCGCGCTCGACCGTATTGTCATTGAATTGCAAGAACTCTCCTACTAGCTCATAGGCTTCGTCTAGCTCGCCTAAAGCAAGGTTGATGAGGATTTTAAGCTCTAAGATCGTCATTTGGCCCCACACTGTATTTTCATCGAACTCGATACCAATCAGAGTTCGTATATCAGTGTAGTTGTCTAACTGGCTTTCTCCCAAACGAGCTAACAAATTCCTCAAAGACTCATCATTTAATGAATGTAAGTTTAGAATGTCTTCACGGTAGTGCAGTGCTTTGTTGGTATTGTCCCAAATCAAATCTTCTACCGGATACACTTCTGAATAGTCAGGAACAAGAATACGACAGGCTGTGGCACCCAGGTTGTCAAACACGGCAATATAAGCTTCTTTACCCAGTGCCTTCAAAATAGCGAACAGGTGATCACTCTCTTCTTTACTAGTGCCAGAAAAGCCCCACTCGCAAAAGTCATAATCCTGTTTAGCACTAAAAAAACGCCACGAAATCAAACCAGTTGAATCAATAAAATGTTCTATAAAATTCTCTGGCTCAGTAACAGCTAAACTATTAAAGGTAGGCCTTGGAACATCATTGAGACCTTCAAAGCTTCGGCCTTGTAACAATTCAGTTAAGCTTCGTTCCAGCGCGACTTCAAAATTTGGATGCGCACCGAAGGATGCAAATACACCGCCAGTTCTGGGGTTCATTAGCGTTACGCACATCACCGGAAATTGACCGCCTAATGATGCATCTTTAACCAATACTGGGAAGCCTTGGGCTTCTAATGCCTGAATACCCTGCAAAATATTGGGATACTTTTCTAGCACTTGCTGTGGCACATCGGGCAACGCTATTTCACCTTCTATGATTTGTCTCTTTACCGCGCGTTCGAAGATTTCTGAAAGGCATTGAACCTGAGCTTCATGCAGGTTGTTGCCTGCACTCATACCGTTGCTCAAAAAAAGATTCTCAATCAAATTTGATGGAAAATAGACCGTCTTACCGTCTGAATGACGACCATAAGGAATAGCGCAGATACCCCGTTCAACCCTGCCCGAATTAGTGTCAATTAAATGGGAGCCAAGTAATTCGTCGTCTGGATTATAAATCTCTAGGCAGTAGTCATCAAGAATACCTTGCGGAAGCGCATCATTGGCTTCTAGCGCAAACCATTTTTCATTGGGATAATGGACGAATTCCCTATTAGAAATATCTTCACCAAAATACTGGTCGTTATAAAAGAAATTGCAATTAAGGCGCTCTATAAACTCCCCTAACGCTGAGCAAAGCGCACTTTCTTTGGTGCTTCCTTTGCCATTGGTAAAACACATCGGTGAAGCTGCATCCCGAATATGCAATGACCACACATTAGGCACGATATTTCGCCACGATGAGATTTCTATTTTCATCCCGAGTTCAGCCAGAATCGCGGTCATATTCGCAATGGTTTTTTCGAGTGGTAAATCCTTGCCTAGGATAGACGTGCTGGATTGATTATCAGACTTTGCCATTAGCATAGCTTGTGAATCTTGTTCGAGATTCGCTATCGATTCAATGGTGAATTCTGGACCTTCTTGAACTACTTTTTTCACGGTACAGCGATCAATTGATCGTAAGATACCTTGGCGGTCTTTCTCTGAAATGCTGTCAGGAAGTTCTACTTTAATTTGAAAAATCTGGTTGTAACGATTTTCGGGATCAACAATATTATTTTGCGACAAACGAATATCGTCAGATGGTATGTTACGAGACAGGCAATAAAGCCGAACAAAATAAGCCGCACATAGGGCGGATGATGCTAGGAAATAATCAAATGGTCCAGGGGCTGAGCCGTCACCCTTATAACGAATGGGTTGATCAGAGATCACGCTAAAGTCATCAAACTTTGCTTCAAGCCTGAGATTGTCGAGGAAATTAACTTTGATTTCCATTAGGTATATTCCGGAGTTGGTGCTGCTGTTTGAGGCAGTAAGTTGCTAATTGTTGAGCTGATGAAAATGGAAAACATCATCCATTTTTCGAGTGTGTCGTAATTTAGAATTTTAGCCGCTCACAAAAAATGGTTACATCTTTCACAGTCATAATAAACCATATGATTTGGAAAGATCTAACCATTTTGTACTGGGCTTTGTTAGGTGATATTTAAACCAGGGCAATAATACACTTAGGCTAGGACCTGTAATCTATTGTCGTATTTCTAACTTTATAGGCTCTAAAAGCCCAAATTTCGGCTTATGACTTCTGCTGAGGTAATAATGCGTTTTGTCCGATGAAGTTCTGCATGCTTTTCTTCTTCGGTGTACCCTGCTGGTTCGCCGGTTCCAGTGCTTACAAACCATGAGTTTTCGGGTTTGCGGTCGCCCAGGAATTTCTTTAGAGCTGGCGGTGTAATGCCCAACGCTTTCGCTGCAGCATTGTAGGTACAACGGGTCTTAACCTCATTCAGGTAATCAACTACTTGAGTAACTTTATCCTGCACCTATATTATCCTCATAAAAAATTATGTGTTATTTAAGAAACGAACAACTCATAAAAACAAAAAAGCCCTACACTAGACGTGCAATAGCTCCTGAGTTCTGAAAGTTATAAACGAACAGTGTGTATCATAACTCACAGCAAAGCCTACACCAACTGACTGTAGCGTAAAATAACGACTTTAATGGGCATTTAGTAAAGATTATTGGCATTTTTTCTGCAATAAACACTGTTTTCTTATTTTTTACAATTAATCTCACTGCTGTAATCAGAGTGATTATGCATCGCCTAACAGGCATTTTGTAGCTGTTGAGTCACTGCTCCGATCGACCTATTGCCGATTATTTCATCATCAACTGGGCTCACTACGATAATGCCACCAGCACAATACTGGTGACAAATACCTCATCGGCAGAGCGTGCATACGCTGGTTGAATATTAGTTGACGTCACTTTTTCTTGGGTCTCGTGACCCACTGAGGCCTGATGTGAATGGTAATCATTTCAACATAGGCGCCCTTCAAGCCGTTTGCTTTTCACTATCGCTTAAAACAGTTTTGACTTCTTCAGCCTCATTGGGAATCAACAGATGCAGCTTCTCACTCCGTTGATTTCAGATCTGGTTAGTGTCTAATTAAAAGGAAATGGTATGGTTGAGTTAAAAATGGAGTTTAAGCTTGTGGATCGAATTATTTAATCAAAATAAAAAAAGCTAGCTGTGAAAACCAAATTCATTATTTCCATTTATAAAGTAAACGGTACACTAAGGATTGCTCGATTAAAGACTAGACAAATTCGCATGTATACTTCGAAATTCTCAAAAACACCCCTCGGGGTTTTCCCAACTCCGGTGTCTGAGCTGACTCGTTTAAGCGATAAGTTAGGTGGACCAAGGATATTTATTAAACGAGATGACCTGACGGGTCTGGCTCTCGGCGGTAATAAGACTAGGAAATTAGAAACTATCCTTGGTGATGCCCTTGCTCAAGGTTGCGATACGATTATTACCGCTGGTGCTGCACAATCGAACCATTGTCGTCAAACCGCCGCCGCTGCTGCAAAATTGAGTTTGGAATGCCATTTAATTCTAGGGGGTGAAGAACCAGAAAAAATTAGCGGTAATCTTTTGTTGGATAAGATTTTCGGTTGTCATATTCACTGGGGTGGTGCAAATAGAAAAGGGGAAGATATTCCTCAACTAGTTGAAGAACTCATAACCGCGGGGAAAACTCCCTATACTGTCCCCTATGGAGGGTCGAATGAGTTAGGCGCAATTGCGTTTATCGATGCGGTAGAGGAATTGCACAATCAAACAGATGAACTTTTTACCCATATTGTATTTGCATCCAGCTCTGGTGGCACACACGCAGGACTAATACTAGGAAAGCATATCTTCAAGAAGAATTTTGAATTGATCGGTATTAGCATTGATAAGGATGAAATTGATAATCAAGAATTGGATCAGCATATCATCAACCTCACCAATAAAACGGCCAATGTGATAGGACTAAAAGCAACGTTTTCTGACCAAGACTTAAACCTTAACACACACTATATTGGCGATGGATATGGTGTGGTTGGTGCATTAGAAAATGAAGCAATCAAGCTAACAGCGGCACTAGAAGGTATCCTATTAGATCCGGTTTATACTGGCCGTGCGATGGGTGGTTTAATTAATATGATTCGCACCAAGCAACTTGGCAAAGATGATAAAGTATTGTTTTGGCACACAGGTGGAGCACCTGCTTTGTTTGCTTATGCAGATAAACTAGACCTTGAACACGCTCTATAATCATCACTAATTAATAATTTGATTATGACTAGTCTTAGCAACTTTATTGCGATAACTAAAACTGATTTTGAATTGGTCTATTCTCTTTATATGGAAGACTCAATTAATCCTTATATGAGTTTTGAAAAATTTCAAAACAAACATTTCAAGAGTGTTTTGAGTTAATGGCTAATAGAGATGGATTTTTTTATCAAGAAAATGGTGTCAGAGTTGGAATCTATTCACTGGTCTATGGAAAGTGGCGTAAACAACATGTTGCCACTATAGGTGCATTAGCTACTTTTCCAGGATACCAGGGAAAGGGTGTTGCGAGCCGAATGATGGGTAAGGTTTTTAGCCATCTGAGAGAACTCAATATTACACGTTTGGAATTGATCGTCGAGAGCGATAACCCTAAAGCCATTCACCTTTTCAAGAAACTGAGGTTTGAAATAGAAGGAACCCTAAGAGCCTATTTAAAACGTGATAGCGATGAAAGTCCGATTGATGACTATTTCATGTCGATATTACTTTAGAGATAGGTTCCAGTAAGCCAAAAAATTTAACCTAGAGCGATCAAGATAAAAAGTGGAACAAGCCCCCTTAACCAATAAAAACTTTGGCAATAACGATAGTTCCTACATAGCTGCCGGAGAAATAAACGGTATTCGGCAACTAGTGACCTGTTTCTATAACGTAATGAGCGAGTTGCCAGAAGCCGCCAAGATTCGTGATATGCACCCATCCGACTTAACGACTTCAATCGATAAGTTGTCCTGCTTTTTATCCGGATGGCTCGGCGGACCAAGGCTCTATGCAGAGAAATACGGAGCATTTGGCATGCCACAGGTACATAAACATTTAAATGTCACAGAGCTAGAACGTGATGCGTGGTTATTGTGTATGTTCCATGCACTTCAACAGCAGCCCTTTTATACAGAGCCTTTTAAAAAGTATATGTTGCGGCAGCTAGCCATTCCGGCAGAACGTATTCGTTTAACCTGTTCAGGCAGTCAATAACTACAATTAGTTGTGTATGGTTAAACGCCAAAAAACATTTGATTCATCAGTGTATGTCTTAAACTCAAACAAGGCGACATGATTTAAAATGCATTTTAATTCTTAAATCGAACTGGTGACGGATAATGTCTATTTCGAACAACATGGCTTGGACAGTCCTAAAACAAACAACATTTCTAGCCAAAGAGAAGCTTAATCGAGGCAATTCAATCCTTACTAGTCCAATCGGAGTTAGATATGAGCTAAATTATCAGTTTCAGCTTGTCTCCTGCGCCACTCACCAACATAATTGATACTTTGACGAAGCCCTTAACAATGAAGCTTAAACCCATCATATTATTGTTTAGTCTAGTGCTACTCATGGGCCTCTCTGGCTGTGGTAATAAAGGTCCATTGACCTTGTCAGATGATGAAACCAAGACTGAGCGTCAAAGCACCGATTATGAGTAAGAAAGCGACTTAGAAATACTACTTGGCAATACTGAAGAGAAACTATTTTGGATCATTTTAATTACAAAGACGACTCACTCTACTGTGAAGATGTTGCCATTAGCACCTTGGCTGAAACCTATGGCACGCCGTTGTATGTATATTCCCGAGCTACTTTAGAGCGTCATTGGCATGCATTTGATGATGCTTTGGCAGGCCGTAAGCATCTCGTTTGTTATGCAGTTAAAGCCAATTCAAATATTGCCGTATTGAATGTTCTAGCACGCCTAGGATCTGGTTTTGATATCGTCTCTAGTGGCGAATTACAGCGCGTATTACGAGCTGGCGGCGACCCATCCAAGATTGTATTCTCTGGCGTCGGCAAGCAGGCGCACGAAATGGCATTGGCACTCGACACGGGCATTCATTGCTTTAATGTCGAGTCCGAACAGGAGCTCGACTTACTTAACCAGGTAGCGGCTGAGAAGAATATGATAGCTGCCGTTTCGTTTAGAGTTAACCCTGATGTTGATGCAAAAACGCATCCCTATATATCAACGGGACTAAAAGAAAATAAGTTTGGCATTGCTTTTGATGATGCTGATCGAATTTATTTCAAAGCGAATCAACTACCCAATATTGATGTCATTGGCATCGACTGCCATATTGGGTCGCAGCTCACGGAACTGTCGCCGTTTATCGATGCGCTCACTCGGCTGCTCGCCTTAGTCAACCGTTTAAATCAGCAAGGCTTGAACATTCACCATATGGATCTTGGGGGTGGCTTAGGTATTCGTTATCAAGACGAAACGCCGCCTTTGCCGAGTGATTGGGCGAATGCTTTGAGCGATCAGCTAGCGGATTTTGAAGGCACTATTGTGGTCGAACCAGGTCGAGCCATTGCAGGTAACGCCGGCATTTTAGTGAGTCAGGTCAATTACTTAAAGCTATCTGACGAAAAGAACTTTGCCATCGTTGATGCTGCAATGAATGACTTGATTCGACCGTGCCTTTACAGTGCTTGGCAGGAAATAATTCCAGTTCAATTGGGTAGTACCGAACCAGAGCTAGAATACGATATTGTGGGTGCTATCTGTGAAACAGGCGATTTCTTAGGCAAAAAACGAATGATGAAACTAGCCCAAGACGATCTGCTAGTGGTTCGTTCGTCGGGTGCGTATGGCTTTGCAATGGCATCTAATTACAATACGCGCAATCGTGCCGCTGAAGTCATGGTTGATGGTGATCAGCATTATTGTATTCGCCAACGTGAAACATTCGATGATCAGGTCAGTGGCGAATCGCTGCTACCAGAATAGGGATACTCTAATGGCGCTCAAATTCACCAAAATGCATGGCTTAGGTAATGACTTTGTTGTTATCGATGCGATTAATCAGCACTTTGAGTTAGATAGCGTCGGAATTAAACGTCTGGCTGATCGAAACTTGGGTATTGGTTTTGATCAAATGCTGGTAGTCGAAAAAGCACAATCCGATCAAGCTGACTTCAAATATCGTATTTTCAATGCGGATGGTGGAGAAGTCTCTCAATGTGGCAATGGTGCTCGTTGTTTCGCACGTTTCGTTCATGAGCAAAAACTCAGTGATGCTAGTGTAATTTCGGTTGAAACCAATGCAGGTTTACTGCAATTAGAAATGATAGATTTGAGTCGAGTCAGAGTTAATATGGGTATACCCACTTTCGATCCAAAACAGATTCCGCTCAATACGCCAGTGCGTTGTGATCAATATGAAATTAATCTTGCAGAGCAATTGATCCTGTTCAGTGCACTGGGCATTGGTAATCCACATATGGTTATCGTGGTCGATGACGTCAATCAGTGTGATCTGGAGACGCTTGGCCCAATATTAGAAGCGCATGCTTTTTTCCCTGAACGTGTCAATGTCGGATTCATGCAAATTGACGATCGAAAAAACTTTACCCTGCGCGTTTTTGAGCGGGGTGTTGGTGAAACTCAAGCCTGCGGCAGTGGCGCTTGTGCTGCAATGGCTGCTGGTGTTCAGCTCGGAATTTTGGATATCCAAACCACGGCTCAACTGACGGGTGGTAAGCTTCAGCTAGAATGGCAGGGAGAAGGGAATCCAGTTATGATGACGGGAGATACTGCGGTAGTTTTTCAAGGCGAAATTATCGTCCAGCACTAATACTAGTGACAACTTAAGAGAAAAAGAATGCCTAAAGTAAGCGCCAAATCAGATCAATTAGAAGAATCAAAAGTCATCGAGTATTTACAGGAAAACCCTGAGACGTTGATGGCCTATCCCGATATTTTTACCAGGTTGTCTATTCCTCATCAAACGCGTGGTGCGATTTCATTGGTCGAGCGGCAAATGCTGATGCTCCGTGATGAAAATCGAGTAAACAAAAAGAACATGGATGACTTGGTGGCTATCGCTCGTGAAAATGAAGAGCTTAATCAGCGTTTTCACCGTCTTGCGCTCGAGTTAATGAGTAGCGATCAACTGCACGACGTTCTATCGTTGGTTCAGGATCAAGTGCAAACATTTTTTCACACTGACTATGTTTGCTTTAAATTTTTGCCCACCATTAATGATCCCAAAAAATATCTCAGCACCCATTACCTTGAGGTAAACAGTGGCGTTGTCGATACCGTTACCAGTTGGGTTTCTGACCGAAAGCCGATTTGTGGAGAGCAGGAAGAAAGCACCAATGTCGCATTGTTTGGTGCGGATTTAAACGTTCAGTCTTGCGCTATTATTCCACTTTATCATGCCTCTGATCTTGGTGTGCTTTGCCTTGGCAGTGCTAATAAAGAACATTTCACTAAAAAAATGGGCACTATTTTTCTGCAACAACTGGGTGAATTGGTTAGCGCCCGCCTGCAAGGGCTGTTAGCCGGCTAACCGTCGAATCGCATGAAAGGAAAGCAATCACAATATTTGGATTCCTATATCGAAGTGTTGCGTAGTGAAAAATATTACTCTCCTCACACCTGTAAAAGTTATCGCCGCGACCTCGATAAGTTTGCCTGCTATTTGCAAGACCATAATATCACTCAGTGGTCTAAAGTCTTCTTTACACAGGTCAGTGGCTACGCCGCGCATCGTTTTCGAAATGGACTTAAAAGCAGCTCGATCCAACGCGAGCTATCTTCAATTAGGGGGCTATACCAATACTTAATTCGTCAAGGCGTGGTGAAGAGTAATCCGGCAAAAGACGCTAGTGCGCCAAAGCCTGATCACTTACTGCCAAAAACTTGTGATGCAGAGCAGGTGGGTCAACTGTTGCATAACAATGAAACAGACAGTGCTTTAACCATTCGGGACTTGGCCATATTTGAGTTCATTTATTCGTCTGGTCTACGTCTTGCTGAACTGGTTGGCATCGACATCTACGACATCGATCTCAATCAACAGCAAGTTATCGTTACCGGTAAAGGTAATAAGACACGGTACCTGCCGATTGGCTCAAAGGCTATTGTTGCCATAAAACGTTGGTTAAAAATCCGTCCAGAATTTGTTCGGGCTAATTCAGGCAGTGCCTTATTTCTGAGTAAGCTCGGAAGGCGAATATCACATCGCAATGTTCAGGCCCGGCTCAATGTGTTATCAACAAAACAAACCCTCAATCAACACCTTTCGCCCCATACACTGCGCCACTCATTCGCCACTCATCTTCTTGAATCCAGTGGTGACTTGCGTTCCGTACAGGAGCTATTGGGTCATGCCGATATCAGCACGACTCAAATTTATACCCACTTGGACTTTCAGCATCTCGCAAAGGTTTATGATTCGGCTCATCCTAGAGCCAAGAAAAAACCATAATCTGGTCTGAGTTAGTCATCACCATCATTCAATATACAGTCTATTTGTTTTGGTACTTGCGCGTATACTTCTCTGTTTTTATTGGCTTGCAAAGGCAAAGCCTTAATCTGATAGCTTAGTTTGTAGTTCATCTATGGTGTCATTGGGGCAGAGCATACTAGGGTTACTGGAGATAGCAGGGCATGCTGAAAATTTTTAAAGTTAAATCAATACCGCGACTAAATTGGAGTTCACCAACAGCCTTTAATCTTCGCCCTAAACTGCTTACCTTTCTCTATTTGAACTTAGGTTTGGTTTTGTTTGGTTTAGGTGAGGCGTTGTTGATTGCCAGTGGTGCTGGCGTCAGCCCTTGGACGGTACTGGCACAAGGCATCTCTAGTAAAACAAACTGGAGCATTGGTTTCTCCACCATGATAGTGAGTTTTAGTGTTTTATTCATGTGGATACCCTTACGCCAAAAGCCCGGCATAGGTACCATTTTAAACGCTCTGATTATTGCCTTTATGATCGACTTTTCATTGTACTTATTACCGAATCCTCAAATGCTCGTATGGCAATTGGTTCAGGTTGCAAGCGGTGTATTAATCATTGGTATTGCATCGGGTATTTACCTGACTGCGAACCTAGGCGCTGGCCCCAGAGATGGCCTGATGACGGGATTGCAAATTAAAACGAATTTCCCCATCGCAAGTATTCGTATTGCGCTAGAAATCACCGTTGTCTCTATTGGTTGGTATCTAGGCGGAACGGTCGGCATTGGTACAATCATGTTCGCCTTCGGCGTTGGGCCGTGCGTCGCGATAGGGATATTATTGGTCCGTAAATTATTGTGATTGAGTCTTCAGTGTAGAATGCCTTCTAATATCCTCGCTCAGGTTGTATCGGGTTTAGGAGTGGTTCTCCAGCGAGGAAAAGTTGCATATTGCGCAGAAAAAGATCGAGTGTCATTGGCACATAAGCATCGCCATCATCAGCTGAAATATGCGGCGTGATGATGAGATTTTTGGTGTGCCACAGTCGAGAAGTTTCAGCAATTGGCTCTGGGTCGAATACATCGAGTATAGCGCCACGCAGGCTACCTTCCTCCAGCTTGTCACATAGGGCGTCGTAGTCAATTAGCGCCTCTCTACCTATATTGACAATACCCGCTGTTTTTTTCATTAAGTCGAGCCGACGACGGTCTAACAAGCCGCGCGTTTCAGGTGTATCCGGTGTGGCGGTTAGCAGGTAGTCCGCACGGGGTAAAACCTTATCCAGCTGATCGGTCATGACCACTTCATCGCAGCCATCGACTGCTCCTCCACTGCGATTAACACCAATGACATGAACACCCAAAGCCTGTACTTTTTTAGCGGCTGCACCACCGAGGCTACCGGTTCCTAAAACGACTAATGTTTTGCCCGCAATGGGCGAGGCATACAGTGAGTCATACACTTTGAGGCGTTGATTGGTCACAACGGCAGGCATATGCGAATGCAACATTAATATGCTCATTAGCCCAAACTCACCTGCCTTGGCGGCATGTACGCCTTTGTTATTGGTGACTACAACCCCGTGAGGAATCCAGTCCATGGGTAACATATGTTCGACACCAGCACCAATACAATGAATCCATTTCAAGTTGGGTGCAACTTCAGCCAGGTTTCCCATGGGTAAATCCCAGGTCAGTAATACTTCAGCATCAGCCATAGATGAATTGAAATTATCGGTGTCCCAATCGATAAAGGTATCGAGGTCTTGATCGATCCCACCGAAATGGCTAATTGCTTCGGCGAACCGCTCGCGAGTGATAGTGAATACGGCTTCACCTTCTAGCGTATTCGGAAACGATCCATCGGCCCAACGATTATTCTTAATATGAACTTTAACTTTCAACTGCTTTTCTCTCATTGTCTTCGAGTGTTTTTAATTGTTCGATAATCATATTGTCCCGCTCTGCACCACCGAATGTGTCACCCGAAAAAATGATATCCATTACTTGCTGATTGGTATTGCGTAACAGCTCGCGTTCTTTGTTTTTATCATCATTCGGTCGGGTTAATATGGTATCGCTGCCATAGGTTGGAATAACACCGTCACCCACAGGATTGTCACTGAGGACAGCAGGCTGAGGTGGGCGTTTACCATTTTGTAAATTACGACAGTATTTTTTGATTTGCGCGCGGTACATCGAAATGCCGCGATCACCCGATACCAGATATTCTTTTTCGTGGTCAGATATAGTGCCCATGCCTTCGACTGCTTCGACATCTCCAGGGCTGGCTTGCTTTTGCGCATAGCTGCGGTCAAACAATTCACCTTGTTCGATTTTTTGCATACCTTCCGGTGTGTTGAACTCAATTGGATCACCACGCTCACCAAAATTACCCCAGGCGAAAGCAATACAGCTTTCGTCATCAACCGGCACTACCCAACGCGTGAACGCACTTCGGCCAAAATAGCGCTGCTCGCTACCGTCGGCAGCAAATGCCGCACCGGACTGAGTAAAGTTAGGTAACACCAATTCGTTGACGCGAACCCAAATATTATTGCCAACTCGTCGTGAAGCCGTGCCGAAGAAGCGCATTTTCTTATTTTCATAAAATTTAATTTCTCCCATCTCGCCAAAGCCATCTGAGAATTGCGACTGATGCAAAAATGCGGTGTGAACCGGGTCAACAATAGCGTCGAGTACTTGTATCCAGTTGCACTTAAATGGCCCAGCATAGGGCGTCATGATCATGTCAGGAATATTGAAAGTATCGTAGATTGGAAATTCGGGCAACTCATCCATCGGCCCCATATAAGCAAATAGCAGCCCTTTATATTCTTTCACAGGATAAGCCCCAAGGCGGACTTTGCTTTTAGCATTGATAGCCGAAATTGAATCCTTTGGCTCCCCTGGAATATCAAGCACAGTACCATCGACATCAAAGGCCCAACCGTGATAACAGCAACGAATACCTCGGTCATCACAGCGGCCAAACTCAAGCGAGGCTCTGCGATGCGGACATTTTTTGTGTACTAAACCGTACTGCCCTGATTTGTCTTGAAACAACACCAGTTCTTCGTTCAGAATTTTGATTAATTTGGGCTTGTCGGCTAACTCACTGGTAATAAATACCGGATGCCAATAACGACGCAGGTAATCACCACAAACCGTGCCGGGCCCGGTTTGTGTCAAATCGGTAATCGACTCACCTGCCCAAGTTTGGTGATATCCGCAGTAGCTTTCGAAGTTATCTCGGTCTATTGGTTTAGCATCTGTCATTTGTTTTGCCTTTTAGGTGGCTTTTCGATCTCGCCGTAGGGTTGCTTGTCGGGTTGCCTTTAGACTAGCTGAATAAATACATAACCATCTTCAACCTTAACTGGGTAGGTTTGCAGATCGACACACACAGGCGCGCTAAGCGCCTCACCACTGATGATATCGAATCGCCCCTGATGTAAAGGGCACTCGACCACCGAATCGATCACCATGCCGAATTCAAGATGTTCATCTTCATGCGTACACATGCCGGCGGTTGCATAAAAACCTTTTGGTGTGTTGTATATACAAAAAGTTTGATCGGCGTGATCAAACCGAATCAGGTCCTCTTCATCGATATCGCTAGTTGCGCAGGCTTTTACCCAATGATCTGCCATGTTTTCTTGCCCCAGTAAGCCAATAATAAGCCAACAGATTTAACGATACTCAGTCCCGCCCTTGCAAGCGACATAAACGCGCCTACAATACGACGAATTGGAATACCTAAGTTGATCCTTGCCCTTAGGCCCTTAGGCCCTTATCCTTTAGCCCTTATCGTGAGTGACTTGAACCATGCCGAATAGCCGACGAAAACCAGTCACGCCGCCTTTGCACTGGCTAAGAGCTTACGAGGCATCAGCTAGGCACTTAAGTTTCACCAATGCAGCAGCAGAGCTGTTTATCACCCAATCAGCGGTTAGCAAGCAAGTGCGGTTACTCGAATCACATTTGGGGCAGCAACTTTTTACGCGTGAGCGGCGCGGCTTAAACTTGACCGAAGCGGGTCGCAATTATCTACCCACTATCATTCGAGCTTTTAATACACTCGATCAGGGCACGCGTAGCTTTTTGGGATATTCCACTAATCAAAACCTTCATATCAAAGCTAATTATTCCTTTTCTGTGTTTTGGTTAAGCAGTCACTTACATGAATTTATGACACTTTATCCCGAAATAGAACTCACCGTATCAACAGCACTTTGGGAGCAGGACTTTTCGACCAGTAATGCCGATATAGAAATACATGTTGGTAAACGAGATTTTTTTTCAAATCAGGCCATACAACTCGCCGAGGAAAAAATATACCCAGTCTGTTCACCCGAAATAGCCAAGCGGCTTAAAGTGCCTGCAGATATGCTAAACGAAAGAATACTCGACCTAACGGGTATCAGTGATAGTTGGAATTATTGGGCATCACAAGCAGGCCATAACGATTTAGGAATTACCCGGCGTCATTACTTCAGCACCTTTGCGCTATCACTCAATATGGCCAGGGAAGGTAGAGGAATCTCTTTAGGGCAGTCAACTCTGGTTGAATCGTCAATTAAACGGGGCGATTTAGTTTGTCCATTTGAATTACCCGTCGACGGGCTTGATCATTACTTCTTACAGCAAGACTTGATCAACACACCTCATCCACATGCTAACAACTTTGTGGAGTGGATCATGGACAAATTTACAAACGAACGAAAATAACGTCAAGCAGGCATTGCTTCGAAAAAATTAAGATCGAAACAGCATCTATTCTTGTCAGTAATTCCTTAAGTAACGGTGCAAACATACGAAAACGAAAATTTCTAGGGCTGACAGGTTTTATAGGAATTTATTAAAAGTCGTGCCGGAAATATGATCGACTTAGGGAATTTAGGGAAGGTTATAAAACTTAATTTTTGTCCAATGCCATGACTGAACTCTAATGATTCAAGAAACGGGGGCCTAAGCCACCGCCTCTTGATTTGGTAATTGTCGTAGCTTAAACGGCAACAACTTTGTTTGCGCAAGGACCTTTTTGGCCTTGGCCAACTTCGAATTCAACCGCTTGGCCGTCATTCAAAGTTGCATATTCACCACCAGCTTGAATTTCTGAGTGATGAACAAACAAATCCTTACCACCATCTTCAGGTGTAATAAAACCGAAACCTTTATCGGCATTGAACCATTTAACTGTACCTTTACTCATTTTCTTTACTCATTTTTGTTGGTGAAATATAAAAATTATATTCGAATTCACCGGTTCGAATATAACGTAAAAGGATTAATTAAAAGCATGTACGTCAAAAAATAGTTGCGCCAGTGGCATAAACTAGATTGAAATGTAAATTAAATGTCGTATATCTTCTACCAATTATTTTTAAAATTATACCATATTTTGCCAGCATACCGATTAATTCGCACTATGAACAGTTTTGTAGCACCTTAAACGTATTTGATTCAATATTAATAGTCATATGATCTGATTAAATTTCTAGTCGGGTGTGTCATTACCGACGCATGAGTGGCGTTAAAAATGATTAAGACGTTAAACATATTTTGAACCAATCGTGTAAACGGTTAAGAATATACAGCCTTCATCCCCGCTCAAAAAATCTTTATCTAAAGTACCTGTCTCAGCTGCGCTGGCCCACCCAGCACGAATCCATTTGCCATCAACTCTGGCACTTCCCTCTAACAAATATATAAACTCTGGGCCCTTGTGTTGATGATCTGGAAATAGGGTATTCGGTTGGAACCTGTACAACTCCATTATTTGGTCGTTAGCCTGGGGTAACTTTTTAATTTCAACGCCACTAGCCTCTTCGTGTTTTTCCCACGCAATTGAACTTGAGTCGGCAAAACTATATTGGGGCTTCATATCATTGTTCGCTTTTTATAAACTCGCAAATATCATTTTAAGCAACCAGTAATAGTTGATAAGGGAAAAGCAGTTGGGTTGGGTCAAGTGTTATGATCTCGACTTTTAGGTTTTGTTATCCTCATCTTATTTGAGGTATGGAATAGGTTCCAACGACGTGCGCTACCGCTTTTTCATCACCTTCGGAATATAAAGTAACTTCACCAACAATGAGCGACTTACCCACTTTTAGTAAAGTACATTGACCAATAATATCTTTTGTTGATGAGGGTTTTCGCATAAAATTAATCGACAGGCTGGTTGTCACAGTAAGGGCAACTATGCCAATTTCACCAAGAATAGCCACATACAAAGCATAATCAGCGATAGTCATTAAAACGGGTCCTGATACCGTGCCACCCGGCCTTAATTCATTAAACCCTATGGTATGTCTTACCGTTGCAGATTGATCTCCAACCGCCTCAACAATGCACTTAGCCTGAGGAAAGTCAGTTTTCATAAAATTTTCAATTTCTGCTTTAGTTGCCAAAAGTTTCTCCCAAAAAGTTAACGTCTGATTTAATGCTTAACTACTGACACTGAATGGCATTAGTCGATCCAAAGTCAGCAATTTTTTATTCAATAGCAAGATCTTGATTGATAAAAAATATCTTATAGAAGGATCGTTTGAAAAGGTAATACTCATTTGATCAATATTTTATTTTTAAATTAGATAAAGAAGCAAAACACGTCAATACTTTTTATCAATTCAATCAGTTAGCAATAAGAAAAAAGGCTGCCCCCATAAGCGTTATAAACCAAAGTGCAGCATTACTGGCATAGACCTTAACCGTTATCAGAACTATCTTAGTAAAGATTATAATAAATCACTTTTGGCCCAAGAATCCGTGTTGAACCCTCGAGCCTTACATTCATCTTGTGGCTTGTGAACGACAATAGCTCTTTCGGAGAACTGTCTAAATTCGCCTTTAATTAAACCTAATATTTGCCAACTAATCATTCCAGTAGTGCAGTTAAAAAATTGATCGGCAACGTAACCACTTTTAAATAAGCCTTCTTTTGTTTGGTACATAGCTGAAAAATCAATAATTTCTCCACTCCATCCAGTATAAGGGTAGTCGTAGCCACCTTCGGTCCTATCAACACTGCTTATATCTTTAACCAAACCAAGCACTAACATAAAGATTGCAATTAAACCTAT
>JBNMQI010000019.1:0-23384 GCA_051277905.1 Gammaproteobacteria bacterium | reverse complement strand
AGTCATTGATTGCAGTCCAGATGTAATCAGCTGAACCCTCTTCACCAGCATGAGCGACTGTCAGCAACCCGAGCAATCGGGCCTGCGCAAAAACTTGACTAAATTTTTCTGGTGGATGACCCTGTTCAGAACTATCCAAACCAACAGCCACAATACGATCTAAGAATGGTTCAGCCATCGCCAATGTATCAAAAGCAGCTTGCTCACTTAGATGACGTAAAAAGCATAAAATAAGCTGGCTACTGATTCCGAGACAAGATTCACCGTCCTTGAGTGCGCGACAAATGCCATTAATGACCACTTCGAAAGGGACGCCACGATCAGTATGTGTTTGAGGGTCAAAAAATGGTTCTACATGCATGACATTCTGGTTATGACACTTTTGCAAATAGGCCCAAGTTAAATCATAAAAGTCCTGTTCAACCAAGAGGACATTAGCACCCTGATAATAAATATCTAAAAATTCTTGTAAATTATCAAACTCGTAAGCTTCACGCAGATGAGTAACACTTTCGAAGGGTAGCTGAATATTATTTCGCTCGGCGAGCTTAAACATCAGCTCGGGTTCTAAACTGCCTTCCAGATGTAAATGCAACTCAACCTTGGGCAACTGGTTTAACCATTCTTGTGTCAGCATTTTGAAGTCACTAATGTCATATCAAATTTTCTATGGTTATCAATTGTAAATACTATGGGGAATCGTTAACCGACCCGTTCATCCCTGAACATCATCACTCCTGCGCATCCATGCGCCCGTGACATACGACCGCCATGGATGGCGGAAGTGTCGTTTATGCAGGAGCAATTAACGACCCGTTCATCCCTGAACATCGTCACTCCTGCGCATCCATGCGCCCGTGACATACCGTTCATCCCTGAACATAAAAAAGGCCTCTATCTTTCGGTAGAAGCCTTTCAATCTAGCTTAGCTTATAGCTTTTCAGAAAGTTACTCTGAAATCTCAGCTTTCATTACAGCAACAACTCTTCGATTCGCGAGGCGACCTGCTTCTGTATCGTTGGTAGCAATCGGACGCGCTTCGCCGTATCCCAGTGCTGATACACGATCAGCGTCAATACCAAAGCGTTCGATCAAAGCAGTCATGACTGCTTCGGCTCTGTCCTTAGATAAGTTGGTGTTATAATCATCTGCACCAAGGTTATCCGTGTGACCTTCGATAACCGAATTAACATCAGCGTACTTTTTAAGGAAGTTAGCCGCTTGTTCAATTTCGGCATAATATTCTTCAGTGATAACAGCTGAATCGTTCGCAAAATTAATCTTAAGCGATAATTCTTCCGAGCGAGTCAGAACAAACTTACAACCATTGCCATCTACCGCTCGACCTACAGGTGTTGTTAGACAGTTATCTTTATAGTCAGCAACACCGTCATTATCCGAATCAAGTCCACAACCGGCCACATCAACTTGGCTACCAGCAGGTGAGTTCGGACAACTGTCTTTATAGTCAACCACACCATCGTTATCACTATCAAGAGCACAACCTTTGTTATCGACCGTTGTTCCTGTTGGTGTGGTTAGGCAAGTATCAATTGGATCAATAACGCCATCATTGTCTCCATCTAGAGGCACTACTTTTTTATTTTGATGATTAAAAGCATAACTCAGACCAATTGTAAGCGTGTTATCAAGAGCTCTTGCCTCCTCGCTATAAATTAGTCGTGCATCTGCTTTTGCTGACCAGTGATCACTCAATACCATTCGCAGGCCAAGTCCAGCCCGTAGTTGAGTTTCTTTATCCGTATGGACGGCATTTTTAAACTCAGCATGACCCAGACCGAAAGCACCGTATGGTTGAATAGCATCATGAATATTGCTTTCATCTGACTTAAAATAATAAAGGCCGTCGATACCATATTGTGTAAGGTCAGTGTCGCCGGTATTACTCCGCCCAGAAGGTGAAGAATCCATCCAGAATATTTCGGCACCCCAGCCATTGCTGTAACGATGTTCCAGACCGATTGAGATCAACTGCTCAGTTTTCAATTGTCGATCATTATCAAAGTCTTGCAGGCCAAATGAACCATTGATATAAGTATTACTGTCATCGGCGAAAACGGGGACCGTACCCGATATAACTGCAGCCAATGCTGTCACTAACAGCGATGTTTTAAAATTGGACATTTATAACCTTAAATAGATCTAAAAATGTATTGTATTCAAAAAAACGGTTAGGACAACCTGCCTATGCCCTACCCTGAAGGAATAAATGACTTACTAGAGATGCAAATTGGACATAAGTATTAGAGCCATCCTAACAAAGTTTGATGCTGGGCTATTGAATACCAAGGAGTAAAATTACAATACTCAGCGTGAAGTAAATCAAACAGATGACTACCAGTATGTTTGCAAAACCGACGTTAAACGTTTTTACGAATCAATCAACCAGTTTTGCTTGATGGAACAGATTAATGATGTCCTTGGTGATAGCGACTATCGCCAATACCTCCATCAGGTCATTCATCGCTGTGTGGAATATGGAGGCAACTACAAAGATATTGATGATGGTATATCCAGTGGCTGTCCACCAGCCCGATTTTTGGTGCATTGTACTTGAAGATTTTAGACGATCACTTTACCAATCAAAAACTGTACTATGTTAGATACATGGACGACATTTTAATTTTAACCAAAACGCGATGGCATAACTGCAAAGCCATCAAAGCACTGAGTCAGATACTAAACAAACTAAAAGTAGAGAAGCACCCCGATAAAACCACCATCGGTAAGATTGAAAATGGGTTTATTCTAGGCATCCTGCCTTCCACCCTTCGGGCCAGCTAAAGCTTTTCAAAATGCTTGCCGACAATTTTGTAACTTCCTTGGCTATTACTTTAAGGGATGTCAGTTGACCGTAGCAAAGAAGACGGTTGAAAAACACGTTATACATTGGTATCAGCTTTACGAGCAGCAGAAAAAAGAAAGGCCACTTCCGAAGAAACAGCCTCTATTCTGGATCAATATGTATCGTGTTGGCAGCGATGGGCTGCCGCTGGGTTAGAAGGTATTAAGCTTGACGTCTTTTACGAGCAAAACCTAAACCAACCAAACCTAATCCAAATAACGCAATTATAGAAGGCTCGGGCACTGGGATAGATGTTTTGGCACTGTCGCCAACTAGTAGCCAACCAATGTAATCCCGATCCCCACTCGCGGAGTTCCGGTCGGAGGTAACAATAGTCATTGCAGCGTCAGAGATTGTTACTTCGTTGTCCTGTGCGAACATCTGAATGAAGCCAACTTCAGTATACTCGTCGGACAAAAACCATGCGAGGTCGGTCCAGCCTCCACCGTTCTGCCCGAACGGAACGCCCTCTCCAAAGGCGGCTATTTCGGTAACAAGATATTGATCGCCGACGGCGTCTACTCTGCTGTCACCGGTTGCTGCTCTGTAAAACTCATATGCCTCCGTCTGCGACGCAATGTGCCAACCGTCAAATGCCCCACCATTGGTCTGGTCCACCGTTTGCTGGTAAGTCGATTCATCTACCATGTCCCAGCCCAGATAAGTCGCGCCCGAAGCCGAATCCGTGATCACATTAGTGACGTTATCGTAATCAAGCGTGCCTGTAGTAACAATAGCGGCGCTAGCAACCGATGACATTGAGAACGAAACTGCGTTCCAATAAGAGACGCTACCCTTTTCCAGTCAACTCCACTAAAATCGACCCATGCCAAAACAAGCTAGAGCCGTATTTGTAGGCGTGCCTCATCACATAACACAAATAGGTAATTGTAGGGAAGACGTCTTCTTTACTAACGAAGATAGAGATGTCTACCTACGTTGGTTGAAGGAATATTGTAAACGGCACAATTTGAAATTTTTGCTTACTGCCTAATGACCAACCCTATTCACTTCATTGCCCTGCCAAAAACTGAGACTGGATTACAGTTAATATTCAAACCACTTCATATGCGATAGGCATAATGATTTAATAAAAAACTAGAAAAACCTGGTCTTTAATAGGTAAATTCGATTAATCAGAAGTCGAAAAATAAGCGAAGCTCTCGATATGGAAATCAAAAATTGGCGCAATTGAAGATCGAGTATTGAAAGACAAGCTCGAATTCATCTCTCCAAAAGAAGTAGAAAACGACAGCGCAATACAGCTCGAGATTCGAAAAGCTTACGTAGCTGAAAATGGTATTTTAATTTGAAACGATTATAACGCATATGGAGACATGGCTTTCAAACGCCGCGACTAAGTATTGTCAGTTCAAGAACGGCCATTCCGTTTCGAAGATGACATAATTAGGTTGTGGACGAAGCCGTAGAGGGAAAAATTGAAAAACGCACCATCGAAGTTCTATCCGGTATTGATGAATCGGTTAAGACTAAAAAGGCTTTGTTATGGAACCCTTGCCAAAATAACGTTATTTACATCAATAGAGAATTGTTAGGGTTACCACATGACGCACAGCCGTTAGATTCGTAAAAAGAGTCTCCAGTTATAATAGCGGCGATTCCATAGCCGAATGGACACTGGATATTCCTTTAGGCATGCACGTTAAAGTGGTTTGGCCGCCACAGAAATTATTGGTGGATCTCGGTGCGACATTGATACGTAACAAATCCACAAGAGTCATTGAAATTTTTAGTCGAAAGTATTGCGAAGGTTTACTGGAGTCGACCCTCCGATCACTTGATAATGATATGTTTAAATATTGATGGCAAGGAAGAATTAGCGACACGACAAAAGCAACAGACTCGCAGCATTGACTGTTTTTGATATAACGAGATATCAGAGAAAACAACAGGAACTTGGCGATAGCTTATACAAAAGTCTCCTGACAGCTTCGGCTTAAACAATAAATGTTTGTTATCGACACCATAAATTGCATTAAATCGTAAGCCTGATAAGCCGCAAATCATAACTATCGCTTTATATGAGCGCTCGAATCTCGAAAGTAGCGCAATAAGACTTCCGCCTTGCCATTTTAACGAAGATTTGTCAAAGATTTATCTGCAGGAATTTACAGAATCTTTATACTTGCAGCCCTGAAAATGAAGTGTGATCGTTAAATCTCCTTATTGGCAGCCTAGGTTAAAAGCCCGTTTAGCCACTCATTGAAAAACTGTTTCGATCATGGTGTGAAGCTCGGGTAAAGCAGGCCGACAGTTGCCCGAAGTGTATTGAACTAATTATTAAATAGGCGGTAAATCATGGCAAAGATATTTCAAAAGGGCCCTGTAATGAAAAAGGGTGATCGCGCTAAAACGAATTTCGAAAATAAAGGTGCTATGCGCTTGGGAAGCAAGAAGTCACCGGCGCAGATTCGCGTTCAAACAGCGGAACGCGAAAAGGAACTGGCGGCAGTTTGTGCAGAAAATGGCTGGGCCTGTGTGATTGAGGTAGATTCTGAGCAGAATGAAGATATCCACAGCTTAGAAGCTTTACAAACCAAACAGGTTACTTCTGTGAGCGAAAAAACGCCTAACAGGAATGATCCGTGTTCTTGTGATAGTGGCAAAAAGTATAAGAAATGTTGCGGAGCATAATGATTTTAATTTGATATTCCCTCACATCTAAGGCTCTAGCATTATCCAAGCCAGGGCCTCATCAACTAGAGACTGGCCTAAACTTTCACCAATAAAGCTGATGCCTTCAAAATCTAAAATTTTACGCCCTAGCTGTCTAGCTAACAAACATTGGCCTTTATGCTAGCAATTCGCTCCACAACCAATTTAGACTGAGTATGAAACTATGGCAGAATTAACTCTGGTAATTGGGAAAGATGTTTGACAGTCACTGTGGGTGTGAATTCCCATGGGTCAAATAGGGCATTCACATTTCGCTGTAACCAAGCGGCCTTCATTCCCACTGAAATCGCACCAATAACATCGAATGGATTGCTAGAAACTAACCAACTGTTTTCAGCCTGACTGTTAGTTGTATCGAGAAAATATTGGTAGACATCAGGATTTGGCTTAAATGTTTTTAAACTATCAACACTGATAACGCCTTCAAAATAGGATCGTATCCCAGCATTTTGCAGTAATTTCTCGACAGCACTCTCGCTGCCATTGGAAAATGCGAATAACCGAAACCCTGCTTTTTCTGCCAAAATTAAGCTTTCAGTGACGTCGGCAAATGCAGGAAGTGTTTCGTAAGCACCCATCAACGCTTTTTTATCGGTTGGGCTGATGTTGGTGGCGAAAAGCTGATTGGTGTAATCAAGTGCTTGAGCGGTGCAGGTCGAAAAATTCTGATAGCAGCGCATTAATCCCCGTCGGAACGTGTATTCCAATTGCTTTTCTCGCCACCGATGAGCAAATTCGATGGATTGGTCACCAATGACATCGTATAACTTTTGACTGATACCCTGAGTGTCAATCAGGGTGCCATAAATATCGAACGCAAGTGTTGTCGTCATTATCATTTACTCCTGATGGTTGAATAATTCGAATCCTCATAGCCAGTGGGACCTTCAAGATTGGTTGACGACCTAGAAATAGCTTAAAGCAATCGTCATCAATAATTATTTCTTTGACAGAAGACAAGACTATAGAAATATAGTCATTTTTGAATCTATACTGATTTAACTGTATTAACTAAACAACTTCAACCGCAATAGCAACTGCCTCACCGCCACCGATACAAAGCGCAGCGATACCTTTTTTCAAACCCCTTTGCTGCAGCGCCGCAATCAAAGTAACCATTATACGTGCTCCTGAAGCACCTATAGGATGACCCAGTGCACAAGCACCACCGTTGACGTTTACTTTATTGTGATCCAGCTCGAGATCATGCATGGCTGACATTGTTACCACTGCAAATGCTTCGTTTATTTCAAACAAATCAACCTCTTTAGCCTGCCAATTCAATTGATTTAATAATTTTTTAATCGCACCAACCGGGGCTGTCGTAAACCAAGCCGGTTCATGCGAAAAAGAGCTGTGCCCTTGAATGATTGCGAGCGGCTTAATATGACGATTATTAGCCTCGGTTTGGCTCATCAGAGTTAAGGCGGCGGCACCATCCGAGATTGAACTCGAGTTAGCTGCGGTGACTGTTCCATCACTACGAAACACTCCGCGTAAGGTCGGTATTTTATCTGTATTAGCCTTTAAAGGTTGTTCGTCGGTGTCTACAACTACGTCGCCCTTTTGTGTTTTTAAAATTATTGGGCAGATTTCACCTTCGAAAGCACCCGTTTCTATTGCCACTAGCGCTCTTTTAATAGAAGTGATCGCAAAGTCATCTTGCTGCTCACGGCTAAAGGTATATTTATCAGCTGTGTTTTCTGCAAAAACACCCATTAAACAACCTTTATCATAAGCATCTTCGAGTCCATCAAAAAACATGTGGTCAATTACAGTGCCATGTCCCATACGCATACCGGTTCGCGCCTTGGGCAATAAATAAGGTGCATTGCTCATGTTTTCAAATCCACCTGCAACCATAATTCGATTACTACCTCCGAGCAATAAGTCATGCGCAAGCATGACTGCTTTCATACCTGACCCGCACATTTTATTGATGGTGGTCGATCCAGTAGAAAGAGCTAGTCCGGCACCAATGCTAGCCTGACGTGCCGCTGCTTGACCCAACCCTGCTGATAACACACAACCCATGATGACTTCATCTACAGAATCATTTCCTAATCCACTTCGTTCAACTGCTGCTGCTATTGCTGTTGCACCCAGTTGTGGTGCACTCACGTCTGACAGGGCGCCTTGGAACCCACCTAGTGGCGTACGAGCAATGCCCGTAATGACAATTTTTTCATTCATGGTGCAATCTCTTTATTATTACGGGAATGCTTAAAACTACAAGTTAAGTAGAATAAAGCAGATGATTTAGAATTCAACAACAGTTCAGCTATGTTCTTTAGAACCCAATTGAATGGTTATTAATGCGACACCAGACAAGGCTAACATGCCACCTATTATAACTTTGGTGGTGAGCATTTCGTCAAGAAAGAGTGTACCGCCAATGACTGAGACAACAGGCAATAACAGTAAAAAAGGCATGACTTGATTGATTGAATATAAGCCTAACAAACGGTACCACATGCCATACCCTAAGGCCGTCATTATTAAGGCGAGATAAATAACAGCACCCCAAGCAGATAAGTCTGCCGTTTGGATTTGTGCTATTTGATTTGATTCAAATAAATAGGAGGCTAGGAATAGTTGTGGTGTGGAAAAAATAGCAATGCCACTAATCAGCATAAAACCGCTGACATTGACCATTTTTTTAATCATGATTTGGCCGATTGCCCAAGTAAATGCACCCCCTATGACCATCAGTGCACTGACTAGACTACCCGATAATTTTGGCTCTTTTAGAATAAGCGCCACACCCAAGAATGCAACTAAAATGCCAAAACCCTGTTTTAAAGAGACTCTTTCACCTAGAAAAATACAGGCCAACAATAAACCAAAGGGGACTTCTAACTGAACTAACAAGGCGGCCGTTGAGGCATCAAGACCTTTGACACCGGTAAAAGTTAGGCTGTATTGAATAGATGCACTGACTAATGATATCCAGAATAAGTCTTGAAATAGCTTCAATGGCGGTCTAAAAAACCAAACAAGACAAATGGCCGTCAGCGCAAATCTGAGAGCCATAAGTAAAATAGGAGAGAAATGACTCATGCCAGACTTGGCCACAATAAATCCCATTCCCCAAATAGAGGCCACTGTTATTGCTGTGAGTATATCGACTAGTTTCATCTATCTACCTTCAGCTTTATTAATAGCGAAGTATTGACAAACATACAATCTGGAATTATAAATAAAGGATTAGGTCGAGGTTTAAGAGAAATTAAAGCTCGGCTACGTTTTCACGATTATCGCCAAATAAGCATTTGGCGATAATATAAACTTTCTTATTTAGAGAGTAAAATGGTGGGCCGTGAGCGATTCGAACGCTCGACACCCTGATTAAAAGTCAGATGCTCTACCAACTGAGCTAACGGCCCTGAAACGAAGTGCGATCATACCGATCTTAATAATGATTTCAAGCAAATTCGACGCTTAATTACCTTCTTTACTGATTCGATCTAATCGTTTGCCCGCTAATCTAAATGCGGTCGATTTTGGGAAACGTTTTTGTAAGTCTTGGAGTAAAAGTTTTGCCTGATCAAATTGTTTTAATTCATAGTAGGTATAGCCAAGTTTTAGCATTGCATCTGGAATTTTAAGACTACTCGGATAGTTTGACAGAACTTTCTTAAACTCATCTATAGCCTGTTTGAACTCACGTGTTACATAATGGGCTTCACCTAGCCAGTATTGCGCATTACCCGAAAAACTGCTGGTTGGATGATTTTGCAAGAAGGTTTTAAGTTCTGTCTTAGCTTTTTCATAACGCCCTTCTTTTAGCGTATCAAAGGCGGACTGATAAGCATTTTGCTCATCACTAGAGGTTATATTAGTAGAAAAGTCTTCGGTGTTGGCTGAAATAGTATTGTTCTGTACTGGCAATGTTGAGGGTTCAGGGACTGGATCAACGGTCTGAGTAAGATCGCCAGATACGGCAATATCAACCGGTGGCGTGCTCACTTCTGGAAGAGACGGAATCTCTATAGGTGCAGTAGACTGTGCAGTGGATCGGCTTTCCAGATCGCGAAGACGTCTGTCGGTATCTAGATACAACTCACGTTGACGTTTTTTAAGCCTATCTAGATCATGACTTTGCTGTTCCAGCCCTCCATGTAATTGACGCAATTCATTCGATAGTTCTTCTATCTGCTGCAACATTCCGATCATTGTTTTGTTATCGATCATGCGCTCAACTTTATCAAGCTGTTGCTTCACAGACGTGAGCTCTTTATCAACTCTGTTCAGCATGATTACTGACTTTTCTGTATAGGTTTCCAAATTTTTAACTTGCAGTGTCAATTGCTCAGGGGTAAGTGCCTGAGCCTGACTGACCGATGAAAAACCCAAGTTTGCACCTAGTGCTGCCATTAGTAACAGTAATCTAGTTAATGTCATAGGTTTAGCCATCATCGATTTAATTAACTTCGTAAACAATCTCAACACGTCGATTCTTTACCCATGCATCTTCTGTATGACCCAAAACAGCAGGCCGTTCTTCACCATAACTGATAGTTTCTAACTGGTCTGCAGAAGCGCCTTGAAACAATAATAATCGTCGAACAGACTGCGCTCGTCGATCACCCAGCGCAATATTATGTTCACGAGTGCCACGTTCATCTGTGTTACCTTCGAGTCGGGCTGAAACATTACCATTACTAGCGATAAAATTACCATGCGCTTCAATCATGCTCAAAGAATCATCGCTAATCTTAGCACTGTCATATTGAAAATAAATAACACGATTAGCGATATTTGAATCAGCATTATCCAACATGGCTTGGGGTGACTTTGCCTTTGCTTGCGCATCGTCATCAAATGCAATCGCAGAGCTGTCACTACCATCTTCAAGTACGGTTAAATCAGTCGTACTTTCGGCTGATACTCCTGAACCTTCTAGCTGTGATTGCTTCACTCCATCCATAGAAGTACTGTCTTGAATAATTTCATCCGATCCAGTCTGACAGGCAGTAATAAACACTGTAGTCACACATAAAAATAAAATTTTGCTACTAACATTCAACAACTTCATAGTCCCGCTCCAATATTATTGTTTAAGATTAAATGGGCCCCAAGCTGGCTCTCGTATGTCACCCGATTGATCTGACAGCTTGTGTTTACCACGGCCACCCACTGATACTGCATAGAGTACGCTATTATCACCGCGAGTCGAGGCGTATAGCACCATCTTTCCGTTTGGTGAAAAGGAAGGTGACTCGTCCAAGTTGCTATTGGTTAGCATGATTAAATTTCCAGTGTCGAGTTCCAATTGTGCAATTTTGTATTGACCTCCATCACCATACACCAGCGCAATATATTTGCCATCTGGTGATACCGATGCGGCCGCATTGTATTGGCCTTCAAACGTTATCCTTCGTGGCTTTCCTCCAGTTACAGGTACTTCGTAAATTTGCGGTGAGCCACCTCGATCGGAGGTAAAAATGATAGACTGCCCATTGTTGCTCCATACGGGCTCTGTATCAATGCCACGATGGTCCGTCAGCCGAGTTAAACGTTTGGTTTCAATCTGCATCAAATAAATATCGGGATCACCATCTTTGGACAAAACAACTGCCAAGTATTCACCATTAGGTGACCAGCTAGGTGCGCTATTGATACCCTTAAAACCCGCTATTTTAATCCGCTTGGCCGTACTGAGGTGTTGGATAAATATTTCAGGCCGGCGGTTTTCAAATGAGACATAGGCGAGTGATTGGCCATCAGGCGACCAACTCGGGGACATTAAGGGCTCATCTGACTCTAATACAGTTTGCGTGTTAAAACCGTCAGTATCAGCCACTTGCAGTACATATTTACGGCCTTGATTTTGTTGCGCGCGAATATAAGCGATACGCGTACTAAAAGCCCCTCTGACTCCAGTTATTTTTTCATAAATTAAATCACTTATTTTATGAGCAGAGGATCGCAATTTTCGTTTGCTTGACTGAAGGGTATAACCTATGAGTTGCTTTTGTTTTAGTACATCCAGCAATTGGAATTGAATTTCATATTGTCCTGTACTTTTTTCCAGAATCCGACCGACAACTAGGTAGTCCTGTTCTGCTGCCCGCCAGGCTGGGTATTCCACCTCTTGGCTGTAATGTGGTTTAGCGGGTAAAGATGTTTGCGACAGTACGGTTAAAACACCACTTCGGTTTAAGTCATTGCTGACGATTTGAGCTATGTCCTCCGACAGTTTAGTTGTCACTTTTGACGTATCGAATGGCACCACAGCAATCGGCAATGCACCTTCAGTACCCTCAGTGATTTCAATGGTAAGAGCCGCACTTAATGGGCTGAATGCAACTATTAAAAGCGGCAATGAAATAAGTATTTTAACTAATTTATTCATTATTTATATTTCACTTCTTGAGTCGTTTTTTAGCCATAGTCTTAACAGTCCAGAACCAATTACTTCGGGACAAATATGAGGTTTATTTCACGTTCAAACAATGTTTTATCGCCAGGTAAAGGCAATGGATCAGACCTCCATACTGCTCGTTCTATTGAGTTTCGATAAGTTTCGCTGCTTCCGTTGCAGGGGCCAAAGATAACCTCCAATATATAACCACCCGGCCCTTGCAGCACTCGTACTTCACAACTAGCTATCTTGGCACTTTCCTTAGGTTTTCGCCAGTTTCGTTCAATTAATTCTCTGATTTGATTGGTGTATTTACTCTTTTTTATATCCCTTAATCGACTTAACTCTTCGTTCTCGATTTTCGCTTGCAGCGCCATTTCCCTAATCTTTTGTTCTTGTTCCACTTTCCTTCTTTTTTCAGCCGCTTGTTTTTTCTTTTTTTCTGCAAGCTGTTTTTTCTGAACTTCTTTAGCTAATTTCAGATCCTCTTTTTGTTTTGCCAACACTTTAGCTTCAGCCTTTGCTTTTTTCTGAGCTTTTAGCTTTTCTTTTTCCTTCTCCGCGTTGTTCTTTTTTATCGCCGCTTTCTTTATAATTTCGGCTTCTTTTTGCTGTTGTATTATTTTTTTGTCATTTTCTTTTTTCTGTTTTAATTCATTCGCTTTTTTTTCAAGCGCAATTTTTTTAAGCTCATTTTTTCGTTGCTCGACTTTTTCCATATTTTTTTCATATTTGGTTTCTTCAAGCTGTTTAGAGTCGATTACTTTTGCTTGAATAGCCGTGACTTGATTACCTAGCTGGACCGGTTTAGGTTTATCGAAAAACTGAAAATTGATTATCAAGGCAATAATAATAACAAAATGAAATAAAACCGAGACAGCCAAGGCTTTAGGATATTTCAGTACTGCCTCCAACATTATTGGACAGCCTCTGGCTCCGTCACCAAACCAACCGAACCAACATTGGCCTGTTGCAACAAAACAAGCATTTTAACAACGTTATTATAGGGACCATTTGCGTCGCCACGCACCAGCACTGGTCTTAATGGATTATCCACTAATGCAGATCGAACTTGGTTAATTAAGTTATCGGACATGAGGTTGGTATCTGGGTCATCACCTAAGCTCAGATACATTAAGCCCTCTTTATCAACACTGACAATTATCGGATCGGGACTATTCACGTCTAACGCATTGGCAGGTGCGGTCGGTAACTCAACTTCGACGCCCTGTTTGAGCATCGGCGCAGTTACCATGAAGATAATCAGTAATACGAGCATAACGTCGATGTAGGGTACGACGTTAATTTCGGCAATAACTCGATTCCGCGATCTGGACCGGGCCACGTTATTTAACCGCCTGAATTAAATTTTGATGATTCATAAATGATCACTTCGTCCGTTTATTTTTGGACCTGAGCCTGTCGTTGCAAGATACCCGTAAACTCTTCCAAAAAATTCTCATAGCGCACGACCATTCCATCCACTTCACTAGTAAACTTGTTGTACCCAATGACCGCTGGAATAGCGGCCAACAAACCCATAGCAGTTGCGATGAGTGCCTCTGATATGCCCGGTGCAACCATTGCCAAAGTTGCCTGTTGAACACCAGCTAACGCTCGGAATGACTCCATAATGCCCCATACGGTTCCAAATAATCCAATATAGGGACTAACCGACCCAACCGTAGCGAGAAACGTTAAGTTGCTTTCCAATGATTCAATTTCTCGCGCCATGGAGACTTTCATCGCTCGGTGAGCCGAATTAACAATCGAGGTTGTATCTAACTCGGCTTTTTTGGCACGAGCAAACTCACGAAAACCATTTTCGAATATCGCTTCAAGCCCAAAGCGTTTCTCCTGTCGAACGCTAAGCTGTGCGAACAGGTCACTTAAGTTAATGCCTGACCAAAACCGGCCTTCAAAGGTACTGGCTTCGGCTTGATTTTTTTTGATATAGGTTCGCTTCACATACATCGTGGACCAAGAAAATACAGAGGCGGCTAATAGTATAATAAGTACCAGTTGAACGGGTAGGCTGGCATGGGCGATTAATGTTGTAATAGATTGGTCGTTCATTGGTATTTCGCCTTAAGTTATATCTTTTTATTAAATTTAAGTGGCTACCTTAAATCGTTATGTGGTTGTTCTGAATACAATATTACCATTTTTTAATAATGATACTCTAATAGTCATAGTTTAATGGTAAAGGTTCAATGGTCATAGTGCCATAGTCATTAGGTATCTTGGACTTTTTGTGTAAAGCCAAAATGGCTATGACCACGTTCTGTCACCACCCGTCCTCTGGGCGTTCGCATCATAAAGCCCTGCTGTATAAGATAAGGTTCGATGACGTCTTCAATTGTGCCTCGTTCTTCACCAATTGCGGCAGCTAGACTCTCTACACCAACAGGCCCACCGTCAAATTTTTCGATGAGGGCTAGTATCAGTCGTCGATCCATGTGATCGAGACCAGAGCGATCGACTTTTAACATATTAAGCGCTAGCTTTGCGATGGTTTCAGATATCACACCATCAGCCTTTACTTCGGCGTAATCTCTGGCGCGTCGTAACAATCGGTTGGCTATGCGGGGCGTACCGCGTGAACGTAAGGCAATTTCTGTTGCACCACCTAGATCAATTTGTATTTCAAGTAATGCAGCTGATCGTAAAATAATAGTGGTTAAGTCTTTACTTGAGTAAAATTCTAGTCGTTGCACGATGCCGAATCGGTCGCGTAATGGAGAGGTGAGTGATCCTGCTCTAGTAGTTGCACCCACTAAGGTAAAAGGCGGCAAATCAAGCTTTATCGATCTCGCTGCGGGGCCATCACCAATCATAATATCGAGTTGATAGTCTTCCATTGCAGGATAAAGTATTTCTTCTACAACTGGGCTAAGACGATGTATCTCGTCAATAAATAACACATCATGCGGTTCCAAGTTGGTTAATATTGCGGCAAGATCACCTGGCTTTTCCAAAACGGGGCCTGAAGTTTGGCGTAAAGCAACTTGCATTTCATTGGCAATAATATGCGATAAAGTCGTTTTCCCTAAACCTGGTGGGCCAAATATCAATACATGATCGAGGGCTTCGTTGCGCTTTTTAGCCGCTTGAATGAAGATATCCATTTGCTCACAAACTTCAGGCTGCCCGATATAATCTTCGAGCAATTTGGGACGCAATGCCCTGTCCTGGGATTGGTCTTCATTAAAAATTTCAGGGGTAATTAAACGGTCTTCATTCATAAGGATTTATTATCGTTGTACTGAAATTTGCAATGCTTTTCTGATCAGCCCCGAAGCCGTCATTTCAATATCAGTTGCTTGCTCTGCTTGTTTCACCATTTTTTCTGCATCAGCTGGTTTATATCCTAGAGCCTGTAACGCTTCTATCGCCTCATTTTTACTTGATGGCGTACTCTTCACGGTATAATTATCATCATTAAACGCTAAATCTTCTGAGATCAAGTCGTCCACCTTGTCACGCATTTCGATAATCAGTCGTTCGGCTGTTTTTTTACCTACACCCGGCAATCGAGTCAATGTAGCAATGTCATTTTGTGACACGCACTGTGCAAATTCTCTGCTGTCGGTGCCAGATAATATGGTTAGCGCCATTTTTGGACCCACACCATTGACACGGATTAACTGACGGAATAGTTTACGTTCCTGTTCGGTTTTAAAGCCAATCAGAGTGTGTGCATCATCCTTAATTTGCAAATGAGTCCAAACAGAGACCTGTTCGCCTACATCTGGCAGTTGATAGTAAGTCGTCATTGAAACATCGACTTCGTAACCGACTCCTTGGCAGTCAACTAATATCTGTGGCGCGCGCTTTACGGCCAGTACACCTGTCAGTCGACCAATCATCGGCGGCTAGTTCTCCGGTTTTTGAATAGTTTGGGATCAATACCCATTTTTTGTTGAGTAGCATAATATTGAGCATGACAGATAGCAATTGCCAGCCCGTCACTTTCATCTGACTGTAAATCTTTATTCAGATTCAACAATCTTTGTACCATGTGCATTACCTGCTCCTTACTTGCAGCACCGGTTCCAACAATAGCTTGCTTTATTAATCTAGGGGCATATTCGCCAATCTCTAATCCTGAAATATGACCGGCGCAAATAGCAGCTCCCCGTGCCTGACCTAACTTAAGCGCTGAATCGGCATTACGATGCATAAACACTTGTTCAATGCCCATTTGCTTGGGTTGATACTCCAATATCAAATCAGTAATATCACTAAATATCTGTCCCAATTTTTCGGGTAATGTTTCACCTTTTATATTGAGATAGCCACTATGGATATAGGTCATTCGATTAGGTTGGTTTTCAATCAATCCAAAACCAGTTTTACGAGATCCAGGGTCTATGCCTAGGATAATCATAAGCTAGGGAGATTCAGAACTGTAACAACCATAGCAACTATTTCTCATTGTTCATAAGCCTCTTCAGGAATATCAGCGTTGTAATAGACTTCCTGAACATCGTCAGAACTCTCTAACAAATCGATCAGTCTCAGTACCTTTTCAGCATCCTCAACGTTTAATTCAGTGTTTAGCTCAGCGCGCATAGTGAGTTCTGACTCTTCCGGTTCGAACCCGGCTTCTGTCATCACCAGCTTGACAGTCATGTATTCCTCAGCAGACGTAAGCACTTCAATACTGCCATCTTCCGCAACAACGACGTCATCAGCACCCGCTTCTAGTGCCGCCTCCATTATTGAGTCTTCATCTTGGTCTGGCGAGTATAAAAGCACACCAACACTGGTAAACAAATAAGCCACTGAACCACTTTGACCCAGATTACCACCTGACTTATTGAAAGCATGTCGCACTTCTGCAACGGTTCTATTTCTATTGTCAGACAAACAGTCAACAATGAATGCAATACCTAACGGGCCATATCCTTCATATCGGATTTCTTCATAGTCAGCACCGTCAAGTTCACCAGCACCCCTTTTGATTGCTCGCTCTATGGCATCCTTAGGAACACTTTGTGATTTTGCCTTGTCGACGGATACACGAAGACCCGGGTTTGAGTCTTGATCCGACCCACCCGATTTGGCAGCAACCATTATTTCGCGAATTAGCCGAGTGAATAATTTGCCACGCTTGGCATCTTGGGCTTTTTTCCGATGCTGAATATTCGCCCATTTACTGTGACCTGCCACTACTAATTACCTCATAATACAATTCTTAGGGTTGTTTCAAGATCACCATTAACTATTCCGTTAAACTATCTTAAAAACAAAAGTAAAAATATTTTAGCATCATCTTACTGGCTTATCTTGTTACTATTAACAACAAGTAGAGTCCAATAGAAGTTAACACTCGAGTATCCATGCTTCCTGATGCCACTCATTTTTTATTTACCAGCCTGATGGAAATGTCTTTTCGATCATTATATGGTTACCTCTAATAGAAATATAACCATCTGCTCTTAACTCTTAAGTATGCGGTCTAACATTTCTCATGTTGTTACAACACAGTTGGCAATACCCTGTTCTGTAAATTTTACAGCTACCCTTTTTTCTCCAACTACCTCTACATGCTTATACAAAACAGGGCCCTCAGCTGTACACATCATCTAGTACCAAACTATTAACTCCTTCAATTAACTCCTTCAATTAAGCCTTGGATTCGACTGATCAGTAGTTCAATAATGCACATACTAACAGTTGGCTTTTACAGCAATTTATCTATAAAAACTTGCCTAGAAATAATGCGCAGGTTAGATTCTTCCGTAGTAATAATACTGGCTTACTGGGGGATCCGCCTAAGGGGCCAGCTCGCCAAAGGAGTCACCGAGACCCAGAGAGTTACTAATAATTTCCTTGCTTTTGTTATTTTGCAAGAATACGTTAAATTTGCTCTGATTAATCAAATAGAACGAATTAGTATCGACTATTGACGTCTTCTAATGAAATGCCGTCAAACAATGTCTTTTTAGTGAGCGCTTCTGTTAATGGAACATAATTCTAGATCCTGATTATGCAGCACCTTATTAAACAATAATCGCTCTATAAGCTAAACAATTCACAGACTACCACGCATCTTGTATTAATGACTTCCCGGTCATCGCTGTCGGCTGCGGTATTCCCATCAATTGAAGTATAGTTGGTGCAATTGCCGACAAGTTCCCATCATTTGAAAGCAGTTGCACACTTTTATCAACAACCATGCAAGGCACAGGGTGTTGTGTATGCCGCGTATGAGGCCCTCCAGTTTTTGGATCGACCATTTCATCACAATTGCCATGATCTGCAGTTACTAAGGCTGAATAACCTAATCCTATAGCGACATCAAGCAACCGTCCTACTTCGTAATCCAATACTTCTACGGCTTTGATTACAGCATCTCTAACACCGGTGTGTCCGACCATGTCGCCATTGGCATAGTTGACCACTAAAAAGTCAAAGTCTTTAGATTTTAATGCCAAAATCATTGTCTCAGTTACTGTTTCTGCACTCATTTCTGGCTTTAAGTCATAAGTTGAGACTCGGGGAGATTCGATCAGCCGATGCTCTTCGCCTTCAAAACAAGCCTCACGTCCACCATTAAAAAAGAAGGTAACATGTGCATACTTTTCGGTTTCTGCACAATGTAATTGACGACAACCTGCCTCACTAATGACACTCCCCAACGTGACACTTGGTCGCATGGGTTTAAAGGCGATGGCTAAATTAAGGGTTTCGTCATATAAAGTCATACAAGTGACTTTAATTGGATGGAAGTCTTCACCACGGTCGACTTCGTCAAATTGATTTTTACACAAAGCTGACGTAATTTCTCTCGCTCTATCATTTCGATAGTTGAAGAAAATCAATTCATCGCCTTTTTGGATGGGCGAAAACTTGGGCAATAGCGTTGGCTTTATAAACTCATCATATCGACCCGCTTTATAACTGAGCTCAACGGCTTCAATGGCAGAGTCAGCCTGTAATGCCCTTGAACCAACAATAGCATCCCAAGCCAATTGAACTCGATCCCATCGTTTGTCACGGTCTAACAAATAATACCGGCCACTAATGCTGCCAATAAATCCGCCACATCGACTCAATCGTTCTTCTACCAACGGAATAAAGCTTAACGCAGACTGAGGGCTCGTATCTCGACCATCAGTGATCATATGCACTTGCGGCACAACTTGATGTGTCGCACAAAGATCTATCAGTGACAACAAATGGTCAATATGGCTATGCACACCACCATCAGACACTAAGCCCATTAGGTGGATTGGACGATTTTTAAGCTTTGCGGCTTCGATTGCATTGACGAAAGCTGTATTTTTGAAAAAACTCTGGTCTTTTATAGAATCATCAATTCGCACTAGATCCTGTTTTACTACAGAGCCGCTGCCAATTGTCATATGACCCACTTCAGAATTGCCCATTTGCCCAATAGGTAATCCAACGGCACGTCCTGACGCTTCTAACTCCGTCATTGGGTAGGTCGAAAAGTAACGATCCAAATTAGGTGTATTAGCTTCAAACACGGCATTATGTTCAGGTTTCGGATTCAAACCGAAGCCATCCATAATCACCAATAGAGTGGGATTACGTCTAGTGTTGGTAGTAGACAATTCTCTTTCTCAAAATAAACAAATTATTGCAACAATACATCATAACTTAAATGTATCATTCAGATAAGCGGCTGTATGGTATTTAAGTCTTTGATTTAAACGGAGGGTAGAGCTTTAATTTTTTATAGAGGCTTTTAGGCTTCAATATTGATCAAGGTGCCTAGTCGTTCATTAGACACCTCCAGCGATCTCGCATTAGCTTTGAAATCAGTCAAAATTTGCTGTTGCTCCACTAATGCCCTATCTTGCGATTGACTCTCTTTAGCGTCAGCACCCTGACTTTTAGCGACTTGCTCTACATTACGCTCTAACAATTGCTGCTGAGTATTGATACCTTCGACCGCACTGTTGGTTGTAGTAGGTAAAACCTGTGGGGACCGGACTGAACTTGAAATTTCCATGTGCAACCAACTCAAAAGTGATAATAAATTATAGTTGAACCCTTAACAATCTGCCTTCTCAGCTAACCATAAAACATCTAAACGGCGCTAATTTCAAGATGGACGGTGCAGTTTTCACCAGAATCGCTCAAAACTTTTAGCCTCAACTTTTTTCTATATCGTCAGATTGATTCTCTTTACTTTCCGTTAGACCTTCTTCATCCAATCCATCATTGTCAGATCCTGCTTCATCTGGTTCATCGTCATCTTCAGAAGAGTCCATTTCTCGATCTTTAAACATAATTTTGGCTGCAATGAGGCCTGCTTCAAACAATATCCACATCGGCACAGCCAACAGTACTTGAGAAATGATATCTGGCGGCGTCAAAAGCATACCAATGACAAATGCACCAACAATAACGTAGGGGCGCATTTGGCCTAACTTTTTAGGGGTAGTGATACCAACGGCAACTAAAATAATAGTGGCGATTGGCACTTCAAAAGCCAAACCAAATCCAAAAAATAACGACAATACAAAGTCAAGGTAGCGGCCAATATCTGTTGAAATGTTGACCATTTCTGGTCCGACCGAAGTGAAGAAACCGAATACTAGAGGAAATACAACATAAAACGCAAAAGCGATGCCTGCGTAAAATAATAGTATACTTGATATCAGCAACGGCCCTGCAATACGTTTTTCCGTCTTGTAAAGCCCTGGTGCAACAAAGGCCCAAAACTGATACAAAATAACGGGCATTGCGAGGAAGATTGACAGCATTAACACCAGCTTAAAAGGCGTTAAAAATGGCGAGGCGACATCAATTGCTATCATAGTTGAGCCTTCTGGCAAGTGACTCGTCAAAGGCACAGCAAGATAGGTATAAATATCGTTAGCCCAGTAAAACAAACAAAGAAATATTGCCAGAATAGCGATCACCATGCGCATCACTCGATCACGCAGTTCGACCAGATGCGACATCAAATTGCCGCTACCCTCCTCGTTTGCTGAGTCAGTCATGATGCACTTCCCTTGTTTTTCTTCGACTCAACTAACAATGGGTCTTCGGGCGGCGCTGATGGAGCAACAGTATTCTCTCCCTGTAAAGTTTCTGGCTCTGCAGGACTTTGCTCTAAGGTAGATACTTGTTCGGTAGGTGTTTCCGATTTGTCCAAAACACTCGACATAGATTCATCGATTGATTTGGCAACACCAGACATGTCGAGTCCCTTACTGGCTTCACTGACAACATCTTTTAGCGAACTTAATTCTTCCTGTTGTGCAGCAAGTAGCTTGCGAATTTCATCCGTTTTTAACTCGCTTTCAACGTCAGCTCGCACATTAGTCATAAAGCGTTTTAATCGACCCACATATTTGCCAACAGTAACCGCCACTCCAGGTAACCGCTCAGGCCCAATTACGACCAACGCAACAATGCCAATTAATACAACTTCGGTAAAACCCATGTCAAACATTAGTAGTCTCTAACTATGAATATGATAGAAATTGAATAGAAACTCGCGGGTTGATCACCCTTTAAACATCTTCGGTTAACCGACAACGAATACACTTGAAACTGTCTTAATTAATTAAGAAGTTTTATCTTTTTCTTCAGTTGCTTTACCTTCAATCACCTTATCATCGGCAACTGCCGTTTCTTCAGTGCTGGAAGGCTCTTGATCTTTTACGGATTTTTTGAAGCTTTTGATTGCCCCACCTAAGTCACCACCAATATTTCGTAGCTTTTTAGTGCCGAATAACAAAATCACAATTGCTAAAACTAATAACAATGACCAAATACTAATTCCCCCAAAACCCATCATTCCACCTCTATTGCTTTGTTCGCGTTGATTTCTCTTCGATACCGGACAGACCAAAACGCCTATCGAGCTCATCAAGAACCTGCTGTGCCGTTAAATCTTGTTGTGCTAGTAATACTAAACTATGAAACCATAAATCTGCAGTTTCATAAATTATCTGTTCTTTATCTCCCGACTTTGCGGCAATTATAGTTTCTACAGACTCTTCACCAATTTTCTTTAATATGGTGTCGATCCCCTGATCGTATAACTTCGTTACGTAGGAGCTAGATGGATCGCCACCTTTTCTTGATTCCAGCACAGCCATCAAGCGTTTGAGTATATCATCACTCATTGATAAATCTCTTTAGGATTTTTAACTATTTGTTCATCAACTTGCCATTGTCCGTTGTGTAATACGCGGAAAAAACAGCGTCGACGGCCTGTATGGCAAGCAATACCACCTACCTGCCTCACTTTAAGTAAAATAACATCAGAATCACAATCAATACGAATTTCCTCTAGACTCTGGACATGACCTGACTCTTCGCCCTTAAACCATAATTTACTGCGTGAGCGAGACCAATAAACAGCACGCTGATGCTGCTGCGTTAAAGCCAGCGCTTCTCCATTCATCCAAGCCATCATTAAAATTTCGCCACTGATCGCATCTTGAGCAATGGCGGGCACCAGCCCCTTGTCATCCCATTGGACATCATTAACCCAGCTTTCCATTAGAGACGTACCTCAATTCCTTTCTGTTGCATATAGGTTTTGGCCTGTTCAATTCGGTATTCTCCAAAGTGAAAAATACTGGCCGCTAATACAGCATCGGCCTTGCCCTTTAAAACACCGTCGACCAGATGATCCAGATTACCGACCCCACCTGATGCAATCACAGGCACTCGAACCGCTTCAGACACTTGACAGGTTAACTCATTATCAAAGCCAATTTTGGTACCATCTCTATCCATACTGGTTAAAAGGATTTCACCCGCTCCAAAAGAATCCATTTTTACTGCCCACTCAACTGCATCAATGCCCGTGGTTTTACGACCGCCATGGGTGAATATCTCCCATCGATCAACTTCGCCTGGCTGGCTTACTTTTTTTGCATCTATCGCCACTACAATACATTGCGATCCAAATTTTTGTGCTGCTTGTTGTACGAATTCGGGGTTGAATATAGCGGCGCTATTAATACTCACTTTATCAGCGCCGGCATTTAGCATTCGACGTATATCGGCAACTTCCCGAATACCACCACCCACGGTGAGAGGGATAAACACTTCACTCGCCACGGCCTCAACAAGATGCGCCATGGTGTCACGATTATCAGAAGTCGCGGTAATGTCCAAAAAGGTTATTTCGTCGGCACCCTCCAGATTATAACGCCGAGCATTCTCTACCGGATCGCCAGCATCTCGTATCTCTACGAACTTAACACCCTTCACAACTCGACCGTTATCAACGTCGAGGCATGGAATAATTCTTTTTGCTAAAGGCATGGTTAGTTAGGGTATTTAGTTGGCATATTCGATTGTCTATTATTGGTCAATTAATTCTGATCAATTAGTTTTGATCTATATATTGTTGAGCCTGCTCTAGGCTAATCGTACCCTCATATAAAGCGCGTCCAATAATCACACCTTCAATGCCCGACTGCTTAGCTTCATTCAATCTAATAATAT
>JBNMQI010000018.1:0-23422 GCA_051277905.1 Gammaproteobacteria bacterium | reverse complement strand
CAGCACCACCTGCAATCAGACCTCCTAATACTGGCAAAGTTTGCCCGACGTTGGGGGTGATAAACATCTTCTGATCATAGGTTTTACTTTTCAACCCAGTTACACCTGTCACCAGTACTTCAGCCGACGCGCTATCCATCTTTGTATCACTGGTGATTATTTTTTCACCATTAATGATGTAGTTGCCTGATATTTTATTGAACTCCAAGCCATTTCCCACTACATCACTAAAGCCAAGCAATAACCGCCTAGGTAGAGCGTTCAAGCTGAGCAACCCAATCAAACGTCCTGAGCCAGGCTCAACATCTTTTAAAACTCCGTCTTTTAAAACAAAATTGGCATTACCAGTCAAACTGTCCCACTCAAAATTGAGTAAGCTATTTGGCCAAGTTAAGTGACTGTTGAATTCAATTTCCCCACCACCAATAGCATCCCCAAAGTCAAGATTAGCCATGGCTTGTCCAAACTCTGAACCTTTAAGCTCCAAATTTAAACTGGTTATATTTTTTTTGTTAGCTGGATCATATTCCCAGAGGCCCTTTCCGTTCAAAAAGACCTTATCACGTTGAAAATTAAATTTTTGAATAACGAGCTGATGATTATTCAGACGTGTTTCTATTTCTAGGTTATCAACCGTATGATCGTTGTAGGTCGCTACCTTACTAAAAACGTTTAGATTGTAAAAATCATTGGGCAGAAGAGTGGAATCAGTTGAAGGATCAGATGATTCTAAAGATTGAAATTTTATGTACTCGAGGTCGGCAATAATCGGGGTTTTTGGAGACTGCTTTTTAGGTATTGTAAGATGCCCAGTAAGAAGAGAAGATTTAATATCGACCCAGAACTCTGCAACTTCCTGAGTTAGGAAAAAATCAACGTCAGTGAATTGTCGACGCTCAATAACAACTGATTGAAGCTGTACATCTATAGATTGAATGAAATCCCATGAATTTTCACTCGAAGCCTTTTTATCACTAGTGTCGCGTTGACCCATTTCAGCCTGATACCACTCTAACCAGTCATCAACTGGTAAGAGTGGTAACGTACCATATAGCCTAAAACCAGGCTTTGCATTATTTGGCTTAAGTGGTTTTGACAGGGCCAGATCCATCGACTTTAATTGGTATTTAGCACTACCTTCTATTGTTTCAAGGTCGCCTTTTAGCCTTATATCTGGCCCATGGCGGACATTAAAATCGATCATGTCATTGGCGTAAATAGCGACCTCTATCGCTGTCTTTCGTAGAGTCTCTGATGATTTAAATAACGGTATGGGTAGTTCAACTTTTGTATTCTTGAGGCTACTGAGTCCCTTAATTTTTAATATAGGCTCATCGGCTTTAGTCTGTTTGTTATTGATAGCCAACTGGACTTGCCAATCACTTTTACCCGTCACGCTTTTTGACATGTATTCAGGTAATAAACTCATCATTTTTTGGGTGTCTAACAGACCCGCAGCCTGTATCAATGTTTTACTATTCTCTTGATCCGTATTGACGTTAATTGTTATTGGGTCATTAAAGTAATGTGCCTTAATATCTTTGCCCAAAACTTCATCTTGAGTGACCAGCAAGTGGCCGTTTAACTGCTGCAATTCAATATCCCAGTCGGGTGCATTGACGCCAGCATTTTTAAATTCCAGGCCAACATTCACTGTACTGTTTGAAGTTTTTGATGAGGTTAGGGCAATGTTGGTCTCAATCTGCACTTGCCCACTGGCATTTTTAAAATGACTCCCAACGTTTCGGAAATTCTTCGAAGTTGGCATTGCTAACCAAGTTGATAATGCTTTATTAGTTTCAGCATTAGCATGAAGATTTAAGTTGATTGTCAACATAGACAGATCAGCTATCGATACTTGCCCGTGCACATTATCAATCTGGTCAAAACTAGCACTTGATACATCGGCCAAAAAGCTAACGTTATCGAATGTAATCATGCTTTTGGCGTTACGCACTGTTGACCATTCGGGGTCAAACATTATGGCCGCGTTGTTTATCTGAAAATCAACATAGAGCCCACCTGACTTTTCATCCTCTAGTTCTCGAATACTCTTTAGTCGTCCGTGGTACAACAAATTGCCCTGTGAAATTTCAGCATATTCTATAGCATTGTCAATCCATGCAAGCGGACTGGCTGAGAGAAGCTTTATCGGTAGATATTTAGATTTGTTAGCCGCATTAGCCTTGTCAAAACTGGCCCTCAGATACATAAACGGTGTATTCGTCTGATCAAAATCTAACAACAACCGACCTGCCAGACTAATATCGCTATTACTCACTTCGAATTGAGGAACAGCTATATGCAAACCATTCTTATTAAGACTAGCATTAGCCTCTAAGCTGTAGCTGTCTATTTCAATAGGTGCCCTAAACTTATCAGCAAAGTCTAACGTTAGTTGCTTGCCTGTCGATTTAAGCTTTAGGTTTTGATTGCCTATCAGCAATGATGCCGATACGTCATTAAACCCGGGTATTTCTGAAACAGGGCTAGTGGTTTGATTACTGGTTAGGTGATTAGTCAGATGATGGAGTTGTGTCATTAATGATAAACTTTTGATATTAGTAGGGTCCACATCGAACCAAACATTATTCAGTTGACCTGATATATCGCTAGTCAATAATTTTTCTGCAACGGCATCAGGTAATATTTGATTATCGAGTGCAGCCAGTATCGATAGGTCGACACTTTTTATCCAACCTGACAGGTTTTTTTTGTCTCCAAGTTGGGGCAGATTTAGTTGGGTTTCAATTTTGGGGATTTTCTTGCCGTTCAGAACTAGTTGATCGAGATGACCAATGATTGACCAATCTTGCTTGAGCTTTTGAATACTGACTTGTGAATTAAAAGAGAACGGTAGTGAAGTGACAGCCCCCTCTACCTGTGGCTGTGCTTTGTCGACAGTAAAATCAGCTCGAAGAACGGGTGGCTTTTCAGCATCAAGATTTAACCATACATTGGCGTTGGTGAGTTTGGTAGGCTCCAGCATGACAATGTCAATATCAATCAGGTTGGCCAACTCAGAACTTAACTCGAGTTCGTTTAGCTCTGTGAATAACACGCCTTTCTGTTTGCTAAAAAGGCCTTGAACACTCAGCTCCCCGCCCAGACTATCTAGGTTTGTATTAAATTTTACCCGCACTACACCCTGATGACGTTGCATTTCAAATAGGCTGTTATTTATTTGATGCTGCTGTCCACTAAGAATGTCATCAATGGTGAGATTCTCGATTTCTATCTTTATGACTTCCGGAGCTAGCCCAATAATTTCAAAAAAATCCGACCAAAGTTGATCTTTTTCAAAGGAATTAGCTTTATTATCGGGGGGTATCAAGTCAATCAGTGAAATACCGTTTAGCCACCACTGTTTGTTTAAGTCTTTGCGGATCACCAATGATTCTGCCACTGCATTGACTTCGTCTATTACGGGTGTTTGAGCCAGCAGGCTTCTCCACAAACTAATTTTAAAACTAAGTGTCTCAACAACAATCGGTATTGTGGTATTTGGGGGTGTTAGTTTGACATGTTGTAAATGAATCAGTTGATCGAAATCACGCCACTCCAGTTCAATAGAACTAAAACTTAAATCTGGCAGTACAGATTGTCTCAATAAGTTTTCAATATCACTTTTGAAGTATTGGATGTGTGGAGCAGCTAACCTCAAAATACCAATCATCACTGCAGACACAATCAGCATCCAGTAGAGTATTTTAATAATTGGACGGATCATTGGTTGCATTATTACTAATATGAATTGTATTGGTTAGTGATTGTTGATCGTTATTGATTATGAATTATACTGGCACGACATCATAGGTTTCCTGAGAAAAGTGACTCTCAACTTGGAGCTTAACGGGTATTTTCACAAAGGTTTCAAGTTCTGCCAGACTTGCCGCTTCTTCATCTAATAAACGGTCTATAACATCTTGATTGGCCATGACTAAAAGCTGTTGAGCCTCATCATAAATTCTAGCTTCACGTAGAATTTCTCGAAGTATTTCGTGACAAACCGTCTCTGTCGTCTTATGCGAGCCACGCCCGTGACAGGTTTGACAAGTTTCGCACAATACGTGCTCCAGACTTTCACGTGTGCGCTTTCGAGTCATTTCGACTAGACCGAGTGGTGAAACATCGAATACCTGAGTTTTAGCGTGATCCTTGGCTAAGTATTTTTCGAGCGATTTCAATACTTGCCTTTGGTGATCCTCAGACTCCATATCAATAAAGTCTATAATGATAATGCCGCCCAAGTTGCGTAGCCTAAGCTGTCTGGCTATTGCTTGAGAAGCTTCCATATTGGTTTTGAAAATAGTCTCTTCGAGATTATGATGCCCGACAAATGCACCGGTGTTAACGTCAACAGTGGTCATCGCTTCGGTTTGATCGATAATTAAATAACCACCCGACTTTAATCCTACCTGTCGCCCCAAAGCCCGCTGAATTTCATCGTCGATGTTATGAAGATCAAACAGTGGGCGCTCACCAGGGTAATGCTCTATTTTTGCAGGTAGATCAGGAATATAACGTCCAGCAAACTTAATCATTTTTTGATAGGTTTCTCTTGAGTCAACCTTAACGGCACTGGTGTCTTTTCCCACCATGTCACGGAGAGTACGAATACATAATGGAAGATCTTCATGTACCAAAGTACCCGGTTTCACTGATCGAGCAGATTCAGAAATTTCATCCCAAAGTTTATTCAAAAAATTAATATCGCGGTGCAGTTCTTCTTCATCCACACCAACTGCGGCGGTGCGCACAATGCAACCACCCTTTCGGTTGTCATTTAAAAACTCACCCAACAAAGCTCTTAAGCGTTCACGCTCAGCTTCCTCTTCAATCTTCACAGAGATACCAATCATTGATGAGTTTGGCATGTAGACCAAGTATCGTGATGGCACTGAAATACTGGTCGTCAAACGTGCACCCTTGGTACCCATCGGATTCTTAACAACTTGTACCATTAAAGTCTGACCTTCACGTAATAATTCGTTGATTGCCGGTTGAGGTGTATCTGCATCCACCTCGGCCTTACTATGAATATCTGAGACATGCAAAAAACCAGCCTTATCTAGGCCAATATCAACAAACGCAGCTTCCATTCCTGGCAATACGCGATTGACCTTGCCATTATAAATATTACCAACAATGCCTCGGTTGCCTTCCCTCTCAATACACATTTCTTGCAAAACACCGTTTTCGACTATCGCAACACGGGTTTCTTGAGGCGTAATATTGATCAGTATTTCTTCACTAATGATCATGCTTATTCTTCCATTCTTAAATAACCGTAATGCCGGCTTGTTGCAAAATCTTGGCTGTCTCAAATAAGGGCAAGCCCATGACAGATGAATAGCTTCCTTCTAACTTTTCAACAAAAATAGCGGCCTTGCCCTGAATTGCGTAAGCACCTGCTTTATCCAATGGCTCCTTGCTCGAACAATAAATGGCTATTTCAGTCTCTTCTATTACCCGAAAGCGAACCTGATTCACCGATAATGTGAGTTGAGTTTCGCCCTTAAAACGAAAGGCTAAACAAGTGAGCACTTGGTGCGTCCTGCCTGACAACTTTGATAGTATACATTTGCAGTGCGCAGAATTTTGCGGTTTGCCAACAATCTCATCATCAATCGAGATAATGGTGTCTGCGGCTAGTATTGGAATACACTCTCCATCCATAGCATGGCTTGCGGCATTCACTTTGGCTTTAGCAACCCGATGCACATACTGTTCGGGTGTTTCTAACGCAAACGGAGCCTCGTCAACATCGACTGCGAGCACTTTAAATTCGACACCTATCTGGTGTAATAATTCAGCGCGACGTGGGGAACTGGAAGCAAGATATATCATTAAACATATTATCGATCAATTAAGCTATAAAAGACAGATAACAACTGAAGAGCAACTCGAATAACACACTTTTCGCTATGGCTGCCTCAGGCCAAGGCGGCAACTCTTTGTAGCTGCATTATCGAATAGCAAAAATAGCTAAATCTCGGGCACAGTTCCTTAAGATGAAATTTTTTTACTTAGTGGTTTTTAGCAATTGCGCTTCTTCCTGCATCCATGCAGGGCTTTCTAATGTTAACAAAAACATTATTTTTAAGCCTAGCTTAACAAGTAAATCGCTCTATTCACGATGATATGGATGTCCTTGGAGCAGAGTCCAAGCCCGATAAAGCTGCTCAACTAGTACCACCCGTACTAAAGCATGTGGCATGGTCATCCTACCCAGCGCAATGGTTTGAGCACAAGCTGCACGACAGTCTTCGGCTAGCCCGTCTGGACCTCCAATGACTAAATTGACACGTGGATACTCAAACATCCAATGTTCGAGTTGTTGCGACCATTCAATACTTGACCACTGCTTGCCATGCTCATCGAGTGCAATATTTAAACTACCAGGCACTAGCTTTTTTAATATTTGCTGCGACTCCTGTTGCTTAGGTCGCTTTGAGACGTCATTGTTCTTACGGTGCGCTAAAGGAATCGAGGTTATTTGAATAGGCAGTTCACGTGGCATACGCTTAATATAATCGGCGCAAACTGTATCAACCCAGGCTGGCATCTTCTGGCCTACAGAGACAATTTGGATCTGCATTTAATTATTAATCTGTTTTTTAGCCTACTGCTATCAGTTATAACTGAAGACTAATCACCGATGTCTTCAGATAAGTCTAGATCAGCCATTTCTTCACCCCAAAGCTTTTCAAGCTCATAATATTCTCGTGTAGCGGGCAACATGACATGAACAACAACATCACCCAGATCGACTAGTACCCAGTCACCGACATCCAGACCTTCGACGCCCAATGCTGGCGAGTTTAGTTTTTTAGCCGCATCGATCACCGACCCAGCAATTGAACTAACGTGGCGACTTGAGGTGCCGCTGGCAAATACCATATAGTCAGTAAAACTGGCATAAGAGCTCACGTCCAGCACAACAACATCATTGGCTTTTATTTCCTCTAATGCGGTTAATACCATTGCCTTTGCTTCTTTGGGTTGCATTGGCTTCTTGGTTGAACTGGGTGTTGAGTCGTTCACATTATGTCTCGTAAAGATGATTATTAACTATATATTCAAGCACTGTTTTTGGCAGACATGAAATAACTGATTCTGATGTTGGTACCGATACTGCCAATTGTTGCCGAATTTCGGTTGAAGAACAACTGCTTTGCTTAATTGCCAATGGTAATACATGGCCAAATTTTTCACCCTGTAACCTGTCCACTGACTCTACCCAACATTCGTTAAAAATATTTCGATTTAACATGATTTCTGGCCGCTGACAAACAATCAGGTGAGCTAACTCCAAAATTTTGGTTGGCTGCTTCCAGCTCAATATGTCATTAAAAGTATCTGCTCCAAGCAGCAACCCAATAGATTCATTTGGATGTAGTTCACGCACTTCTCGCAAGGTATCAATCATAAATGATGCCCCACCTCGATCCAGCTCTAATGTATTGACAACAAATTGATCTTCATTAGCGATTGAAAGCTTGATCATATTGAGTCGATCATGGCTATTGACCTTTGGCGCACCTCGATGAACTGGATTAGCACAAGGTAAGAAGTGTACATGGTCTAAAGCTAGGCGATCTAACGCTTGTTTTGCCAGCTGAAGATGGCCATTGTGAATCGGATTAAAGGTACCACCAAAAATACCAATCATATTTAAGCCCGTATGTGACCATCTCCAAACACGATGTATTTTTGTGACGTCAAACCTTTCAATCCAACGGGGCCTCTGGCGTGAAGTTTATCGGTACTAATGCCAATTTCAGCACCAAGACCATATTCAAAACCATCTGCAAAAGCGGTAGATGCATTCACCATAACGGAGCTTGAGTCGACTCGACGTAGAAAAGACCTCGCCTTAGTATAATCTTCAGTAACGATGGCGTCCGTATGATGAGACCCATGACGCTGAATATGTTCTATTGCCTCATCCATACCATGTACTATTTTAATCGATAATATAGGTGCAAGATACTCTGTATCCCAATCTTCATCGCTTGCGGCAGTCATTTTGTCAGGGCCTAATAAAATAGATCTATCGCAGCCTCTGAGCTGGACGCCTTTTCCAACATAGGCATCAATCAAGTCCGGCAGAATACTGTCTGCGATCGACGCTGCGACTAAAAGCGTTTCCATCGCATTACAAACACCATAACGTCGTGTTTTAGCATTCAACGCAATATCAAAGGCCTTAGTTTTATCGGCTTTATCATCGATATAAACATGACAAATACCATCAAGATGCTTGATGACGGGAATCGAAGATTCACTCGATATACGTTGAATTAAAGATTTACCACCGCGTGGAATAATAACATCGATTGATTCGCTCATGTTAAGCATGACACCAACAGCCGCTCGGTCAGCTGTATTAACAACCTGAACCGCATCTTCGCTGAGCCCCGCTTGCATCAAGCCCTTTTTGATACAGCTATAAATAGCTTGGTTTGAATTCAAGGCTTCTTTACCACCGCGAAGAATACAAGCATTACCCGACTTGATACAAAGAGCAGCGGCATCGATGGTAACATTTGGCCTTGATTCGTAAATAATACCAATTACGCCCAATGGCACCCGCATCTTACCTATTTGAACCCCACTAGGCCTAAATTCCATCTCAGTGATTTCTCCAACAGGGTCTTGCAGTGTTGCAACTTGTCGCAATCCTTCAATCATGGCATCGATCCTATCATCGCGGAGCAATAAACGATCAAGCATAGCAGCGTCCAGACCATCAGATTTTGCTTGGGTCATATCTTTCAGGTTAGCAGATTTGATCCTGTCACGTTGGTTGTCGATTACGTTGGCAATCTCATGCAATGAGTGATTTTTGATGTAAGGGCTAGCCTGAGCAAGCTCATCTGCAGCCATTCGAGCATTCGTCCCTAGTTGCTTCATGTATTGATTAACGTCAACACATTTAGAAGATTCAGGATGGGAAATAGGGTTATCTGGAGTAATACTCATTTAAGATTCCTGCTCAAGCTGAGAGACCGACTTAAGGCCACAAAAACAACATACGATTGTTTTTAAAAGAAGCCAGTCACGATCGGGGAAATCATCCTCTTGCTGACCTTTATTGATGCGGTCTAATGTAGCACAGCTTTGCAATAAACGCTCAAGTTGATCAAACTTCAAACGCTTTAAAGCCGACTCAAAAAGACGTTGTTTCGAACTCCAAATACGCAATTCCTGCCAGACTTTAGGGCTCATTCGACCCATATTTTGTGCCTGCTGCAAGGCCATCAATTGTTCGACTGCGGATTGTAACGACCACCGTAGTTGCACTGTAAGTTGTCCCTCATCCTTCAGGCTATCTAAAATTTTAATAGCACGTTGTACTTTCCCATCTAGACAAGCATCGACCAATACAAAATTGTTGTATCGAGAGCTTTGTGCAACAGTTTGTTCGACTTCATCAAAAGACACCGAGTTTCGATCGCAAAATCGAAGTGATAGCTTATCTAACTCTTGGTCAGCTGCCAGTAGGTTACCCTCGGTGCATTCCGCTAAAAAAACGGCTGATTGGCGATCAATAATGAGAGACTTAGCCCCTGCTCTTTGAACGATCCAGTCAACCAGCTGATGATTTCCTGGCGTTTTAAGCTCACTGACCTCACCAACTTGCTGTATGCGCTTGAACCAACTCGAGTTCTTAGTTGGCCGATCTAGTGATGGTATGACAAAAATGAAAACCATGTCCTCAGGTAGTTGATCGCATATTGCTTGAATTGCTTTACTGCCTTGCTGACCTGGCTTCCCACTATTGATCATAATCACACGGCACTTCTTCACCGAAAAAAGTGACAAAAGATGCGACTCTTCAATTAGGCTATTCCAGTCAAAACCTGATTCCGTAGTAACGGTTTGAATGTCTTCAAAGTCGTTTTTTCGTAAAGCTAGACGTGCTTGATCAAGCCAATCACGCACAAGCAAAGGTTCATTGCTTGATAGCAAATAGAGAGTCGATGGAATTTTGCTAAGACTTGCCGGTAACATGGTGCTATTTTAAGCCGAATTAGGATCAAAGCGCATGCTATATAACAACACCCAACTCTTCAACCTAGAAACATCTAGAAATGCCAGTTTCCGGTGATTAATCGTTATAGACACGATAATACCAGTACAATTTACAATTCAGCATTGTGACAGGAATATAGATAGACAAAGCCATCGCAGCACATTTGTCTAAAAGACTGTAACACTCCCTTAAATGTAGGCATAAAAAAACCCTCATGCCGGGCAGACATGAGGGTTAAGAGACTACTGTATTATTCCATCTAACTGCATCCTGCTAGGCATCCGGCTCATGATACATTTAAGTATCTAATCCATATTTCCTTTGCTCAAATCCATATGAACATATTAATATTATAGCGACAAGAAATCGAATGGCTATAGCCTCTAACTAACAGGAAACGTAAGAAAAATCGCTTTGTAAAGCAGGATTTATCCTACGTTATATTTCTCTAAGCCCATCTGACGGCTCAATTTTGGCTGCTCGAAAACCTCCCAGAATAGCAGCTAGTATGGCTGTTACCATAGTTAGTCCTAACGCCCAGAAGAAATGCTCAGATAACAAAAAACATAAGGTTTGATCAAGATTCAATCTTGGCGCTAAAAAACGGTTGATCAACTGTTCGAATACAAGATAGATCAGTACTGCACATAACCATCCCAATAATCCAGTGAGACAAGATTGCACAAGAGGAAACAACACAACCCGACTGCTCCTAAATCCGAGCAATCTGAGTATACTCAATTCTTTCTTTTTGCGATCTACATTTGCCCACAGGCTTGCCCCTAAAGAAAAGGCAAAACCAACGGCCCCAACACAGGCGATAATCCAGAAAATGACCGATAGGTTTTGATCGATCGATTGCACCGTATAAATCTCAGCCGTGTTGGCCTTGACTCGAATGCCTTGCTTTTCAAGATCAGTTACCAGATGATTAACATCATAAATTGATTTTGCATACAACCGAAAAGATGGATATTGACGCGCCTCAAATTTCTCTGTGTCGCCTAACCAGCCAAGTTCAGGAACTGCTCGTCCATCTTTAAATTGCTCCGTTGCAAGAAGCAGATCCAGATTAACGAAGGCAATATTGCGACTACTAACAGCTGCTTCAGCTATTTCGATTACTTTCAGTGTCAAATGAACCCGTTCACGTTTGCCTTGGAATTGCCTTGCCAAACTGGCATCAATTAATTGGCCCTTTTTTGCCTTTAGCTTTATCGATGCTTCTTTGCTTAGAATAACTTCAAAATAACCTTTAGGAACACTACTTAATTCTTTTAATAACGGGTCACCCAGCGCTGTTGCCATCATTTCTGTTGAAAGAATATGATTGGCAGTTTTGCTTTTTAGCTGAATGGTAGCAGCCAACGCACGAGTTTTAGGAATGATAAATTCCACTTCTGGACGTAATCTAAATTGTTCAACCCACTGTTCACTATAATGCCCGCTGCTGATGGGGCGGATCTCTCGATTGACTGGATTATCTACCAACCCCGATATCATTGAACTGACGATTCCAAATTTTAATCCAAACAATATCATCATCGGTGCGAGCACGGATGCAAGTGCAAATACAAAGCAACCCGACATACGCCATTCGTGGCTATAGTCGCGGAAACTCAATCGGAGAATGTTATTAAGTTGGCTCATAGTGATTAATTCAAAGTCCTAAGTTGAGCTCTAGTCTCGAAAAAGTGATTGGTAAACGCGACCATTCTCTACTACTCCCGCTTCTTGATAAAGCGTGCGTAAATCCATTTTATAAACATGTGCCCAGTCATGACTTGAGGTGATAAGGGTTATTTTAAGCCCTTTGATTAGCTCCATTACCACCGCCATAATCTTACGCGCAGTGATCGGGTCTAAGGCAGCGGTTGGTTCGTCGGCGAGTAGTATCGATGGCCGATGTGACAATGCTCGTGCGAAAGCGACTCTTTGCCTTTCACCGGCAGATAACAACCCTGGCAACTTATCGAGTTGGCGCTGGATACCCAGCACTTTTGAAATTGAATTAATCGAATCATCATCCGCTAGTTTCAACAGCCGGCGAGGCAGCTCGATGTTTTCACGCACGGTGAGATAAGGCAATAAACCGCCCGATTGCATTACGTACCCAATATTAAGACGTCGAATTTCGGAGAGTTGATCACGCTTTTTCTTTTGCCAAAGTTGGTCGATACTGTTTGTCTCTCCATCATTAGTTACAAGACTAAATTGTTTAGCATGATCAGGATGCAGTATCAGTGCAAGCATATCAAGCAGTGTGCTCTTACCACAGCCACTGTGCCCTATGAGGGCTATGTTTTCACCTTTAGATATCTCTAGGTTTGGAACGAGTAATCGAAAACCAGCGTTCTCGATCATGCGTTCTTTTACGACGTTTTTCAGACTATAGATGATTGACACTTTGAATTAAAACTCGTTAGGTATTGTTTCTTAGTATGAAAGTTATTATGAAAGGCAATGAGAAATAAAGAACATGGTGCTCATTACGACATGTTCTTTAAGACATTTTTTTTGACAAAATATCAAGGTAAAAGATCGAGCGACACTGGAAAGACAGAGTTTCCATTAACAGGCCCTCCACCAGGTGTCACCCAAAGATCAGTATGGTCGTGCAATGCCTGATAGTAAGTGATTTTACTTTCCAATCGGTGCATAAATTCTATTTGCACTTTGGCTGACCATGCTTCCCAACTTTCCAGCGTAAGGTTCATCACTTCACCGGTGTAAGGTAAGTCTTCAATATATTCACGCATATAACCCATATCAGCCAAATTCGCACCTGAACCCGATGTACTGCTAGCAACAGCTGATGGATCGAGGCTAACTGTCGCCGCTAAACTCTTTAAGTCTTCTATAAAGCTTTTAGGGCTAAGGACCCCCTCTTCGGCTAACTCTAAAACCTGCTGCATGACACTTTTTAAATCACTCAATTGATCTCTAGTAAGTAGCACACGAACATCGACTGTAGAACGCTCAGGATTTTCAAAATCTTTATCAATCATCCACGCATTAAATACCGTAGGCAATGGTTTACCTGATTCTTTTTGTAGATAACGCATGCGCAAGGCATTGCCTAACTTTGCAACACGGTTTTGCAATTGGGATAGCTGAGAGGGTGTTTCATCAGCGTTAGCTTCAGTTTCATCATGCAACGGAAATGGTGGTACACCGTTGGTCGTGGCAAGCACTTGTTGTGTTAGTTGATTGGCTAGCAACTCTAATACGGTGCCAAATTCATCCACTTCTGCGAGCCTAACGCCATAATAAAAGTCACCGATACCAGGATAATAAGAAAGCTCTTTATAAAGTCTTTCTGTCTTTTCATGGTTTGCGACCGAAGACTGAGCACGCAAATGTAAAACCCAAATCGAAACACCCTTGTCATAAGCCAACTGCCTTAAAGCTTGCGCGCTAAGACGGGTAGAGCCCAAAGAATCATGACTTTCTCGTGGCCCTGCATCAGTAATTAATATCACGTAACGGGCATCAAATTCATTCCAGTCAGTGCTTTCGATGGCTGACTTTATTCCTGCATAGGCGTCTTCTCTAAAGTCTCGGCTAGACACCTCAGATGGACTAAGTTCATTGACATGGTTAAAGAATTGTTTAACGTCAGTACCTTGTTTAAGACTGACATAAGGCCGAACCAAATATTTTAATTCCGGTACCTGATCGATATTGTCTCGATAGGCCGTTAAACCAAAGCTCACTTGGTTGTTTAAGCCTTGCTTCTCTATTGCTGAATAAACTTTGGCAACCGCCTCACGAGTACGATCAATGTAAGGTCCCATCGACGCCGTGGAGTCAATCACAAAATGAATGCCGCTTCTATAACTGCGAGATTTCTGGCTAACTGCGATAGAATTCGCACGACTAGCCTCATCTTGCAGCGGTACACTGGATATCTCGAGTAATCTGGCCTGCTCGTTTCCTAGATAAACATCTTCATGCTGCTTGATTGGCACAAGATAAAAATCTTGCAGGATGTCTATGTGCGCTTCTGGTTGAATGGCAATTACGGGGAAATCATCACCCACATCACCTTTAACTGCTGAATTATAGAGCGCCTGATAGGCCTCTTTATCGTAATCATTAACCAGCCGTTGTAAATCCTCTTTTTTATCAAACAGCATCACCCGTTGAGTATCCTGTGGGTCTTTAAATGATACAGTCAACGCCTGATTCCAGATTATGGTTTTTGTCTGCTTAACCCAACCAGCCGTATCTCCAAAATTGCCATGACCTACCTTGATCCAGCCCTGTTTTTTTTGATAAACATAAAGAACACTAAATGGCACAATTTCGCTGGATGGCGCTGATTGCTCTGGTGACTCGTAAAGTCGAGCATCAGGCGTGCTAAGCACTCGTTGATAGAGAGTTTTTTTGCCCTCCATTAGTAAAGGCAGTTCATTAGCCAGTGCAATATTGGTATGAAGAGAAACTAGTCCGACGAACAAAATTTTTATTAAATTTCTCATTAAATCACCTTAATATCTGATGGCTATTATTTTAAATTTAAGAGTAATTGGCGAGCAAAAGGATTGCCTGCTTTAGACTCGTCCAAAGCCCACTGCCGCAAGTTTTGTATGCTGTCGATGGCAGGTTGGTAACCGGTCAACGCTGCTTTTTGATACCATTTATAGGATTGAACAGGGTCTGCCTGATCAAGTAAGCTAATGTCTGCTCGAAACTGAGTCGGATCAGACATGATTGCCATTTGCATAATTGAGTCGAGGTGACCTTCTCTGGCGCTAAAAAAATAAAGTAGGTGCGCGTCAGCCAAACTGCCTTCTTCCTGGTAAATTTTCGCTTGATTAAAAATCTCAGACAAGTCATATGACTTGCCGACCTTTCGAATTTTTTGTATTATTTTCCTCGCTGCCATGCCCGGTGGAGTGGGTAGATTACGATCTATGGCACCATTGTTTTCTAATGAAGTTGACGATGAAAACAACGATTGTTCGGATCCAACTACTTTTTGATCTTCAGCCTGCTCTAAACTACTCATGCCAGAGTCAGAGTGCTCAGAACCCAATCCATTAGGACCATTTCTGTCAGAACCAAAAAAGATAAACAATATTAATCCGGCAACGGCCAGTCCGGTCCAGAATAATGGGTTGCGCTGCGGTGCTGTCAAGATGGGTTCGCCCGAAGTAGATATTTGTATTTTAAAGTTTATTACTCAACTAGTTGAGCAATTGAGCCGTCGGCCAATCTAAGTTACTAACCTCAGTATAAACCTTTGTGATGACAGGGTAAATTTTGAATACGCTGTTTTTACGTTATTTCACAATCTTTTCAGCTGAAAAATTAACTGACTAAACAATGTTTGATCTAATGTCCTTTCAGCACTCGTCTTCTCTAATTCAGTTCCCAGCAAATTATTACTGTCTTGCTCTATATTAATTTGACGCTCTATTATTTTTATCTGCAATAGTGAGACATCTTCAGACCTTTTTACGCTATAACTGAGCCGTTTAGAAATCTGTACCATTGTTGTACCCGTTCCTGCACTGTCGGCAAGGTTACGGTCAGACAAACTAGTCATTTTAACCTTGAGTTGCACTGGGTCATTGGCGTCACTTAGCTGTAACTTTGCACCCGCTTTGACAAGCATCTGACTTAGTAGTCTGATTTGATCCGCATTAAGGCCGTCATCAACCAATTGTAATTGAGTCATCGTCTCAGGTAAGCTAGATACTCCGCGTAGCTGAAAACCACAGGCAGAAACGAAGCCAACTAAGATCAGTATTGCAATAAACTGAAGTTTTTTCATGTCACCCCCTAGGTCGTGCTTTGTCTCATATCACTATATTGACTAGTTTATTCGGTACAACTATCACTTTTCTAATGGCTTGGTCTCCAATGAACTTTCTAATTTGCTCATTGCCAACTGCCATCGCTTCACAACTGACTTTATCGGTGTCAGCGCTAACTTGAATTTTGGCACGAAGCTTACCATTCACCTGAACCACCATTTCAATGCTTTCCTGGACCAGTGCTGTCTCATCTAGCTGTGGCCAGACTGCATCGAGGATAATGTCCTCATGTCCTAGCTCTTGCCATAGTTGATGGCATAAGTGTGGGATAATCGGGGCCAGCATCAATACCATATTATCATAAACTTCCTGTTTAATGTTATGGCCTATTAACGAGTCATCGTTAAATTTAACCACTGTATTAAGAAGCTCCATATTGGCAGCAATTGCGGTATTGAATGTCAATCGACGGCCATAGTCATCGCTGACTTTTTTTATAGTTTCGTGCAGTTTATACCGCATAGCCTTCTGAGCTTCGTTCAAGTCGGCACTTACCATCTTAATTAACTCTGCTTTATGTTCAGTGTGCTCGTAAATACCAGCCCATAAACGCTTTAAAAATCGGTGCGCACCTTCTACGCCAGCATCGGCCCATTCTAAAGATTGCTCAGGGGGTGCGGCGAACATGATAAACAAGCGCACTGTATCCGCACCAAATCGGTCAATTAATGCCTGTGGATCAACCGTATTTCCTTTCGACTTAGACATTTTACTGCCATCTTTTAATACCATGCCTTGTGTTAGTAATCGTTTAAAAGGCTCGTCCGAGTTGATTAATCCTTCGTCGCGCATCAACTTGTGGTAAAAACGAGCGTATAACAAATGTAGAATAGCGTGTTCGATACCGCCAATATAATAGTCAACCGGTGCCCAGTAATCAGCGCGAGCGTCGAGCATAGTTTGATCTTGACCAGGACAGGCATAGCGACTGTAATACCAAGACGACTCCATAAAGGTATCAAAGGTATCAGTTTCACGCTCAGCAGGTTTTCCGCAACGAGGACAGGTTGTTTTTTTGAAGGAGTCCATCGATTTGATCGGTGACCCTATACCCTGGAATTCGATATCTTCCGGTAACACGACTGGTAAATCTTTCTCTGGCACTGGTACGGGGCCGCAATCATTGCAGTTGATAATGGGTATCGGTGTACCCCAGTAACGTTGGCGGGAGACGCCCCAGTCACGCAGTCGAAAGTTAACCTGACGCTTTCCTTTATTTTGTTGTTCTAGCTGATCGGCAATTTTATCAAATGCGGCTTTAAAATCGAGCCCGTCTAATTCACCCGAATTGCAGCAAACGCCTTCTTTGGTAATAAATGCTTCATGCTCAAGATCTACTTCAGCACTACCGGTTGACGTTCCATCGATAGGTGCAATGACTTGTTTGATTTCAATATTATATTTTCGAGCAAATTCCCAATCACGTTGATCGTGTGCGGGCACAGACATAATCGCACCCGTGCCATAACCCATGAGCACAAAATTGGCGATCCATATCGGCATGGAGTCACCATTAACGGGATTAATCGCAATAATATCGAGAGCAATACCACGCTTTTCCATTTTTTCAAGTGCAGCTTCCGCTGTGTTGGTTGTTTTGCAATCAATGACAAACTCAGCAATATCAGCGTTTGTCTCAGCAGCTTTTAACGCCAACGGGTGCTCCGCTGCAATGGCCATGAAAGTCGCACCATGTAGAGTATCGGGCCGCGTGGTGTAAACGCTTAGCGCCTCGTGACCTGGCACCTCAAATTCAATTTCCATGCCTTCAGATCGACCAATCCAATTTCGTTGCATGGTCTTGACTTGTTCCGGCCAATCAACCGTATCCAAATCATCCAGAAGTTGGTCTGCATAATCAGTTATTTTTAAAAACCATTGCGATAGTTCGCGTCGCTCTACGGGCGTATCACAACGCCAGCAGCATCCATCAACTACCTGCTCATTAGCGAGTACAGTTTGGTCATGCGGACACCAATTGACTGGTGCCGTTTTTTTATAAGCGATACCTTTTTCCATTAGCCGTGTAAAAAACCATTGCTCCCAACGATAGTAGTCTGGCTTACAAGTCGCTAGCTCACGACTCCAGTCATAACCGAATCCAAGTCGCTTTAACTGGCTGCGCATGTAATCAATATTTTCGTAAGTCCACTTTGCCGGTGGAACATTGTTTTTTATCGCTGCGTTTTCTGCGGGTAGACCAAACGCATCCCAACCCATGGGTTGTAATACATTTTTTCCTAACATGCGTTGGTAGCGAGAAATGACATCGCCTATGGTGTAGTTGCGGACATGCCCCATGTGGAGCTTTCCACTCGGATAGGGAAACATCGACAAGCAGTAGTAACTTTCTTTAGCAGGGTCTTCGTGCACTTCGAACTGACCTTCGTCAGACCATAATTTTTGAGCCTTTGCTTCGAGTAACTTGGGGTCGTATTGCTGATCCATAAGGGTATTTTCGTTGGGTACTTTTAGAGTAGGGTCTTTGAATATTCGTTTATTAAAACAGGGATAGGATACCTGACCGCACGGTTAACTGGAACCTATATAGCGGTTTTTTCATGACGCGTTTTAAACCAACCGGCCGACAGAATGATCAATATTAAACCCGCAATCCAACCCTGTACTTTAGCAAAGTAATAGAAGGGCGTTATACCAGTTCGACCGTTCATTGTTTGGGTTATTGATAGAGTTTTGAATTGCTCTGTCTGCTGGATAATTCGGCCCTTGAAATCGATAAATGCACTGACACCCGTGTTGGTTGATCGCACCATCGCCCTGCCCGTTTCAAGCGATCTCATTTGTGCCATTTGTAGATGTTGATGTGGCGCCAGTGAATCACCAAACCAGGCATCATTACTGGCATTCACCAAAAGGTTAGCCTGTGGGATCGACAACATAATGTCGCGGCTAAAAGCGTCTTCAAAACAAATAGAAATGCCTAAAAACAAGCCTTTCACCTTCATTAATGGTTGCTCGTCTGGGCCTGGCTGGAGATCAGAATATGGGATATTGATCAACTGACTCATCAAGTCCAGTAACCAGCGCATGGGATAGTATTCGCCAAACAAAACTAGGTGGCGTTTGTGATAAACCCCTTCATTTTCGCCCAAGTCGCCTCCCAAAATCATCATACTATTATGGAATTTTCGGTTGGCCTTGTCCGACATCAGCAGCCCTGTCAGGATATAACTATCTTTCGCTGCCGCTTCTTTTGAAAGGAAACTTAGAGTGTTTTGCTTAACATTTTCAAATTGACCTGGAAGGGCCGTCTCTGGCCAGACTATGAGGTCACTGTTCCAATGTTTGTCTGTTTCATTCCAATAGGTATTGAAAATATTCTGGCGTTGAGCGGATTGCCACTTCATTTCCTGAGGTATGTTGCCCTGCACTATCGTGACATCGAGGGATTTTGACTGTTGCTCGGTCCATTCTACATGCTGCAAGCCAGAGCCAAGCGAATACACCAGCAACAGCACGACAAGAGAAACCAAACGATACGATTTGTAGTGAACCAGCTGGATCAAAGCGACCGAGACCAATATACCGATGGCGCTCAAACCGTAAACGCCTATTAATGGCGCGAATCCTGCCAGCGGGGATTCACCCAATGCAAAACCTAGACTTAACCAAGGCATACCCGTTAAGAACCAGCCACGAAACCATTCAAAGGCGAACCAAAGGATGGGCACTAACCAGATCGACTGATGACCTATTCTACGTTGTATCGAGTGCCAAGAGAGCAGTGTTAACGCTGGGAAAACAGACAGCGTTACGACCATCAATGCAGTAATGGCGCCTGCGACAATAGGTGGTGCCATTCCAAAGTCATGCAGGCTGTTATATATCCAATAAACGCCAAAACCAAAGTAGCCTAAACCGAAACCAAATCCAGTCAGAAATACCTGCTTATTGGTATCCCTCGAGTTGGCCAACACAAGCAAAACTGCGGGCAAGATAATGACCAAAGGCCAAATTGCAAAAGGGGCAAAGGCCAATGGCAAAAAAGCGCCCAGTAAGACACAAAACAAGAGCAACAATGGAAAAGGCAGACTCGTCAGAAAAACAGACAATCGGGTGCTAGCTACGGTCATCAATGACCTGATATAAATGCACCTGGCGGCTATCAGCCTCTAACACTTTAAAGGTAAACTGATCGAGTGTAATCACCTCGCCTCTATCAGGTAAATGTCCGATATGACCGAGTAGGTAACCACCCAGAGTTTCGACATCCTCATTCACAAACTCAGTTTTGAAATAAGCGTTGAAATCAGCTAATGGCGTTAAGGCCCTGACGCTATATCGATGTGCTCCGTGAGGCTGAATATCAAGCTCATCATCGTCATCATCATGCTCATCGTCAATTTTCCCAACGATTCGCTCCAATACATCTTCGATAGTCACGAGTCCAGAAACACCGCCATACTCATCGACTATCATAGCCATATGACTCCGATTGACGCGAAATTCTTTGAGCAAAACATTTAAACGCTTACTTTCAGGGATAAATGACGCTGAACGAATATAGTCATTAATTTCGAATTGCTCTGGCTTTTCAACCGAGAGTTGTAGTAAGTCTTTAGCGAGTAAAATGCCAACCACATCATCTTTGTCATCATCGATAACAGGAAAGCGGGAGTGGCCAGATTCTGTTATTTTTTCGATAATAGTAGCAAACGAATCATCATGGTCGAGGACAACCATCTGACCTCGGGGAATCATGATATCTCGAGCTTGCATGTCTGAAACCTGTAAAACACCTTCAATCATGAATAGTTCTTCAGCACCAATTAATTGATCAGCCTGCAGATTTTTTAACAGATCCAGTAACTGTTTTTGAGTTTGGGGTTCACTGGTAAATGCATTCGAAATGCGTTCCAGCCAACCCTTAGTCGACCCGCTGTTATCAGCGCCTGTCATTACGGCTCCTAAAGAAGTAAAACTTACAATTCATTGTAAGGACTATTATAACCTAGAGTAGATAAAATTTTAATTTCTAATGCTTCCATTTCGTGAGCTTCGTCATCATGTTGATGGTCAAACCCCTGTAAATGGAGCATACCGTGAACCACCATATGAGCCCAATGAGCATCACAAGCTTTACCTTGCAACAAGGCCTCAGACTCAACCACTGCTACACAAATCACCAGGTCACCCAGACAATTGTATTCAAGATAGTCGTCGTCTGATGGAAAAGAAAGCACATTAGTCGATTTATCCTTACTTCGAAACTGCCTATTGAGCGTTTGACTCTCTGTTTCAGAAACCACCCGTATGGTTTGCTCTAAGCTTATGAATGGCTGCAGAAGTGACGATTCGATCCACTGTTGAAACTGATCAATAGAGGGTATAGATTCAAACTCATCATCATTTTGCAGGTCAACATTAACCATGGTTTTCGAGGGTATCAATCGACACTATTTTTCGTATTCATCATAAGCTTCGACAATATTTTGCACCAGTGGGTGACGAACCACATCACCTGAAGTGAAATTGACGATGCCAATTGCTTCAATTTTTTTCAAAATATTAAGGCTGTGGCTTAAACCAGAACTTTGATTGGCCGGTAAATCAATTTGCGTAATATCACCAGTGACAACCGCCTTGGTTCCAAAACCAATTCGAGTCAGGAACATCTTCATTTGCATTGGTGTTGTATTTTGCGCTTCATCCAAAATTACAAAGGCATTATTCAAGGTTCGCCCTCGCATATAAGCCAGCGGAGCAACTTCGATTATATGACGAGATATTAACTTTTCGACCTTGTCGAATCCGAGCATTTCATAAAGTGCGTCATAAACAGGGCGCAGATAGGGGTCGACTTTTTGTGACAAATCACCAGGTAAAAAACCTAGTTTTTCGCCAGCTTCCACAGCTGGTCGAGTTAAAATTAACCGAGCAACCTCTTCATTTTCTAGGGCCTGAACGGCTTTGGCAACTGCTAAATAAGTCTTTCCTGTACCGGCTGGGCCAACGCCAAAGTTAATCACTTTTTTCGAAATGCTCTCCATATACTGACTTTGAAGCTCAGTTTTAGGTCGGATGAACTTTTTCTTTAATTTGACTGTTTGCGCATCAAAATTTTCAAGCTCTTCTTGATTCGGTGCATTTAAAACACTATCAATTTCATCGATTGACAACGCATGATCGACGGTCATTGCAATTAACTGTTCTATTGATTTAATTGCACGCGGTAAAATAGCTTCTTTTGAGCTTACCGAAAGCTTTCCATCCTTAACACTTAACTTAAGATAAAGCTGAGCTTCAATGCGCTTTAGGTTTTGATTCAAGGGACCACAAAAGTTAACGAGCTGAGTGGTTTCAAGAAAACTAAAATTGATTACTTTTTTTATTGTTTGGCCTTTTCTGCTAGACGTTCGATTACTTGGGCGCGGAACATTGCAATTAAGGTAAAAGCAAAGGCAAGAAATAATGACAATAATATGACGATAGAATAGAGCACGCTCTTAGATCGATTAATGGGTTCACGTGAGACTTCCGACTGAGTGACAATATTTGACAATTCATTCTGAACTTTGTCCTTAAGTTCCAGAAGTATTCTCTCGCCCTTTTCACTTTTTGCCATATACTGATTGAAGTAAACAGTCACATTATTCACTAAAGATATTTTCTGATCAATTAAGACCCCAGCTTCCTGATTAATTAACATCATTCGTGCCAACGCTTCCGGATCAGTTTTAGACTGCTCCTGAACTTTTTTATCAGTCAGACTTTTAATTGTATTGTTCAGTTGGTTAATACTAGTCGTTACTTCAGGATGAAATTTCTTCATATATGCGTCAAGAGCAAGAGGCTCAAGGCTAAATTTCTCTTCTATTACTATTTGTTTTCGTAAATCCGAATTGCGTTTAAACAAAAGGTCCTGATGCGCATTAATGATTCTAGCACCAAGTCTGGAGTGAAAATCACTATATACGTCTACTTGATTTTCAAGTACTTTACTCTCGATTACAATCAAGTTTGTCCCTTTAGGATTTGAAACATCAACCTCAAAACTTGCCCGAATGTTAGTCTTTAACGCAGCTCTTGCCATTTCAGGGAGAACCACAGAGTTAATTCTGCTTATAACCAACACGGGGGATTCAATTGGAGTAAGATTATAGTCCGCTATTTTCAACGTAGTAGTCATCGTATATTTTGGCGTACTAAGCAATGTTACTGCAGATATCCCCACCATTATTGAAAAAATGAATGCCCATAAGTACACTTTTTTAAACTTGAGCAATGCAATCCACAGATCTACCAAACTGATTTTATCCTGTTGCTCATAGGTATTAATATATTGAGGATATATTGCTTGCACATCTTTTGTCCCGCTTTCCTGATTCATACAGCTATTATTTCTCCTCGTAATGAATTGTTGAGTGCAGCCGTTATCGTGACATCAATAAATTGACCTGGTTTGACTTCTGTACCGGCAAAGTTTACCACCCGATTATTTTCAGTTCGTCCTTGCATCTCTTCCTCACTTTTACGAGAAGTACCCTCTACCAATATTCTTTGCCGCGTTCCAACCATCTTTCTCGATATCTGA
>JBNMQI010000017.1:0-24544 GCA_051277905.1 Gammaproteobacteria bacterium | reverse complement strand
ATAACCAAAAACTTGAAGAATTTGACAGTCTGACAAAAGAAGCAAACAGTGCCATTGAAGACGGGGATAAGCGAATTGAGAAACTTGAAACTAGGGTTGAAGCCTACGAGGCAAACCAAAGAGAACTAGAAAATAAAAATGCTCAACTTAAAGGTCAGTTGGCGGCACTATCAGAGCAATCCAAAACTGAAGCAAGTATAGAGAGACTGTTCAGTGAATTGTCACAGAAGCATATTGAGCTAGAAAATAGGCTTCGCACAATTGAGCCTCCTTAAATTAGTATGAATATAAGTTCGGATGCATTAAAAAGAAGTTTGTCGTAATGATGTTAGTAAACGCAGAAGTGCACCTCTTTGAGCTTTTTAGAATTTATGTTGATACAGGATAGGTATTAATGTCGGTTCCAAGAGTTATATTATATTTGGTTTGCGGCACTTCTGTATTTTGATCTTTGGGGTCGTCGAGGCTGTATCTCTGAAGGTCGGCTGAACGGCAGAAACGGTGTGTTAGGCATTAATATAATGATTCTTTATTGGTGGTTTACAAATGCCCTCCAAGGTTGAATCAAAATCCAGAAATTGATTATGAAATCCAGAACGCTCCGCTGCCTCAATGTTTAATAGCGCTAGTTCTTTCGATTTATTCGTTTAATAACAAAAATAAGTGGGGGAATATCCCACTTAATGATTTAATAGTTGGTACAAAGCCTTATTAAACTTGCTCACTCTCAGCCATGAATAAAGATATTGTTATTGCGCTTCCTTCGCTAATCCATCGAATAAGGGGCGAGACAGCTAAACAAGCTAAAGCAATTGCATTGCAGTATGAATGCGAGTTAAAACGAACACGTCGCTCAAGAAATTGGCGTATAACTGGTGATGCGAAAAAGGTTCAAACTTATGGCGAGCAGCTAAAAGCACATCAAATGATTTCCCAGAAGCTAAATAAACAAGGTGATGGAGAGTTTCATTACCTTATCAAAAAGATTGAAACTGCTTTATTGGAACATGTTGATAAATTAGAAACAGTAGAAGCAAAGTTGATTCGATTGATCACGCAAATCCCAAGTATCACGCTATCAGAATTGATATTACTTACCCATTGCACGGAGGCAGAGGCAAGAGTTGCTCGCTTTGAAGCTGAAGGCTGGAAATGATGTATCTATTTTCTCGGTAATAACAGTAACACGACAAATTGCATCATCTAGCCCATTCCGCTAATCTAATGCACGAGCCCATCCAACGCTGACATCCTACTTGATACTGAGAACTGTTGGGCCACTTCAATAAATAAACAGTTTGTAACTTATATAATTGATAAATAAAGTGATTTTATATAAACAAATACAGTAGCATAGCAAGTAAGGGTTAAGCTCACAGGTAAACAGTCATAAAAAGGATGTAAATGTCTACATTATTTCGCACGTTAATACTTTTGTTGTGGTTAGGTGTACTTTTTGGCTGCGGAGGTGGTTCTGATGGTAATACTAGCTCTCCTGAGGTTACGCTGCCAGAGCCAGAGCCAGAGCCAGAATATACAACCCATTGTGTAATTAACGAAAAAGCAGCACTAGGCAGTCCTTTGGTCACAGTGCAAGGGAAAAACACGGCTGGCATTTTAAATAACAGCGCCTCAGCAACTACTCGCTATACTGACTCATTGATTGAAAAGCTGCCAACCTATTTACAGGGAATGGCCTCTGACCATTTGTTTTTAGCGATTAAAAATAAAGCCGAAAACGGAACTGTTATTGAAGAGTTGCACCTAAAAGCAGAAACTGATTTATCAGTAGAATTTGGTTTTTTTATTAACGTTAACAATGAAAGTAACCAGCTGCGAAGTATTAATTTTATATTACTGGGCATCGAAGGTTGGATCCAACCTGGTAAGTATACCGAGCAAGATCCAGAGCTTTATATTGTTGATTTAATGGTTAAACCTTATGACGATTTTTGCCCGAACGACTATGAAACCACGATTATTATTGATGATATAGGCTACGTTAACGGGGCATTTTCATTTGTTGATATGCGTTTTGCCGTGTCATGTGAAGAAAAGGAGCTGGCTGGGCGCTTACTTTGGACAAATTCATATTTACATCCTCAACCAACAATAGAGCCAATACCGGATAACTTTTGGACACCGCCTGAGCATATATTAGCGTTAGATAAAACCCATATTTACGTTGCCGATTACAGAGGCCTTGAATTTTTACAAAATCAGGCTGATTCTATTTTTACGCTTGACGAAATTCAACGTCCACAAGGTGCTGTAGAGGCACAATTCACAAGCGCAGGCGACGCTACCTGGAGCCCGACATTGGTTACTATGGGTGGGATGAATCGATTTACTGAAGGACTCTATAATACAACACCGGATGCAACACCTTATGAGTTGGGCCCTGCACGTATGGGATGGGTGTTTGAAGGTGTTTTAATACCCGGCCAAACAGGTTTTACTATTCAAAGCTGGCCCAACTGTCAGGTTGATGAATCTTATTATGTGGTTGATAAAGCGATCTATTCAGAGCAAGGCATGCTTGACCTGCTTGATGTTCGAGTAACCTATGAATGTACTGATGGCAACACCTCGCACGCTCGATTATTATGGAATAACAACGACACGACACAACCGCCGAGGCCAACAGAAATCCCTGACGATTTATGGAATATTTCTGAAGATATCACACTGGCAGACGGAAACTACTTGTATATAGAAGGCGATGACGGTGAGTATATTTCTGACGGGCTAACCTATGAATACCACTTCGACAATGCACAATTTGTGTTGGAGGATGATCTTGCAGGTGCCGTTAATTTTAGATTTATAACCGATAAATACGCCTCAGTTGGACTTTTTCATATGCCGTCTATTGATAAGTTTGAGAAAGGTTTTTACGGACCTTATAACTTCTCTGCTAACTCTAATCTTGCTCGTGGTTTTATCTATTTGGGCATGAATGGTCGAACCGCCAGTAAATTTGGCGGCTGGTATGCGATAGATCACGTAACTTATGAAAACGGTAAACTGACTGAAATGATTATGCGCTTTGAAGTGATCACGAATTACACAGGTAAGGCTGCAAGAGGTAAGCTTGTTTGGTCACAAGATAAAGGAAAAAAACCTTCAAACCCTCTCTCAAGTCCCAATAATTTGTGGACACCAAGCGCCAGTTTAGAAAACGCTTGCGGCAATAAAAATACTCTGCGTTTAGAAATACTAAGCAATTCTATATGGAATAGAAACGATGCACTTGGCGTGACTACTGTTGATAAGCCAGTTCACATTGTTTTTGAGCAAATAATCGGAGGTCGTGTTGTATACTCGGCAGTAAATTCTTGGCAATTAATTTTTGCAGCACAAACACCTAATACAATCTACGAGCACGTTAATGAATTTTCGCTGTACATTAACGGAACTTATTTACAAGAAAAGTTAGAAGTGGGTTTTTATGACAATATTTTGGGCAACAACCCGGCAAAAGGTTCCGTGAGCCTTGGTATGAATTCACTTACCTGTTCCACAGAAGTTGGCTGGATAAATGTTGACGAAGTGACTTACAATAGTGAGCTTGAACTCACTCATATCGACTTACGGTTTGCCTTTAGTTGTGCGTCTGAAAATAGTGATACACCAACGGTAAATGGTCGTGTTAACTGGACTAAATAAACTCAAATTAGGCATAAACTTCAGCTAAACTTAAACCGACTAAAGGTACTTTCTTTTGTTCGGTTTAAGCGCTCTGTTTAGCGAGTGGCATTCTCACTGCAAGTCTTATTACTGATAAACCAAAAATAAACAGGCCCGATGCACGCAATGCCGGCAATTCGTTGTATAGATTTTACTCAAGGTACCTTATACAATTACGCGGTGCTTTAAAAAAACTCATTCTCTATTACCTTTATATTGCAAATTCCTGGTTGCATCTTTATATTCCAAACCCATGGTTGTTTAGAATAATCGTTATTTGGAAAATTATGCCAATCAAAAATAAATGGAAGCTAGTTGTAATAGGTGGGGTGAGTTTAATTACTTTGTCTGCATTTGCTCAAGAAGACAGATCCCACACTGACTTAAATTATCACAGCAAAATGTATAACGACTACAAACATGTAGAATTTGATTTAGGGGGTGAGCCCAGCCGCTTTGCTTGGCGAGAAATGCCTGGACTCTTTCCTCATACCACTATTTATCACGACAAAATTCGTCCTTTAGCATCGGCCTTAAACAATAAGATTGATGATTGGCAGGTGATGGTAAACGCCAAGTCACAAAGCTTCAATAACTATGTTTCTGCTGATACTGGCATAGACAGTGTAATGATATTGCACAAGGGTAAGATTGTTTATCAACGTTATAAAACGGTTGGCCCACTTGAGCGTCATATGTCATGGTCAGTCACAAAGGTTGTCACTTCCACTGCGCTTGCCAAGCTTGAAGAGATGGGCAAAGTCGATATGCAATCACCCGTGAAACGCTACTTGCCAGACTTTGCGAATAGCGCTTGGGGCGATATTATTCTGCAAGATGTGGTTGATATGACATCGGGAATAGACTGCCGTGATAGTGATGGCTATCAAAATTCTGAAGTCTGTGTGTATCGCGCTGAAGAAACGCTAGGAATTACACCACAGGTTCGCAACAAAGTAAGTTCTTCAACTGAATTTTTAAAAACCATGAGTGCTCACCGCAAAGCGGGTGAAGAAACCGAATATACGTCGTCAAATACGATAATTACGGGCTTAGTGGTTGAAGCGATAACTAAAAAGCCGATTTCTCGTGCGATTGCTGAATTACTATGGAGACCAATGGGAGCTGAAGCAGACGGACTTATGGTTATAAATAGTTATGGTGAGGCCTATACTTCTGGTGGCCTGAGTGCACGACTAAAAGACATTGCAAGATTTGGCTTAATGTTTATTGACGACGATGAAGCTTGGGAGAAAATCGGAAAGTCTCATCGTGATTTTTTAAAGAATAAACATCGTCCTCTGTTTTCTGATGCAAGAGTAGAACAATTGAATTCACTGTTTGACGGCGATGCCCCCTTGCACAGCCGATGGCAATGGGACTTGATTTGGGAAGATGGGGATATGTTTAAATCAGGCTATTCTGGTCAAGGCATTTATGTATCGCCAAACAATGACATGGTGATGGTATGGTTTGGCACCGCAGATACTGAATTTCGTGACCATGAATTGCTTCCCATTGCGCGTAAATTATCAAGTTCGGGGTTATTTAAAGAATAACGCTGGGATAGCAATGCGCACTTTCGGAATGCGCAGGACATACACTCAACGGTCGGCTAAACCGCAATAGCTGTCATAGCCGTTCTAATATGTAGAAGCAGTTTTTGTCATTTGCAGCAGTCGATGCGAACCAGATTGGCAGGCTCTGCTTAGCAGACAGCTAACTAAGCATCACCCGTTTTGCAGCTCAATTAACCTTGGCTTCTTAACGCTATTTGGTGTGTTTTTCGATGCTCGCATTTACCGTTCGCTTACTGGCATACGGTGTAGGTTCATATTGATTAAAATTGATTTTTGGAGAAATACCTAGCAACAAGAAGGATGCTTTGGACATGAATTACATTCACCTCAGTTAAGTACTTTTTAGTGGGCATTTGTTATGTGATTATTATTGCTCTCGGACAGGGGCAGGGCTCATTTGGGGGGATTCGCTAGCTAAAGCTGTTTCAGATTCTTTTCATATAACAGTTAATGTATAGTACACGGCAAACTATTCGTCTATTTATAACTGCAACCTTTTCCAAACCATGCCTCTGGTTATGTTTTTATGGATGCATTGAATAGGGTATTGTTATTCGATTTATTTATAAAAAAGGATTTTTATATGCTAGCAAATAAAAGAAGTATTTCCGATCCCTTGGTCTACGTGGATCAATCGAAAAATTTTTTGCAACTGGCTATGGCAATTATAGCCGGTCTGTTTTTTTTATTAATGGCTCACAACACTAACGCCCAATCTATCGAAACACCTTGGGTAAAATACGAAACCTCGCACTTTGTCTTGTATACTGATATCGCCGAGCATGAAGCACTCGAGATGATTGGTCAGCTAGAGGTTTTTAAAGCGTCTTTACAACACCTGCTTAAGCTCGATAGCAGAGTACCATTGCCAAAACTTACTGCGTACCGATTTAATAGCAAAAGTTTGTACGCACAATTTGTCCGTAATCAGCGGGTTGGTGGCTTTTACACGAATACCTTAAATGGGCCGATAATTGTGATTGGTGATTCGCAAAATACTTTGGGCAACGATTTAAATATTGTATTTCATGAGTATGTACACTTTTTTCAGCGCGCTGTTGCCGGTCCTAGTCATCCCACCTGGTATAGTGAAGGGATTGCCGAATTTTTTAGCTCCATAAAAATAGAAGACGAAGTGGTTAAAATTGGTCAGCCACCAGGTGCGCGCTTAATGCAACTGCAGCGCATTAACATGCTTGAGCTCGACAGCTTATTTTCTCTGCAAGGTTATGATGACAGCGATATTTTAAACAACCGTATGTATCCATCTGCATGGTTAGTCACCCATTTCATGATGCTAAGCAGCCGTAATGGTTTTGATGATTACACGTCTAATTTGGCTAATATGCTTGCTTTGCAGGCAAATGGAGTAAATGGCGTAGATGCTTTTAATCAATCTTTTGATATTAGTTTAGGTGAATTTAAAGCGCTCATTCGTAAATACGGCCGTATCCGAAGCTTAAACGGCGCGCAGTTTCCACGGCCTAAAGTGGAAGCGAAGGTAGCTATAATACCTCTCTCAATTGGTCAAAGCTATGCGGTAATTGCGCCATTAGGATTTGGCAAGTCGCAGAACAAAGCTTTTGAAGATATGCTAACGAAAGGAGCTGCACTTAACGAGCCTTTGTCGCAAGCAACCTTAGCTGCTCACTTGTTTTTTGAAGGCAATAATAGTGAAGCGCAAGCTCTTTTAGATAAAGCCTTGCTAAGTCTTCCTGAACTCAGTGTAACAGGTGAAATAGCAACTTATATCGTTCCTGAAGTTGCTAAGGCTACTATATCGGGTTCCAAGGAAATAAAAGCACAAACAATGCATTTTGTAGGTGAAAGTTATTATAATTTAAGCCGTCAAATTAAAAACGAAAAAAAGAAGTCAATATCGGCTCTCGAAAAAAAAACGTATGACGGTCATATAGATCAGGCTCTGCGTTATTTTGAGGCAAGTTATGCAGCAAAACCGCAACCATACACCATACAACGATTAATGCAGGTTCACGACATTAAAGAAGACATAACACAGGCCAAAAAATTTGCAAATGAGCTTTATCAAGCCATTCCCTTGAGCTTACAAATAAATTATGAAGTCGGCTTTTTTATGGCTGATCATGACAATAAAAGCTTCGCGAAGTATCTATTGTCGAACGTGGTAAAGTGGTCTCCAGAATCTCAAGTCGGCATAGCTGCAGCGCTTCGCTTAGCAAGTTTAGATCTTGAATAAGTGCAGCTATATATTAGCATCACTACTATTTTTTCTGTGCTGGCATTACAAAAAGACTCTTTATTGAAGGCACAGCGTTTTCTTCAATCATGGCCAAATCCAATGCGATATAGTAGTCACAGTAAAACTCTCAACGCTAAACCAAAAGTTTAGCAGTAAACACTCTCTCATGAATCGTTTTTTAGTAGCCTGGAGCAAAGTGGAACCCATAAATTTGCTTAATATCTTATTTCCCTTCAACAATCTCAGAAACCACCAAAAAGTTACCATTTGCAGCTCGTGGAGCAATATTTGCCTGAATCAGCGCTGATGGTGAGATGCCAACTAATATATGCGTAAAAAATTTGCTATCCGTGTCGGTGATATTGTCTTTGAGAAATTGAAGTAAAAGACCGTTGCAGTTAACTGCAACGGTCAAATCGATATCCAGAGAGATTTAGTATAATATCTTAAAAAAGTAGGTCTGCAAGCTTTCGCTTTAAGGCTTCGCTAATTCACCACAAAACTCCCCCATTCTAAGTTCTGCTTCACGAGATTGACCGTCACGCTCAATAAAACGCTGCATTAGGGTCTGTGCCTCGTCTGTTTGTAATGCCCTCACCATTAAATAGGCTTCTTCTAAGAAGCCATCATTGGCTAGTGGTTCAGCAGTATTTAGGCTTTGTTTGGCGAGTTGTATGGCTAACTGAGGGAACGAGGCGATACGTTTGGCCAATTTTTCTACATAAGGGCCGATAGCGTCTTTATCGAAAGCTCTATTGAGGTAGCCCCAGCGTTCGGCGGTGGCGGCATCAATATCATCGCCTGCCATAATCATTTCAAAGGCTCTATTTCTGCCAACAATTTTGGGTAGAGTTTGTGTGCCGCAGCTGCCAGGTATGATGCCAAGTGGGACTTCCATTTGGCATATAACGGTTTTATCTAAAACACCAAAGCGCATATCGCAGCACGATGCTAGCTCACAGCCACCGCCGCCAGCTCGGCCTTCGATTTGGGCTATAGTGACTTTATTCATGTTACGTAACCGCAAGCAGGCAGCGTGCCACTCGGTGAGTTCAGATGATTTTTCTGGTGTTACATCCGTAGGAAAGGTTAGCAAATAAGAGACGTCCACATGAGTCAGGAAGAAATCAGGGTTGTTACTTTTTAGAATAACAACACTTAAATCCGGGTCGACACTTAATTCTTTGGTAAGATCGTAGAATTCTTCATAGAGGGCAATGGTGCCCAGATTGATGGGTGGATTATTAATGGTTACGGTAGCGATTCGATCGTTACAAGTAACGTTCCACATGGTGTAATCGTATGACATGATTGAAGTCCTCTTATTGGTTTTTTTGCATTGATGGGGGAAGGCTACAGTAGCCTCGGTCATGAAATGTTGTCAATAGCTCCCGATGACCAAACGCTTTCGCGCTAGATTGAAAGCCCACCTTCTTTAATTTTCCGGTGAGAAGACGCTGTGCGGATTCAGCGCACAAATCACCCGTCCACGAATAGGGAGCGGATAAGTTCATCACAAATTGTGTAGTCACTTGGCGGCCCTGACCTAGGCATACAATTACTCCTCGCTGCACATCGATGTCATCCTTTGGTGGCTCTCCGTTGTCCATTTGATCACCCATGGCATTGGTCCACGCTTCACGTTCCTCTTGTGGTAAATGCGCCGCTTGTTCATTAAATGCTTTAACAGCGTCAACAACAGCTAACATCAAGGATTCTTCACCTGCCGTTATTACTGAACAATTGCGGACTCTGTCGTCATTTTTATACCAGATGGGCTCACATCCGCCCCCCCAAGGTAGGGCAGAAAGCGTATAATTGTGATTGGGTGCAAACGCCTGTATCAATTTATCATTCGGCCATGCTACCAGTTCATTTTGTTTTAGGTGGTATTGAGAGACATCATTGCAGACCATTCTTAAGAAGGATTTAGTCGATGCTTCAGAGGGTAATGCATTTTCAATTTGGTAGAGGATGTCTAGGCTGTCGACACCTTCTGTTTCTAATACGAACTCAGCTGCGATAGCACCAGCAGACCACATATAAGAACAGGCGGGGCACAATAGCTTTTCGTTGTTAGCAAAAGCATCGCCATATTTTTCTTCAATGGCGGCTGCCCAATCTTGCTCCCCTGTCGTGTCCAGATAATGACAGTCCGCCTTTAAGGCCGCCTCTACTACAGGCCAGCCAAGTTGCATGAATGGACCTACCACATTGATGACAACATCAACGTTTTTAAATAAGGTGATTAATTCTTCTTCGTTATGGTTTGCGACAACGGCTTTTGCATTCACAGGGCTGCCATGTCGTTCTTCGACTATGGTGAGGGCCTCTTCTAAGCGCTGCATATTTCTTCCTGCGAAATAGAAGGGGATGTTTCTTTGCGCTAATGACTCAGCGACCAACTTTCCAGTGTAGCCACTGCCACCATAGATAAGAACTTTAAATTCGTTATTCATATTGTTACTCCGTACGTTATTATTGTTGCTTTATGACTTCGTCATTCTTTTTAAAAGATTCAAGTAAAAATCTTTCCTGTGGTTTTTCTGAAGCGGTCTTGGGTATTTCATCGACAAACTGAAGAAAGCTAGGAACACTATTGGACTCTAGTTTGTCTCTGCATAGCTTGAATAGGTCTTTGCTGATGTGGGTGATGGCCGTTTTGTTTTTAACAATGGCAGCACCTTTGTTTACAACAACAGCAGCAATAATGTCTTTCTCACCGATAGCACCTGATTCAGCATCGACTCCGTAGACGAAAACATCGTCGATGGCGTCGTGTTGTGATAGCACTTTTTCAATCTCAGCGGCGTCTATGAACTCGCCATTTCTGCGGATTCCACCCCCTTTTCGGTGGAGGAAGTAGTACCAACCATTTTCGTCTACATAGCCAACATCCCCCATTCTCAGCCAGCCACCAGCGGTTTTTTCTTCTGAAGCTTTGGCGTTTTTAAAGTATTTCACGGCAATAGGATTACCTTCAATAGTTCGAAAACAGATTTCACCCGGTTGATTGGGAGGGCATTGATGTTCGTTTTCATCAAGAATACGGGCCTCCATAATCGGTAGAGGTTTGCCTATTGATCCTATTGGGCCGCTATTGGGGGAATTGATGGTGATACCTCCCTCGGCGGCGCCATAAAACTCAAAAATGTCTATATCAAAACGTTTAGAAAAATCAGCCCAAATATTTTTTGGCATACCTGCGCTTAAGACAAAGCGTATGGGGTTGTCTCTATCATTCGGTCGACTTGCTTCACTGTATATGGCCGTTGTCATGCCACCCAGAAGATTAAAGCTGGTACAGCCATAATAACGGGTGATATCCCAAAAGTGTTTTTTGGTGAACTTGCGGCTGATCACCGTTCGCAATTCCATATACAAGCCCATTCCCATGGTGATCATTTGTGCATTGGCGTGGGTGAGAGACAGTCCTGTATAGGGACGATCACCGGCTTGAAAGCCAAATAGGGAACCCATGGTTGCGTTGCCGCCAAAGCGGCTGTGAGGTGCTATTATGGCTTTAGGGTCACCGGTAGTTCCTGAGGTGTAAAGTAATTGCATGGGGTCATCTGGATTGGTGGCCATGACCTCAATAGTGGGAATAGTGCCCTGATAAATATCGCTTAGCTTTCGCAGGCTCTTAATTTGCTTAGATGCTGCTGCGAGTTCGTGTTTCTGGCCAGAGTCGAGTACCCAAACCCATTCAAGTTTGGGCAGTTCGCTAATAACCTCAAGCAGGTTGTCCAGCGCATAGTCCGCGACGACAACCCCTTTGCACTCAGCAAAATCAAGCATGTAACAGAGTTTTTCGCCTTTGGTTCTCGCATCTATTGGCACATACACAGTGTTGGTTATGCTGGCACCAACCATTGCGTCAACAAATTCCGGGTGATTCTGCATCAGTAAACCAAAGCGCTGCCCTGCAGACATGCCTTCTTCCAATAACGCACAGGCGATATGCTGAGCGTTATCCCAAAGTTCCTGATAGGTTCTTACCTCCTCAGAAAATGTTTCCTCGTTAGTAATATTAACGAAGGTGAGTGCGTCAAGATGGGGATTTGTGGTGCATTTTTCGCTGATAAGATTGGCCAATATCAGTTGATTATTAATAAATGACATTGTTATGATCCTAGTACGCTGATAACCATTGCAGCTGCATCGTCACCGATATAGCCGCCACCATTTTCCGCCAGAGCAATTTTGGCTGCTTTAACTTGACGGTCACCGGCTTCGCCTCTTAGTTGCCAGGTTAATTCGACAATCTGTGCTAAGCCTGTTGCTCCGATAGGATGCCCTTTTCTTAATAATCCCCCTGAAGGATTCACGGGGATTCGGCCACCTAGGGCGGTTTCGCCGTTTTCAGCAAGTCTTCCACCTTCACCAGGACCGCAAAGCCCTAAGGTTTCGTAATATATTAATTCAGACGGCGCTGATGCGTCATGAAGTTCTATCACATCTAAGTTTTCTGGGCCAATATCAGCCGCATCATAGGCGGCTTTGACCGTGACTTCGGTAAGGCGAGGCTCGTTTTTCTCTTCGCCTTTTTTATTTTGGCTATTCTTTTCTGGGCTACTCTTTTGTAGATAATCCCAACCTGAATTAAGCACCGACGAGCGAATTTTGACACAGCGATTTAATCCGAGTTGTCGTGCTTTCCTTTCGCTGATAATGATGGCAGCGGCTGCGCCGTCCCCTATGGGGGAGCACATTGGCAACGTTAATGGATAACTGATAGAACGCGCCGCTAGAATATCTTCTACGGTATTAATGCCGCGAAATTGTGCATACGGGTTTAGGCTTCCGTGGCGAGAGTTTTTCGCAGCTATGGCAGCAAATTGGGATTGTGTGGTACCAAACTTTTGCATGTGCTCTAGCGCTAAGGCCGCGTAGATATCCATAAAAAAGGAGTGTTGACCTGAATTTGAAGCTGGGTTGTTGCTGTAGGCGCTTATCTTGGCTTCAACACTTTTAACGACTTTGTCGAAGTCTTCATGGTCGACACAGCCATCAAATACAGCGAACGTTCGCTTTTTTTCTGGGTGATAGAGTTTCTCGGCGCCGACGGCCAGCACTACATCATAAAGTCCAGCCGTTACCATAGCGCTAGCTTGTTGAAACGCTGTTGAGGCGGAAGCACAAGCATTTTTGACGTTAACAACAGGTATGCCGCCTAAGCCCATTTCGCGCAGCGCCACTTGTCCCGGTATGCAGGTTTGACCAATCATGGTGCCTGCAGCAACATTGCCATGATAGGCAGCGTTGATGTCTTTATTGCTAATTCCCGCGTCAATCATTGCAGCCTTGATAGCTTCTATGGTGAGTGATTTTAATGTGCGATTGAGATGTTTGCCAAAAGGGGTCATACCGACTCCAGCAATATACGCGTTCATCTTCATGCAGATGTCTCTTTCATCGTTGCTTCCATTACCTTTGTTTTTTAAAATGATAATGTCTAAACCCAATGGTTTTTATGCTGTTAACGGACATAAATTTGATAAAATAGGACATTCGAGTATTATTGTGAGCATCAAAAAAGAACATCAGTCACTGATTAGAGATGAGATCATCGTGAAAGAACTTTTCGTAAGTAATGTAGACCAAATAGGTTTTCGGAGAATGGTTTACGGTTTGGGACCTTTGGTTACCTACCTAGAAAATATCGCCTGCGATACCATGGAATGTTTTAATAAAGCTAATATTTCACCAGGCTCAATCAGTGATCCGAGTGCAACAATGAGCTTGGCGCAAGAGCTTGCTTTTACACAAGCAGCCATAGAGTATGCCGAGGATCAATCTTTGGGTCTTGCTGTTGGGCCTTCCTATCATTTGAGCACATACGGCATGCTAGGCCTTTCAATGATGAGTGCTGAAACGCTTTATCAAGGGCTCACGGTAATGAGTGGCATGCATGCACTGTGCTGGACTCACCTTAGGTGGCGACAGCTTGTGGATGGAAATGACGCCATACTAGAGGGCTGTGAAGTTGAGTCTTTGTCGCCATGCGCCAGCTATATGATAGAGCGCGACTTTAGTGCGGCGGTGGTGATGTTAAATGAAATGCTGGGTGAGAACTTGCCCCTTAAAGGAGTTTTTTTCACCCGTAAAGAACCCGGACACTTAAAAAAATATCTGGATTTTTTTAAGTGTCCGGTAACATTTAACGCCAACAGCAATGCGCTGGTCTTTGATGCTGTTTGGTTGAATAAATCCTTACCGCAAGCCAATGAAACAGTTTTTAAAGTTTGTTACGCGCAGTGTAAAGCGTTGGTTGAGAGGCATTCTGGCGAAGATTCATACGCTAAATTGGTAGAGCGATTAATCGTTGACGGTACCGGTAACTTTTTTTCTTTCGAACAAGTCGCAGAAAAATTACACATAACGCCTCGTACGCTTCGAAGAAAACTTGACAAGGAAAATACTAGCTTTCGTGAGCTGTCTATAAATGTACGTAGCACACTGGCTAAAGAATTATTAAGGGATGGCAAGCTGTCTGTAGATCAGGTTGCCGAACGATTGGGCTATAGTGATTCAGCTTCCTTTTGTCATGCATTTAAAAGCTGGACCAAACAGTCACCTAGTGCTTTTCGTTAAGATGAGTTTGTCCTAATTTAACAGTTCGTTATCCTTGTTAGTAACATTTCTTTTGGCGCTGATATAATCAAAAGACAAGATATTATTAAGACGGATATTCTCTTTTATAAGATCGATAAAAATTGTTTCGTCCGAAAAAAGCAGACTTCTTTTTCGTATTGAACCAAAATATTCAGAAAGATTCTCTTTAAGAAATAGTTCTGGGTTGTCATCAAACTTTTTAGATTGCTCAATAAAGTCGGTCTTAAGCTTAACAAGTTGCACAAGATCAATGTTGTATTCAAATTTTAAAACTATGTTGTTATCATTGGGATCTAGGCTCATTATCAATGACCGCACTTGGGACAAGTCATCTTGCTCAGTGTATTCAATAAATATTTTAAGTTCTATCCCTAACGTTTTATAGTCCCTCTCGACAGGAAGCTCTTTGCTACCAGATAAGTATCCCAGTATCTCTTTTTTCAACCCAACATTGAAATCATCAAGAGTAATAGCTTTACGACTGGATTGATTTAAAAATTTATCAAGCGCCGTCAATATAGAAGTTTTCCCAGTATTATTTTTACCAATAATCAGCGAAAGTTCATCTTCAAGATCTAATGAGAAATCTTTTAATAATCTGAAGTTTTTTATTTGAATTTTTGATATTTTCAATTTTCATCCTTATTGAATTCATAGCTTAATTTGTAAATAAGCTTAATGTTCCTTTTTTTGTGCGATATGTAACTCTAAACTAGACAAGTCTGGGCAGCCAGTTTGGTTGCGTTTCTCCCAATGAATATTTGGTTACATATTCAAACGTAATTTGAGTGTCTACTAATTTAAGGAACATCAATATGGAGTTCAAGATAGTTCAAATCTCAATGCCAATGATAGGTTCGTTTTAGTAGCAAACTAACACGTTATACAATTTGTATAACGATGCTAATTCGACACTGCTAGACAAATTGACTCCGACAAAGCTGATTCTTGGGGCAAGTAACTTTGATCAAAAAAACTAAATTGTTTTTGCAATTAACTCTGCTTTGAGCAGCCCCCCCTTGGTTAATAGCTTGGCACTAAACTTAGGATTTCGCTTTGATTTAAACGCGTCGAGGATGAGTTTTAAGCCTTTAGCTTCAAGTAACGATATGTTGACCTCAGTATCCATTTCAGCTGACTCTATGAAGTCATCAGAGAAGCTCGGAGCTATAATCAGTACTTGTGCGACTCGTTTGCCTAAGCTCTCTGCTCTCGACACATAGGCTTTAACCTGCCTTGATGTAGTTGAATACTTAGCAAAGTCACCACTTTTGCAAGTCTTGGCCTCACCGATAATAATGTCGTCGTCACTCAACGAAATGATGATGTCTGCCTTGTCCTTAGAAGTATTGATTTCCTTACGTACTTCCTCGTCAATGTTCAAATCCAGTATCTCAAATATAGCCTTAGTGACTTCTTCAAACTTCACCCCTATCTCGGCTTCTGCGACATCAGCACCTACCTCGCGTAGCGCATTAACATCTCGTTTAGCCAATAGATCGTAGTTATCTATCAATTTATCGGTGGCATTAGCAAAGCATTCAAGTATTGAGAACCTTGGGTTACCTCTTTTGGATAATCTCATACTATCTCGAACAGTCTTAACTTCTTCATTGGACAGCAAATACAGAATGTCATACGGTGTAATACTTAACGCGCGAAGCTTTTCAGTATCAATGACCTCGTTGTCTTCCAACTCAAACTGAGCTTTGATAACCTTAATAATCGTTGGGAAGTGCTCTCCTAGTGTCTTCATTAATTCTTTGAAACCACTTGCACTAAGTGAATCAAATTCTTTCTCTGTGGCATTAGCGAGGGAAGTGATAATTAAATGGATACGCTCGTCCAACGTTGTGCCAAGCTTGTCTGTGTCAATCTCAAGATCTGCTATAAGTTGTTTAAGTCTATCTTTGCGCTGGTTTTGATTATCTTCAGGTGCATGCATATCGGCAGCTAATAGCTCGCGTGCACTTAAACCTGAATGAATGATAGTGTGTATTTTGTCAGCTCTATCTATCCCTCGAATCTTCCTGCCGTGAGCCTTTAAGACATTTGATAACTCAGCGTCTGAGAACGTTCTAAGTAACCTAAGTCTGTGCTTATCAGTGGAGTCTTTGCCTTGAATTTCATTGAGTAACTCAACGATTTCATCGGGTACAAAAACCTCTTGTCGTTTTTTACTAATGAATACAACGCCCATGTCACGCAAAATATTAAGTGCTTCTAGTACGCCATCTTTAGGGATGGTATCAACTAAGTGTTCTAAAGCAGCACACTCGTCGGTTGTCAGAGCAAGGTGAGCGCTTAAGACATTGAGTATGCCACGCTCATCATCTGTTATCTTTGAGTCTCGATTATTGCGCGTATCGTTTGTATAGGCTTCTGACATACATGCATGATAGATACTCAATGCTTTTGAGCGGTCGTTTGGTGAATCGCTATCACTAGCTTTGATTTCTGCGTGAAGCGCTTTGGCAAGTGATTGCAATATATTCCACTCTTTTGCATACAAGCTCTCAATCCAGCTAATACGTGCAACACAGTTACCATCTCGGCTAAGGATATTCACTAAAAGGTTAGTCTGCGCTGAGTTCATCAGTATCTGCTCTTTCACCGATACTTTATAAAAATCACGAACTGCAAAGTATAGTTGCGTGATTTCACTTCCAGATGCATTTTTAATTTGACCGTCAATGTTGTCGATTTTTTTCGCTAGCGCCTTATTGTTCTTGGCGGCATCGAGACAAAGTTTGTCGAGGCTGGTGATAAATTTGGACTTTTCTACTTGATTTACTAAAGACAGTACTTGGTTAAGCTTCATTTACAACTCCCTGTAATGCTTATAACTTTTAAACTACTAATCAAAGGTATAGCATATTAACGAATTAATAAATATAAAAAGAGGGCTATAGGGTTTGCTTGGTTATTTTTAGTAGAATCCCAGCGTTATAATAGCCTGAAGGAATGTAAGCTTAAAAAATCAAGTGGGTAGATTACACATAGAAAACAAAGAAAAATGATGACTGAATCGCATACGTTATTATAGAAATTTCCAAATTGTTCTGGATAATGATTTTGACATTGCAGAGGGCAAATACGATTCTTTTGTAAAATTTTTTAATAACGATAGTATATAGAAAGATGGAGTGTTTTAACGCAGTTAAAAGGAAGCGGTAAATGAAAGGACTAAAGTTACAAGTTGATATAGCATCACACTATTCACTGGCATTTGCGCAAACACAGATTCCATTGATTCAAAGACTCCAAGTAGAGTTGGAAGAATCAATGGAGGGCGATGAAAACGCTAATAAGATAAAAGATTTTGATGTTATTGTTCACACAGATAGCGATGTATTCAAACCACAAATTTGGCATATCTCAGAACTTGTAGCTGGACACTCATTCCAACTCCCACGCAAAAACATTTCTTTGTCGAAAGCTCATTTGGACGCCATCACCGAGAGTGAACAAATCAATGTATTTATCGAAGTTCGCAAACTCGATGACATTTTGTTTAGCATAGAAGAGACGATTACACTTTATCCTAAAAATTATTGGGCTGGCCAGCGTCACATGGAGGAGTTACTGGCCTGCTTTGTAATGCCCAACGCTAGTTATGTAGAAAAACTTATTCATAAAGCATCTGATCTTCTCAAATCGTCAGATCAAGGTTCCCAACTCGATGGCTATCAATCAAATACTAGGGAGCGTCCATATCTCATGGCTGCTGCAATATGGAATGTCATTTGTGCAGAAGACATAAGATACGTAGAGCCTCCTGCAAGTTTCGCTAAAGAAGGTCAACGGATCAGGACTCCTGATGATATATCCAGATCGTCTACAGGTGCGTGCCTAGATCTCAGTCTATTGTTTGCAGCATGCTTCGAACATATTGGTCTCAATCCAATCATAGCCATAACGAATAGCCATGCTTGTTGCGGTTTATGGTTAATTGATGATGCATTTGGTCTTCTAACTAATGATGACCCACAAGATATTAGGAAGCGAATTGCCGCTAAAGACATTGTTCTCTTTGAAACGACGTTAGCAGTGCAAGATAATATTATTTCATTTAGACAAGCAGAAGAGCGAGCCGAACAGCTTGTTTCTGAATCATCAGAAGATGAGTTTGTTTATGTTATCGATATTAAGACAGCAAGGAAGCGGCAAATAACCCCACTCCCTACAAAAATGGATGACACAGCAATAATAAAAAAATTGCCACAGGAGGGTCCTGCTGCTTTGCCTGTTATACCTCCTCTGCCGCCCGTTCGTATGGAAGAGTCTGTTGTCGAAGATACGCCAGAAACGCGCGTCGAAAAGTGGAAACGACAGCTTCTCGACCTTACAAAGCGAAACAAGCTCCTTAATCTCTCAGATAGAAGTAATGCAGTCAGGTTGTATTGCCCAGATATTGGCCAAATCGAAGATATGTTAGCTGATGGACAAATATTTAATTTCTTATCGTCAGCAAAAACACCGTTTGCTGACGACGCGAGAGATCCGAGCCTATTCCGCTTGTCGGCAGGAAACGATCCGCAAGTTGAATATGCGTTAGAGCAATTAGGTAGCAAGGTACTTGTTGTAAATGAGTCAGAAAAATCACTAGAAAAAAATCTACTTAACTTATTTAGAAAAGCAAAATCTGATCTTGAAGAAGGCGGCGTAAACACGCTTTATCTTGCGATTGGATTCTTAAAATGGAAAGAGACACCAGAAAGCATTCGAGTATACAAAGCTCCTCTCTTACTCGTCCCCGTTGAACTTCAACGTAATAGTGCTCGTTCGAAGATAAAATTAAAACAGCGTGAAGATGATGAGCCTATTTTTAATTCGACGTTAATAGAATTTTTAGAAAATGATTATGAAGTTGACCTAACTAGGTTGGGTAAGGAACTTCCAGAAGATGATAGTGGTATTGATGTTGACCTAGTTTTATCGACTGTTCGTGAGAAAGTTAAGGACATAAAAGGTTTTGAGGTCTCAAATGATATAGTTTTGAGTAACTTTTCGTTTGCCAAATATTTGATGTGGAAAGACTTGACGGACAGAGTCGATGAGTTAAAAGACAATACATTTGTTAAACATCTCATCGATAAACCCACTTCACCTTATTTACAAGAATCAGAATTTTTAAATCCAAACGACATTGACGATAAGTTAAAGCCAGAGGAAATGTTTGTTCCTTTAAATGCTGATAGTTCGCAGCTAGTCGCTATTGCCGCATCTGCGAAGGCTCAGGATTTTGTATTGGAAGGACCACCGGGGACAGGTAAATCTGAAACTATCGCCAATATTATTGCGCACAATATTGCTTTAGGTCGCAAAGTTTTGTTTGTAGCTGAAAAAATGGCTGCTTTAAATGTTGTTCATCGACGGCTTGAAAAGGTCGGGCTTGACCATCTATGCCTTGAACTACACAGTAATAAGACAAATAAACGAGCAGTCTTAGATCAATTAAAAAAATCAGTAAATCAACAGGAAGCTCGTGACCAGAGTGGTTGGCTAGAGGAAGCATCTAAACTATTTGAAATACGTCATAGCTTAAACGACTATGTAAAAGAGCTTCACAAACCATCTGCATTTGGGCTATCACCGCGTCAAGCTATCTCAAGGGTTGCTCGATTTAAAGATGAAATGGCGTTTACGTTGGATTGGTTGAATCAATCAAATCAAGCACCTGTTAAAACAATAGAAGAGCTGAAAAGCCTGAGAGAATTAACCAAGAAAATTGGATTGCTTTTTAAAGATATTGAGTCGCAAGATGTAACAGCTTTTCAGCTTGTCGAACAAGATGAGTGGTCAAATTCATGGCAACGTGACTTCATACAGTCAACTAAAACCCTTAAGTCATCTTTAGATAACATAGTAGATAGCGCAACGGGGCTACAAAACGGATTCACTTTCTTGGAGAATGCATCAACAATTGAGGATCTAGCTGTTTACGATGCTCTAGCTTTTTCTGTCACTAGTGTTCAGGAGCAAAGCTTTCATGTCGCGTTTGAATCAGATATCACTGACACGCTAAGCAAGCTAAAGTCAGCGGTATCGCTTAAATTTGAGGTTGATAAAACAGCCAATAAATTACCTTTCACATTTGATATAGAGATGCTAAATACCCAACCAGTAGATAGATGGTTAAACGACTGTAAATTGCATGAATCTAAAAATGCAATTTCAAAATGGTTTGGTTTACGCAGCCTAACTAAAGAAATGCGATTGGCTGGCGTAAACGGAAGTGCAACGAGTAGTGGGTTAGATCAGTTAAAGGTCCTCCAGAACAAATGCCATAATATTTCGGAAGTTATTCCACTATTTGAGAAGGACCGAATATGGGGCGGTTGGTCAACTGCAACAGACGAACTGAATAACTACGTCAGTAAACTTGAGTCAGTAGTGAAAGCTACACGGACTATTGCCTCTTCATCAGAGTCACCGTCATCGACCATCGCGAAGCTCAAAGAACTATTGAGTGACGGACGTGAGTTTATCATGAGCGGCGGTAAACAAGCTCAAACAGTCGAAAGCTACTCTGTGGCTAAGAAAGCTTGCACCGATAGTAGCGAAGCATTTGAATCCATGGGAGGTAATATTAATGCTAAGTGGACCTTGGATAGCGTTATTGAAAATTGTGAGCAAATCATTCAAGAAGAACGTCGTTTAAACCTCTGGTGTAGTTGGATTGAAGTTAAAAATGAAGCGTCAAAATTTGAGCTCGATCCATTAATAATGAGTTTGGAATCAGGAGCGATTACTGCTGATGCTTCTGAACATCAATTTATGCATGCATTTTGTCACTGGCTCGCTCCAATTCTCGTTGATGAATCTAGTGTTTTGAGAAAATTTCATACCACAAGTCATGAGAGTTTAATCACTGAGTTCCGTGAACTAGATGCCAATTTAGCCAATACAACAAGTGACTATATTAGCGCCCTAGTGAGTGCCAGAAGGCCTGAAAAACAATCTGAAGAAATTGCAGTGGGACATGGAATATTGTCGACGGAGCTTAATAAGAAAAGCCGCCATAAGCCTATTAGAAAACTCATTGAAGAAATGGGTGATTATCTCACTACCCTAAAGCCATGCGTCATGATGTCCCCACTTTCAGTTGCACAGTTTTTACCAACCAATATGGCTAAGTTTGACTTGGTTGTGTTTGATGAAGCCTCACAGATAACGGTGTGGGACGCAGTAGGCGCTATCGCACGTGGTAAAAATGTTATCGTTGTAGGTGATCCAAAACAAATGCCTCCTACAAGTTTCTTCTCGAAACAAACGGTTGAGGAGGAATCTGATGAAGAAGACCTTGAGAGTATTCTAGATCAGGCTTTATCAGCGCAGATGAAGCATCATCGCTTAACCGGTCATTATCGTAGTCGACATGAAAGCTTAATCGCCTTTTCCAATAACCATTACTACGAAAATTCACTTGTGACCTATCCAAGTTCTGATACTAAAGCCAGTGCAGTAGCATTACATCGCATAGAGGGAGTTTACTCTAAAGGAAAAAATCGTAATAACCCAATCGAAGCTCAAGCTGTATGCGACTTTATCGTTAAGACATTAACAGAGCGGAAAAGCAAAAATCTATCTCTTGGGGTTGTCACATTAAACTCAGAGCAGCAACGTTGTATTGAAGATCTACTTGATGAAAAACGGCGAAGCCACGCTGAACTAGAAAAATACTTTCAGGCCACCGATGACTATGATCCTATCTTCGTTAAGAACCTAGAGTCCGTTCAAGGAGATGAGCGAGATATTATCATCATGAGCTTAGCTTTCGGACCTACCGAATTAGGGGGGAAAACGATGAGTATGAACTTTGGCCCACTAAATAAGCAAGGTGGAGAGAGACGATTAAATGTTGCGATAACAAGAGCTACTACCGAAGTGCATGTATTTAGTAGTTTCGACCCCTATATGATTGATATGTCGAGGACTTCAGCATTAGCAGTTCAGCATCTAAAAAACTTTTTAGAGTTTGCTGAACGCGGGCCAATCGCACTTGCAGAATACACTGCTGCTGAGAGCGGTGTTGATCAATTTGATAGTTATTTCGAGGAAGCGGTCGCAATTGCGCTTAGATCGCGTGGATGGAAAATACAAACACAAGTTGGTGTTAGTAAGTTCCGTATTGATATGGGAATAATTAATCCTGACAAGCCCGGTAAATATCTTGCTGGCATTGAATGCGATGGTGCAACCTATCATGGCTCTCCCGCAGCTCGCGACCGCGATCGTGTCCGTCAAATAATTCTTGAGGGTCTCGGATGGAATATCGTTCGAATTTGGTCAACTGATTACTTCATTGATTCTGAATCAATAATTGAACGAGTGCATCAACAGCTTGAAGAGCTTCTAATAAATGACCGCAATGCGATAGACGAAGAAATAGTAGAAGACGAGCCCATTACAAAACCTGATATTAAAAACGAGCCCGATCCTAAGCGTTACTTTGACAAAGATTACCAAGAGACTCTGTCTGAAATGGCAAAAACTATCCTCTTGGAGAAAAATGGTATCTCTTTAAAGGAACTCGCATCCGACATAGGATGGCAACATGATCTTGCTAGAACAACACAGAAGCAAGTAGACCATATTGAACAAGTAATTTCCTCTTGGGCGGGTATCGTGAAGCATGCCAATTTTGAAAAAACAGTTTGGACAACTCCTGATGATATAACGCTCATAATTCCATGGCGTGGCATAGACGCATTTGGTGTATCGAGAGAATGGACATCCATTCCCGTCCCTGAACAAATTGGGATGGCAAAGTTAGCCTTAAGGGAACAACCGGAATCGCCCGTCGATTACATATTTGAAGAATTTAGATTAAGCCGACGAGCAAAGAAGACTCTTGAAGTTTTCCAATCGTGGATAAATGATGCGGAACATTATGAATCTCTCGTCTAATGTGAATTTAGTTAGCCCAGCATGTGTTGGCTCAATATTCAGCGCAAAACCTACCCAAAAATGGATCAATTGGGGATGCAAAGTAACAAGCTAGCGGGTTTAAGTTTTAAGTATTGTTTTACTCGACTTTAAGATAACAAGTAATGGCACAGAAGGGCCCTTCAACTTTTAAGCTACTGACCCAAGCACCTTGGTGGGTTTCTATTATTATTTCAGCGATTACCTACATAGGACTAGGACATGTTTTGCCAGAAGTAGAAACCGGTAATCCAATGATCGATATCGTGCTAAAAGGCTTTTCCCATTCAGCGCCATTTTTCGCTGGTGTTTTCTTGCTTGCAGCTCCATTTGCTTTTTTTAATGCCCGACGCAAACGCCGCCTGCTTGACTATTATAAGTAATCGCTAAATTAAAAAAATTACTTTTTTGAGTTTTGGAATAATAAAAGAGGGTGTTGATAATCAAATCATTAACCATAGAACAACAAGCCATCGTTGACCATACTTCTAAAAAAGAACCGTGGACGATTAGGTGCTAGTTGGTATGTTGATGAGGTATTTTTTTAAATGGAGTACTGCATTACCTTTGGCGGGCAGTCAATCAGGATAGTGACCGATAAATTGCGCACTTATTCAGCCGTAATTAAAGAACTGATACCTGATGTGGTGCATTCTTCTGAGCAATACGAAAACAACAGATGCGAATTACCCCATCAATCTAGTCGATAACCACCGATACTAACTACCAATAATAACCAATCGAGCTGCCGACCTCGGTTACATGTTGATTACGGAGATGGAATCGAAGATCCCAATTTCTGGACAGGCGATAACGTAGAGTTACATCATACCGTTCATCTGAATTTGCCTGTGCGTCAAGGTAATGATTTTTTTTAGCCAAAATAAATAAGTTAATATCTGGCGTAATCTGCCCCTGGAGCTCAATAGTCGCTCTCAATTGCCCATGGCCATAAATTCCGTTCCCTTCTGATACACTTCCCCCTACATAACCTGCTAATTGCCAATTGTCTGAAATTGGAAGTAGATAACCTGCATCCGCTTGTATGGTGAACGCCATACAATTTCTACAATTCAAAGTGGGTCTGTGCAAGCCAACATTCAGTTTCCAAGCTTCTGCGGAATCTTCAGGGAGCCCCGTAGCTCTCGTATTCAAACTCTGGACATCTATCAGATCAAGCTGCCTAAGCAAATAATTACCGTTGCGTTTTAAGAACCTCAGTTGCCCCATTTTCAAAGATGCTTTGGGGATATGAGTCTGTTCAGCGTCAAGTTGATCGTAATAAGCTGGCCGAATTGTCAATTCAAGCTGTCCTCCCGAAGCACTCTCATTCATCACTGCTAGTCTAGTCAAACTGGGGGGGCGGCCCTCATGAGGTGGCTCTGAAGATGCCTCATTAAAAATCGCTTTCCCCTTTGGGAGCATGAACCTGGTCGAGAGGACGCGTCGATAAGCTTTTTCGATTTTTAAGTCGGGTTCATTATGTTTTTTCCGCAGAAACTGGTAG